>JAMCSF010000033.1 GCA_023380795.1 Candidatus Martarchaeota archaeon | reverse complement strand
TAGATTTCAGCATAAGCACGTATGCAAACCAATTGGAAGGCATTCTTTACGTCAACAATGCGAGCGTCGCCTCCACATTTTCCAGCAATACGTATACAACGTCTGCAAGCACGGGCAATTACAGCATTGTTTTCGAGACGGCAGGTAATGGAAACTATACAAGCGCATCGAAAACCGGCAATTTTTCCATAACCCCAAAGCTTTATACAGTAAACAACGCAGAGGCACTCGATTCCAGCACTACAGACACTTTGACTGCTTATGCTCCTGCAAACTATCTCACTTATATATGCGCAGGGGGAGCAGGAACGGCCGCAGTTACTTACACCACGGGCACCGTAGACCAATATTCTGGCGGCGATGATTCTTACATAGGTGAACAAACCACAGACGCGTGTACGGAAACTACAACAGGGCCGGATTTGGCTGAAGCTGCAGCAGGAGTTTACGCAAAGCCATCCTATTCGCTTTATTCCGGTTCTTTTACTTATAGCGGCACGCTTGATTACAAAGTAAATGAGACAGATTCTCTGGTAGTCATTGCCATAAGCTCCGGTGGAGGGGAGATATCAGGAATACCAAGCACCTTGAGCGGCTGCTATAGCAAAGGCATAGAGTATGGTGCAGACGGGCTTGAATCTGCTTACATTGCAATATGCCAGGGACAGAAGGCAGGCACATATTCTGTTGTTGATAGTGTTTCTAGCGGGGAGAATTTCGCAATGGCAGCTTACGTTTTCCCACCGTATACATTGGCTTTGGAAAACAACCCTACAGCAGGGACCATAACTACTAACGGAAAAACTTTTGCAAACGGACAGACGACAAATGTCATTGGGACAGGTACCATAGCCGCAAATCCGCCCAATAACTTTGTATTCACGAACTGGAGCATAAGCAATGCGAACCTTACGGTGCAGAATGCATATGCGCAGACTACGAATCTTACTGTAATAGGCAACGGCATAATAACTGCTAGCTATAACGGCATAACCGAATTTTATGAATCGGGATTGCCATCCGGCACATCATGGAACATTACCTATGACGGATACAAAAATTCAAGCACTGGGAATTTCATAGGCTTTGATACGGTTCCAGGGGCCCACAGTTATACAGTTGGAAACGTTCTCATCAACGGATATAATTACACCCCTTCGACATATGCAGGAACCTTGATAGCCGGAAATGCGACGACCATAAAGTTCAGCCCGCCAGTTTGTACGATATCCCTGAGCACTAACGCGATATCTTTCGGAAGCTTAAACCCTGAGACAGTGTATCCCGATAACGTGCCGATCATCGATACGAATAGCGGAGACGCAACTGCAAACGTTTTGCTGTCAGGGACAAACTGGACAAGTTTATCCTCAAATTTTGGAGCTGCAAACACTTCTTGGAGTTCGTCACCTTTGGACATATTTGGCTCGAATCTCCTCTCTGGAAGCTTAAAAGGCACAGGTATAGAAATAGGGCCCAGCTCTTCCAACAGCATATATTTCGGGCTGAATGTTCCTGGAGCTATACCTGCTGGAACGTACACGCAGACAATAGTGATAGAGAACAGCTGCTGAAATGCAATCAGGACAAAGCAAATATCCCTTCAAGGACATATAAAGCTTTTAATACTTTATTACCATAAGAATAAGCGAAGGTGATCCTTTGAATATAGTGAAAACACGACTCAAGTCATTTTTAGCCATAATGGCAAGCTTGCTTATTGTTAGCGGAACATTGGCTTTGGCGCTCGGTTCTGTGGCATTCGCCAATACAACGAGCAATGTAACAGCAAACGTTGCTGTCGAATCGGTATGCTACATTAGCCTAAGCTCGAACGCAATATCATTCGGAAGCTTGTACCCTACTGCCCAGCATGCTGACAACGTGCTAGTGACTGACAGCGACCCAAATGGGAACGCGGCAGCCAACGTGCTTGTCTCGGGTGGCAATTGGATAAGCGGATCCAACTTCTTTGGAGTATCTAACACCACTTGGAGTGCTACGTCTTCAAACACATTCCTTACTGCAAACCCGCTTTCAGCAACACCAGCAATAACTGGAATAACCATAGCAACACCTACAACTACATCTAACGATCCGTACAACAGCATATATTTCGGGCTGAATGTTCCTGGAGCTATACCTGCTGGAACGTACACGCAGACAATAGTGATAGAGAACAGCTGCTGAACAGGAAGTGTGCCAAATGCGATTCTTGGAATTAATTGCTATTGCAACGCTTTTGGCAGTTTTTTCTTTTTCTATTCTTTCAACTACCGCACATGCGCAGTTGGGGGAGGTTGCAGGCGAACCCACATTTTATGTCAACATAAGTGGAACCTACAGCTACAATTATACCTTCATAAACGAAGGAGCAACACCGATACCGTTCAAGACGATAGTAACAAATTTCAAGACCACTGCAAAAAATGCAACGGAGCCCATAGTAACTGCTTACCCGATGTCTGGAACCATACCGCCAAATTCGCAGATAAAAGTCCGTGTCAACGTATACCTTCCGGCCAAGAACAACACGCCAGGAATGAAATGGCAGGGCGTGCTTGAAGTAGTGGTAAATTCAACTTCAAGCAGCACTGGAGGAGCAGTGATAGATGAGGGAGTTGCAAAGATAGTCACCATAGTAGCGACCGCACCGAAGACCAATTACACTGTTGAAATTCTCATCATACTTGCAATAGCGGTAATAGCCATAGTAATTGCGGCATTTACATACATGAAAAGGCCCAGAAAGGCAGCAAAAGGCAGGTCGCATGTTTCTGCGGTAAAAGCCAAAGCTGCAGTAAAGAGGCCTTCATCAGCAAGCAGGAAGAAAGCATTGAAGCGCGGCACGAGAAAGAAGAAAAGGCCACGCACGGCACCGAAGGGCAGGAAAAAAGGCACACGCAAGAATAGGAAAGGCAGCAAGAGCAGGAGATAACGCTCAAGTTTATATCCCTTCCATGAGAAAATAAGCTATGGACTATTTGTTCAGGTTCGACAAGCCAAGGCCAAACCAGGAAGCGATGATAAGCGACGTGTATTCCGCCCTGGAGCAGAGGCGCGACATATTCATAAACGCGCCTACAGGGATAGGCAAGACCGACGCGTCTCTTGGGGCTGCGCTTACATTTGCGCTGAAGAGAGGGCTTGACGTTTTTTTCCTTACGCCTAAAATATCGCAGCACAAGATAGCGATGGAGGCGGTTTTAGGGATAAAGAGGAAATTTGGGCTGGATTTCAGCTTTGCTGACATAGTCGGGAAGCGCAACATATGCATAAACGACAAAGTCAACTCCATAGAGAGCGACGCCTTTTACAGCGCATGCGAAAGCGTAGTAAAATCAGGCAAATGCGCCTACTTTTCCAAAGCCAAAAACTTCAGCATAAACGAAATGGGATTGTCAGAATCCATAGAGAGCGGCCACAACGCGCTGCTCGATTATTCATACGGCAAGGGAGTGTGCGCATATGAGATAGCCACTAAATACGCAAAGAACTGCAGAGTCATAATAGCAGGGTATTCGCATCTGCTCAACCCATACAACAAGGGAACCTTCCTAAAAAAGATAGGCCACAGCATAGACAACGCCATAGTAATATGGGACGAATCCCACAACCTGATAAACATAGCCAGCGCCTACTTCAGCACCTCCATATCCGAATTTGGGATTGATGCTGCCGAGAGGGAGCTCAAGGCCATAAACAGCAGCATAGACCTCGATTACCTCAAGTTCGCCATAAAGAAGCTCGCTTCCAAGAAGCTCGGAGCCAAGATGCCCGAGGCTTTTGTTGAGAAAGAGGACATGACGGAATTCATGGAGAGCGAATATGAAAAACTGATTGATTCGTTGGAAAAGGCAGGCCTCGAATACATACAGGCCAAGAACGCCAAGAGGTCTGCCATATTGCACGTTGCTAGGTTCCTAAAGGGCTTCCTTGATGCTGACGATTCCTCTGCAAAGATAGTTGTCAACAGGAACGGAAGGATAAGGCTAAACGTGAGCTGCCTTTACCCAGACAGGGCTCTGCCCATATTGCAGGAAGCCTATGCCAACGTATTCATGAGCGCAACAATGGAGCCGGTGAAGATGTATGCCGACATGTTCGGCCTTGCAAATTCGGAGACCAAAAGCTACGCGTCGCCATTTCCGAAGCCGAACAAAATCGCCTTCATCGACGAGAACTTCACGACAAAGTTCTCGCAGAGATCCAACGAGCAGTACATGATGATGGCAAAGAGGATAGAAGAAATAAGAAGGAACATGCCAGGGAACCTTGCTGTTTTCTTCCCAAGCTTTACGGTTTTGGACGGAGTATCCAGGCACTTTAATGCAGAGAAAAAATATACGCAGAGAAGAGATATGCAAAGCCCGGCTATAGAAGCGCTGCTGAAGCGCTTCATGGATGATGATGGAGCCACGCTAATGGCAGTAATGGGAGGAAGCCTTAGCGAAGGCGTTGATTATAAGAACAATTCCATTAAGGGCATAGTAATAGTCGGGATACCTCTCACCATACCGGACCTTGAGCTTAAGGCGAGGATTGCTTACCTCGACAAGAGATTCGAAGGAAAAGGGATGGACTACGCATACATAATACCTGCAGTGGTAAAAGCGGTGCAGGCTGCCGGAAGGGCCGTCCGCAGCGAAAAGGACAGGGCCGTGCTGGTTTTAATGGACAAGAGGTATTCCTGGCGCATGTATAGGGCAGCGATATCCAATAGCATAGACATTGCCGAATCCAAGGATTACATAAAATCGATAAGGTTCTTCTGGGATTTAAACGACGTAGTAGACGAAGTAGTAAAGAGCAAAGCCTATAAGGACCCCGAGAAATAGAGGAGGTATAGCAGGAAGCGCACGCTTGTACTTCCTGAGTATGAACATCGTAAGTATAAGCCCGAGCACTGCTCCCAGCGCTATGAAGAAGCTTGGCACAAAGCTCAGGGTAAGCTTGTATGCGGATACTGCGACCATCAGCGGAATTGCTAGGTCACCCGTCCCAAGCGCAACGTTTGCCGATATAGGCACCATACCCATGCTGCCAGTTTTCTTCATCACCGACAGTATCCTCTTCCCGCGCTGGCCCGATGACTTCACGTATTTGTTGTACTCTGAAAGCTCCTTCTTGCTGAAGTTGGACTTTGGCACCGCTTCCACTTCGTTCATGTCAACCATGAATGCGAGATTGTTGTCAGTCACGACGTTTGCCAGGGTTATCATGTGCTTTGTTATGAACACCGCTACGAAGTCGTATATCGCAAGAAGGCCCATGAATATTATTGCTGCCAGGAAGCTGAAGCCGAATCCGAGGACCGCGCCCACGCCTATGCTTGCTATTATCGCAGCCACGTTCTTCAGCTTCACCCATTTGTTTTTTGCTGCGACAAGAAGTATTGCTAGAATGGCTGCGCCGATTGCAGCCATGTTGGCGCTTTGAATCAGATAATCCAGAAGTATCAGGAACACGTAGAATGAGGCTATGAATATTACGACCCCTTCTATGACCCTGAAAAGCTTGGCGCCGTGGTAGAACCTGAATATGAGTATCATCACAACTGCAAGAAATATTATGTAGCCCAGCAGAAGAAGCGCATTTGAAGGGCCGCTCACAATCTGCGAGCTTGCAATCTCCTGGTACGTTGCACCGTTGAACGACAATGCGGCAAGCGTTATGCCGGCGAATTGCACAATCATGAACATCGTGAGTATTCCCACCAATTGCCTGTTTTCTATTAGCCTATTCTCCAACGATACACCTTAGTCTGCCTCGTGGTGGACGAGCTTTATCACTCCCTGCCTGGGCCTGTATATGTCTCCGGAGCGCTCAAGCTCCGACAGGTATTTGCTCGCGGTAGCCGAGTCTATGCCAGAAGCTTCAGCCTCCTCTATGACGCGCTGCATCTTTATGTTGCTGTCCTCCTGCTCAAGCTTCTTTATTATGTTGAGTATGGAGTTCATGCGGTCCACTTTCTCCCTTGGCATTCCGGTAAGGATTGTGTCTATGTCTATGCGCCCTCCGGTGTCTAGGGCCAATGACTTGAGCATGAACCTGCTCAGGTTTATTGCAAGCTCTGCATCAGATATTTCAACCACGTCAGAAAGCCTGCTCTTGGCGCTCGCCTCGCTCATCCTTACGAGGCCCTCAATCTGCCTTGGAGTTATAGGCACAGCACCCTGCCTCATGCCCATCTTCCTTAAATCAACATAATATTTCTGTATGTGGTCGCTTGCTTCCTGGCTCAGCCTTGGGGCTATGTGCTTCCTAGCATAAGCAATGTATTTTCGCAGCAAATCGTGGCTTATGGGAGGCTCCTCCACCTGCTCGAAATCCTTCATGTCTGCGAGCCTTGCGCCTGCGGCTTCGTGCTGCACCAGTATGTGCTTTGCTATGTTGCGGTCCGTCTCCTCGTTCATCACGTCGGTTATCGGGAATATTAAATCGAATCTTGAAAGCAGAGTCGGCGGTATGTCGAACTGCTCTGCAGGGTACTGGTGCGGGTCGAACCTGCCGAATTTTGGATTCGCTGCCGCAAGCACTGCCGCCCTTGCGCTGAAAGTGGCTATTATGCCGGCCTTGGCTACGCTTATTGTCTGGGATTCCAAAGCTTCGTGAAGGGCTGCCTTGTCGTCCTGCCCTATCTTGTCGAATTCGTCTATGCAGACTATGCCGCCTGAGCCGAGGACTAGAGCGCCCGCCTTCAGCGTCCAGCCTCCCTCGGAGAAATCGTCCCTTTCGGCCACTGCGGTCAATCCTCCGCCTGTGACAGATTTTCCGCTTACGTATATTCCCTTGGGCACAAGCTGCGACACCGACTGCAGTATTCTCGTCTTTGCGCTTCCTGGGTCGCCTATGAGCATTATGTGCATGTCGCTCCTGATTATGCCTCCGTCGACCAGGGTTTTTCCCATCGTGCCTCCGAAGAGCTGCAGTGTCACCGCCTGCTTTATCTCGTCATGGCCGTATATTGACGAGGCTATAGACTTGCTTATCTTCTCGAATATCTGCGGGTCCTTGGAAAGCTCCCTTATGTCCCTTACCTCCTCTTCGGTTATGGAGAGCTCGGCGAACTCCTTCTGCTTTGGCGTTATGGAAATTGACTCGACGAACATTGTATACAGGTTCTGCTCGGTTTTGCCCCTCTGGTTCTTGCGCGGCCTTATCCTTAGCACCCCAGTAAGCTCTATCCTGTCTCCGGGTATTACCGTATTGACTAAATCATCTTCCAGCCATACCTCGAGCTGCCATGTGGGGGTGTTGCCCCTGAGCTTTTCCAGCGGGTCCTGCACGGCTATCTTCTGCAGGTTTATGAACTGCGATTCCTCCGGGACCTGCTTGAGCGATTTCCTCTTGCACTCTTTGCATATTTCCGGCACAGGGTCCTTGTCCGCCTGGACGGTCTGCCTGGCGCCGCAGAAAGTGCATTCGTATACGCCTATCCTGACCCGAGGGCTAATCTCTGACCTCTTCACTATGAGGCTGTCCAGAGTGATGAGCTTTGATATGTATGATGAGCCGACGTCCTGTACCAGCGGGTTGTTTATCGTAAGCCCGTAGAACCTCACGTGCGGCTCGTGTATGCCCAATTGTATGTCCGAAAGCTTGGATTTGAGCGATTCGTTGGCACCGCGCACGACAACGTCCGGATTGTTGACAAGCTCGCTAGCCATGTTGGGGTCAAACTTGGCAAGGTCCGCTATGCTGACCGCAAGGCTTCGCTTCTCCGGAAATGCGACTATTATGTCGTCTATCTCTTCCCTGTAGTACATTTCCAGGAATTCATCGAAGCGCGATTTTATTGCAGATATTACAGCATCTTCCAACGTTAAGCACCCGATTAGCCGCACTAAAGGAACAGCCTGAATTGGATTGTGCTTTAAATTATTTATAGGCTTCTGTCATATATTTATAGCATTCAAGCGGCGGCGTGAGAATAGATGCAGCACAATACCAAAAAAATGATAATAACTTCGGCACTTCCGTATTCGGAGGCAATACCCCATCTCGGCAATTTCGTAGGGTCGATACTGCCTGCTGACGTTTTCCACAGGTATGCGGAGCTTGCGGGCTATGATTCCATATTCATATGCGGCTCTGACCAGCACGGCACGCCCATAGAGATAAGGGCGCTCAAGGAGGGCGTAAGCGCCGAGCACCTGTCCGACAGCGTGCACGAGCGCATGAAGAAAGTGTTTGGAAGCTTCGGATGCAGTTTCACGCATTACGGCAAGACCAACTCAGAGAGCAACAAGAAGGCAGTGTACGAGATATTCGAGGCTTTGGACAGGAACGGATACATAAAGGAAGTGGAATCCGTCATGCCCTACTGCAACATAGACAAGAGATTCCTGACCGACAGGTATATAGAGGGAAAATGCCCCTACTGCGGCTTTGAAGGGGCGCGAGGGGACCAGTGCGACAACTGCGGAAGGCTGCTAAGCCCGCAGGAGCTCGTAGAGCCGTACTGCGGACTGTGCCACAACAAGGACATAGAATTCAGGAAGACAGTCAACCTGGCCATAGAGCTGGACAAGCTGCAGCCGGAGATACTTGATTTTGTCAGGATGAGGATGGGCACCTGGAGCAGGAACGCTGCCAACAAGACGGTTAGCTATCTTGAGCAGGGATTGGAAGCCAGGGAAATAACCAGGGAGATGAAGTGGGGCTTCCCTGTGCCAAAGAAGGGTTTCGAGGACAAGGTCTTTTACGTGTGGTTCGACGCAGTTATAGGCTATATAGGGATAAGCATGGAGTGGTCCGAGAAGTGGAAGGATTACTGGAAAGGCCCAGACACAGAGCTTATACAGTTTATGGGAAAGGACAACATAGAGTTCCATACGATGATGTGGCCCGGCATACTAATAGGCTCGGGCCTGGGATTTGTTCTCCCGCACACCATATATGCTTACGAGTACCTTACTGCAAAAGGGCTCAAGTTTTCCAAGAGCAGGAGAGTAGGCCTCAACATGGAAAACGCGCTAGAAATAGCCGGCCCGGATTACTGGAGGTTTGCGCTTATGTACCTTGCGCCAGAAAGCTCGGACAACGATTTCACCATAGCACTTTTCGTTGAAGTTGTCAACAAGATAATGAACGACAAGATAGGCAATTACGTGCACAGGGTGCTCACGCTGCTCAAGAATTCAGGGCTCAAAGCCTCGGAGCTCACAGAGAAAGCTAAAAATATGGAAGGGGTTGACATGCTGACCCGCAAGTATGCCGAAGATTTCGAAGCACTCAAAATGAGGGAGGCGCTCAAGGACCTAGTAGCCATAGCCGACGCAGGCAATGAGATGATAAGCAGCAGCAAGCCCTGGGAGCTCATAGGCAAGGAAGGCGTCAAGCAGGGCAGCGAAGCAACGGCAAAGGAGCTTTTGGGAAGCATGGTTTCCATAGTTAAAAGGATAGGTGTGCTTATGTGGCCATTCGCGCCTGGCGCTTCGGCCAAGATTTTAAATAGGTTCGGCATATCGGATCCAAGGCTTTCGGATCTGGAGAAGCCGCTGAAAGAATTGAACCTCGAAGCGCTTGAGCCTGTTTTCTCCAAGCTAAGCGACAAGCAGCTGAAGGAGCTGGAAAGATTTGAGGAAGATAGCTAGCCGAAAGTAATAAATATTTCCGACGCAGCGATAATTTTTATGTATGTCGACACGTATAGGGAGCACAGCATTTCTCCAAGCAAGGTAAGCACATTCTCCGCAGTTGAGCTGCTGCGCAGCGATAAAAAAGCGCATTTTGCTAGCTTTTCTGTAGACTTGGTAGGAGTAGTATCAGATCGCGGCAGCGGAAAGTACCACATAGACATGCAGGCTTCGGGAAACGGGGACGACTATTGCGTGCTTTGCATGTCTTCAAATAACTCCGGAAGGTTCGTGATGGAGGCAGTGAAGAGAATAATAGTTATGAATAATGAGCTTTCGGGAAATACAACGCTAAGCGCATACGCTTCAAAGAATCCGAGAGAAAAGGCATCCCACAGCGTTAATGCCCCGGTGCTGTATGCCGAGATGGATATAGACAAAGGCGCAGGGCTGAACTATAAGCTTTCCGTACTAAAATACTTCGACCATTTAATAGGGAGGACAAGAAGCAACACTACGCTCAACATTTATTACCTGAGCCCTTTTTATTACAGAGATAGGAACCATGAGCCTGCGCAGATTACCACCAACATAGTGCTCAGCAACATGGAGATCGAAAAGGAAAGCGTAAAGGAGGAGCTCGAGAGGATGCTTAGGAATTATGATAGATATAGCGGCAAAGACAGGCAGGCGAATCTTGATAGCTTTGCAGAAATACATACAAAATTTTAAAAGCTTATATATGCAAATTAACCCATATAAGCATCTCTTTCATTTGCTTTTAGTATAAAAAGTGAGTTTATGAGTCAATTTAGCAGGCAGGTGCACGGCCCATCGAGAACGAAGGGCTCTGGCAACGGCAAGAGAAAGATAAAGTTTAAGGACAAGAGGAGGAGCAGCGCTGGAAATTACTTCAGCGCCACGAAGCTCGCGGCAAACGACGTAGCGGAGCAGGTGAGAAGGCGAGGGGGCTCCGAAACAGTCAGGCTGAAGGCAGCAAAGAGCGTAAACGTCCTTACCAAGGAAGGCTACAAGAAGCTCGAGATAAAGGGAGTGCTGGAGTCCAAGGACAA
The DNA here is from genome assembly GCA_023380795.1 of Candidatus Martarchaeota archaeon. GTDB lineage: Archaea > Micrarchaeota > Micrarchaeia > Micrarchaeales > Micrarchaeaceae > Micrarchaeum_A. The sequence goes on along the minus strand of JAMCSF010000033.1, from coordinate 11,580 downwards.
CAGGAACTTCGCCAGGCAGAACATCATAACGAAGGGCACGATAATAAACACCGACATGGGCAAGGCAGTGGTTGTGAACAGGCCAGGAAGGGAAGGCACTGTCATAGCCAAGCTTATATCGTGATTTCATGTCTGAAAGGGTTTACTCCTTCGACAAAACGGCCATGGACAAGCTTTCCAAAGCCCTCTCCTACGATCCTTATCTGGACAAGAACCTGCTCCCGGACATGCCAAAGGAATTCGAGGACAAAAAATACATGGAGCAGCACCCGGAGATGAAGGACCAGTTTGAGGCGCTGCAGAAACGCATTGAAGAAGCCAAAGAGAGGCTCAAGAATGACAAAAGCCTTAACGTGATATTCGCAAGGCAGGAATACGGCCTCAGGGAAGGGGCGTCGCTCGGACTCGACCCGCAAAAATGCTATTTGTACCTAAAGGCAAACGACGAATTCTTGAAAAATGCAGAGGACAGGCTCAAGCAGGAATACGAAAGCTTCGCCAAGGCCGACGAAGAGACTTCGCAGAAAGTGCTAAAGGCAATACACGATGAAGAAGACCGGGCCAACTCTGGATTCGGATCAATTTTCGGGTAGTTCGGATGAACATACTCAGCATTAACGACCTTTCAAGGGAAGACATGCTGAAGATATTCGAAATAGCGGACAACTTAAAAGAGAACAAGGAGCAGACGTCTCTGCGCGAAAATTCCACTCTAGCCATTTTTTTTGAGAAGCCTTCTACCAGGACAAGGACCTCTTTCGAAGCCGGAATCGCGCAGCTCGGAGGCAAGGGCATATACATAGACGCAGCTACAACGCAGAGGAGCAGGGGCGAAAGCTACTCCGACATAGGAAAAATGCTGAGCAGCTACTGCGATTTCATAGCGGCGAGGCTTTACAAGCACGACGACATGGTAGAAATGGCTGAGAGCTCCTCGGTTCCTGTGATAAACGCCCTGACTGACCTCGAGCATCCGACACAGGCGCTGGTTGATATGTATACCATGAACTCGCACATAAAGAACTTCAAGGACATAAGCATTGCGTTTGTAGGAGACATAGCCACCAACACCGCCAATTCGCTGATGCTGGCTGCCACAAAGCTCAACAGCAGGATATCGTTGGTGGGCCCGAAGGATTACATGCCGAACAATACCTATTTCAACAAGGCGAGGGAGCATGGGCTCGTCTATGTCTATGACAGCCTGAAGGAGGGATTGGACGGAGCCAACATAGTGTATACTGATACTTTCGTGAGCATGGGCCAGGAAAGCGAAGCCGAAAAAAGAAGAGAAATATTCAAAGATTATCAGGTAAATTCAAAGCTGCTCGAGTACGCAGATCCAGAAGCGCTTGTTATGCACTGCCTTCCGGCACACCGTGGCGAAGAGATAACTGCAGAAGTCATAGATGGGCCAAGAAGCATAGTCTGGGAACAGGCTAAGAACAAGCTGCTGATAGCCAAGGCAGTGTTGCTTTTTCTCTTGCTGAAGCAGCAATAGCGGCAAGGGCCGCAAAATGCACATTATATAAAATTTGTCCTAGAATACATTATCATGGATCTTTTCGGCAAAATAGCAATCGCCACGATAGTGATAATATTCTTTTTCGGCGTAGTATTCGGAGCTTTGCTGCTCTTATATCACCCGGTATCCAAGCCTCTGACGTCTGCACAGGCGGAGTCACTGGTTCTGAAAGACATGCAGCAGGAGTACCCGAATGCGGTGTTCAGCGTTATAAGCATGTCAAAGTCCAACCTTACAACGAACAGCTGGAACGTAGTGCTCAACGTAGTTTACAATTCGACCAGGGCGTGCCCAGAAGTCATGACGGAAGGATTCGATTACCCTGCTGTTACGCTCGTGCCCAGCGACGAAATTCTTTACGCTTCGAATTGCAAGGTGTACGGCTTCGGCTATGCGCCGGACTATGTGATATCGCAGCCGTACATAGCGATCACGAGGGCGTATGAATCAGGCAATGCGTCGATATTGAATTATATAGGGAAATACGGATACAACAGCACCAACGCATACGCGAGCTATTACAGGGCCGGAAACTCGTTCCTTTATTCAATCGGCATAAATTCAACAAACGCATGGATCATAAAATACAATGCAACAGACACTGCTAACGTGCTGTATGCTGCCATGGGGACCAACGGGACAATACTGGCAACGTCAGAGGTTAATGCGAGCAATTATACCGATTCGATAAATTGACAGCTGAGCCAAAATAGGTTTACATTGATGCCTTTATTTGTTTGGCAGTATTGCTATTTTTATTTATATATCTTTATTTTACTCTAGTATATACATTTAGATGAGTACACGATTCTGGACTACAATTAATATTTTGCCTAACAAAAGGCTTTTAAAGCTTATCAGAGAAATTTTTTCGACCAAAAAAGGCGATCTGAATGAGCGACTTCGTTAACAACATACTGGGTGGAAACGCTTCGACGAGCGAAACACAGGAGATGGGGTCTTCCCAAATAAAAATAATAACGGCAGGATTTGGAGGAGGCGGAAACAACATAGTGAATAGGCTGGTGAAAGCAGGAGTCAAAGGAACCGAATTCATAGCTTTCAACACAGACTATCAGCATTTCAAGATAATCGACGACAGAATCAACAAGATATTGATAGGAAAAACCCTAACCAGGGGATTGGGTGCTGGAGGCGACCCGCTTCTGGGAGCAAAGGCTGCCGAGGTCGACAGGCCTTTGATAGAAAAAGCTTTTGAAGGAGCGCAGCTTGCATTCCTGTGCGCTGGAATGGGAGGAGGAACAGGAACGGGATCCATAAGAGTGGCGGCACAGATTGCAAAGGAACAGGGCGCGATAGTAGTCTCCATGGTGACGTATCCTTTCGACCTTGAAGGAATAAGAAAGGTAAAAGCCGAAGAAGGAATACAGGAGCTTAGGAAGTACTGCGACAGCGTCATAATAATAGACAACAACAGGCTGGTAAAGCTCGTGCCTAATCTCCCAATGAACGAGGCGTTCGCGCTTGCGGACGAAGTTCTTGCAAAGGCAATTGGCGGACTGGTATGGACCATAACCCAGCCGAGCCTGATAAATATAGACTTCGCGGACGTGAGATCCATAATGGGCAACGGTCAGGTAGGCTTCATAGCAGTCGGAAGCGGAAAGGGGACTGACAAGGTTAACATAGCTGCCGAATCCGTGCTAAAGAACAAGCTTCTTGACGTGGACTTTGAAAACGCGAAGGGAGCCCTGATACACATATCTGGAGGTGCGTCGCTGACAATAGGCGATGCGATAAAGGCCGGAGAGATTATAACCGACAGGATGGACCCGAAAGCGAACATAAAATGGGGCGCGAGGCTAATACCCGGTTATGATGACCAGATCGAGATAGTGGCAATAGTCACTGGCGTAAGGGGCAGCAGCATAGTCGGCAAGCTTGAGGAGAAGAGGCAGAGCTCGTACTCTGACCTTGAGATGATAGGCTAATTGGTGGGCAAATGAACAACTTTGATATGGATGATGAGGAACTTTTCAGGGCCAAGATAGCAGTTGTAGGAGCCGGAGGACAGGGGAGCAACCTTGTAAACAGGCTTTACAATAACGGATTGAAGAGCGCTGCGACCATAGCCATCAACACAGACGCAAAGCACCTCAACATGATAAAAGCAGACAAGAAGCTGCTGATAGGCAAGGAGATAACCAGAGGGCTCGGAGCAGGAGGATTTCCGGAAATCGGAATGAAGTCTGCAGAGGCAAGCCAGGGAGAAATCCTTGAGGCAATAAAGGGCTACGACATGGTGTTCGTATCGGCAGGAATGGGAGGAGGAACAGGAGGAGGCTCTGCACCAGTCATTGCAAAACTCGCAAAGGAGGAAGGCGCGCTGGTGATAGGCTTTGTCACTTATCCCTTCTCGCTTGAAAGGAGCAGGAAGACAAAAGCAGACTGGTCTCTGGAGCAGCTCAGGAAGAATGCCGACACCACCATAATAGTGGAGAACGACAGGCTTTTGAGCTATGCGCCAAATCTCCCGGTTGAAAAATCCTTCGAGCTTGTGGACAACATAGCCTACAACGCCGTGAAGGGAATAACCGATGTCATAACTCTGCCGAGCCTGATAAATATAGACTTCGCGGACCTTAGGGCTGTGCTCAGGGACGGAGGCACTGCAGTCATAAATCTTGGATTCGGAAACGGGACCGACAGAGTGCAGAAGGCCATAAAGTCCACGCTGTCGCACCCGCTGCTGAACGTAGACATAACCAATGGCAAGAACGCTATGATCCACGTGACTGGAGGCACATCCATGACAATTGACGAAGCGACCAGGATTGGGCGAGGCGTAACGGAAGGGATGGACGCAAAGGCCAACGTGATATTCGGATCAAGGCTGAGCCCGGAAATGAACGACCAGATAAGAGTCATGTCAATAGTAACCGGCGTGACGCCGAATCTGGGCAGCGGCATTCCGAAAAGTGTAAGCACCGAGTATAACAGCGAGTTCCTTCTTGGAGTTGACAGGATTTATTGATTGTTTTGGGCGCTTATGCGCCCTTACTTTGCATTTTTTCTTTGTTTAGGTTCGGTTTTATCTAATGTTTATATAACTTTTGTATACTAATCCTATGTACAACTGCTATTGGTAATTTTGATGACTGAAGGAGAGATACTCAGGGCTTCGATGAAGGAGATTAAAGTAGGCAGATTCATAGTGATAGACGACATACCGTGCAAGGTAGTGGACATAGAGACCAGCTCGCCTGGGAAGCACGGTTCGGCAAAAATGCGCGTCACTGCGATAGGGATATTCGACGGGCAGAAGAAGACGCTGCTGAAGCCCAGCGACGGAGATGCCGAGGTGCCAGTGATAAAGAAGAAGAAATCGCAGGTAGTGTCCGCAACTGATGCCACTGCGCAGCTAATGGACCCTGATACTTATGAGGTTTTTGACCTGCCCGTGCCTGAAGAGCTCAAGGGCAAGCTGGAATCAGGAACGATGGTAGAAGTACTGGAAGCCATGGGCAAGAGGGCCATTTCAAGGATACTGGGCAGCAACGAGTGATTTTTATGGAAATTAAAATATCTAACGACAGGGAAAACAAGCTTTTCAAGAGGCGCGAGATAAGCTTCTTGGTTGTAGGGGAAGAGAAGACGCCTTCAGCGGCTCAGGTGAAGAAGGAGCTTTGCAAGAAGCTGAACGTCAGCCCAGACGCCACGCTGATAAAGGGGCTTTATCAAGCTTTCGGGGAAAGGATGTGCAGCGGCACTGCAGTATCGTATGAGACAGCTGACGCCATGGCTCAGAACGAGCAGAAGCACAAGCTGGACAGGCGGGCAAAGGCGGAGAGCAAAGGGCAAAAGGCAGAGGAAGGAGAGAAGAAGGAGTGATGGTGTTTTGAATGGCTGAAAAAAAAGGGAAAGATGCAGGGAAGAAAAAACAGGCCAAGGCTTACAAGCCTGGCAAGATGTGCCCGAAGTGCGGATCCAGGATGGCCGAGCACTCTGACAGGTATTCGTGCGGCAAGTGCGGCTACACAGAATTTAAGAGCCAGAAAAAGAGCGGTGCTTGATGGCCTCCAGCGCTAAGCGTAAAAACGTTAGGTCAAAGCCAAAAAATGCAATGAGGCCAAAACCTGCAGGAAGGAAGGCAGCCAAAAAGGCAATGCCGGAAAGGGCTTCAATAAGATACGCGTTTTACATACTTTTGCTTGGCTCAATAATATCGATATTCTTTTTCCCGTACCTGTATGCTGAAGGCATAATAGGCATAAACGCCGCGAATGCGGATTCGAGCATAGGCCTGTCGCTCTTTTTCCCGCTCGTAGTGTTCGCATACATGATGGCCAAGGGAAAAAACCTGAAGCAGATAATAATAGAATTGGGGCTGTCAAAGAGGGCGATTAACAGGAAGGCGCTGGCTTACGGTATAACCGTATTCCTGGCCATACTGCTCCTAGAACTCGGCCTAGGCGCATTTCAGGCGGCCACTCACATATCGCTGCCTACCAATGTCAGGCAGCTGCTTGGCGGGCTTCCCGCTTATTTCTTTGCCTTCGCTGTTATAGTTGCGCCGATAGACGAGGAGATACTTTTTAGGGGCTTTCTTGTGCCGCGCATTGGCATAATACTCAGCGCGTTAATATTCGGAATACTGCATTTCATTAGCTACGCTTCGATATCTGAATTCATAGCCGCATTCGTTTTCGGCCTGATAGCAGGCTACGCGTTCAAGCGCACCCGTTCCCTGTATTCCACGATAATACCGCATGTGCTGGTAAACATCTTGGGAATATTGGCTCTGCTGCTTTGAGATGGTTGGTGTATATCATGCAGTTCAGGCTTGTGATAGTTGAGCCGCATTACCAGATTAACATAGGCTACATGGCCAGGATAGCCAAGAACTTCGGAGTCAACAGGCTGTGGATAGTCAACCCAAAATGCAAGTACAACGGCAAGAACGCCATAAAGTATTCCAAGCACGCGCATACTCTAGTAAAAAACGCCAGAATATGCAAAAGCATCGGAGAAGCTACTAGCGGTTTTTCCGTTATCGGCACCACTGCAATATGGCAGAAGGCTTATTCTGGAATGAGCAACGTATATGAGCTTTCCGATTTCGTTAAAAAGTTCGGATCAGGAAGGGTCAAGAAAATGGCTTTAGTGATAGGGAGGGACACCACCGGGCTTACCAGCGAGGAAATGTCCGGCTGCGACGCGGTTGTTTACATAGGGGCCAGCGATTCATACCCTACGCTCAACATATCGCATGCTTTGGCAATATTGCTTTACGCGATTAAGGGCAACGTAAGCAAGGCAGCAGCCGAAGGTTTCGGAAACGTGTACGCAGGAAGCGCAGATATAGAAATGCTTCTTGGGCTTTTCGGCAGGTTTGTAGAGGCAAACAATGAGATAAGGAAAAAGGACATGGTGAAACGCGCGTTCAGGCACATCGTAGAGCGTTCAGGACCCACGAAGAGCGAAATAGCTACGCTGCTTGTTGCATTCGGGATAAAAAAGAACAGAAACGGAAAAAAATAGAAAAAGCAGGCTCACTTCTGAGGCTGCTTCTTTGACTTTATTATTTTAACTTTCGCAGGAGTTATCATTATCTTGTCAGCGCCTAGCTGCCCTATGTCGCCGTTTATCTTTGCAGTGTACTCCTTCAGCTTCGCTATGAGGTCCTTGCGCGTGTTCTCCCTCTTCATGAGCTCGGAGATGTCCGCTATTATTATGTTTCTCTTGTCGAGCTCTGCTTCTATCAGGGCTATGTCTGCCTCTTCCTTGAGTATAACGGGCTTCACGTAGAAATCCGCTGGCTCGTTCATGACGTCCACGTCAGCCATTTCCTCGGAGTTCATATACTCCTCTATGTCCAGTTCCTTTGAAGTACCAAGATTCTTACCCATTTTGTCGAAGAAACCCATTTAGTCACCTATCAATAGCTCTAATCGCCTTTCGATAGCTATTCTATGTTAGTTCTTTTAAATCTTTCTGTAATGCCAGCAACGATATGACGAGGTATTTTGGCAATCGTGCCCAGTTCGGCAACCGCAGAGCATGAAAAGTATATATATCAGGAAAGGAATAAGATTTAAAAATATGTATTTGTATTCTTATCTAGATGATATACTTAAAGCGCGTTTACGACAAGGTCGACATCAGGGACGGCACGCGCATACTGATAGACAAGCTTTGGCCGAGAGGGGTAAGGCGCAGCACATCCAACATAGACTTGTGGCTCAAGGATGTCGGGCCCAGCGACGACCTGCGCAAGTGGTTTGCCCACGAGAATGACAAATGGCCCGAGTTCCGCAGGAAATACGAGCAGGAGCTTAAGAAAAACCCGGCTTTTGAGAAGCTTGTAGATATAGCCTTGAGCACTGACCCCATAACTCTGCTGTATGCTGCCAGCGACAAGGATCACAATAACGGAATAGTGCTCTTCAAGATGCTGAACAAGCGCGTAGAGCAGATAAAGAAGGCAAAATAGGCCTTCAGAAGAGCTTGTAGTGCTCCTTCATCATGCATCTGTTCATTATGAAAAGCAGCCCGTTGTCTTCTGCTATTTTCTTGGCTTCATCGTTGAATATGCCTTCCTGCAGCCACAGCGCCTTTGCTTTTATCTGCACGGCCTGACGCGCTATTTCTGGCGTTTCTGGAGAAGGCCTGAATACGTCGACAACGTCTACAGGAAACTTTATGTCAAGCAGGCTTTTGTACGCTTTCTCCCCGAGTATGATATCGGCGCTCGGGTTTACAGGTATTATTTTGTAGCCCGCCGACTGCATGTATTCAGGAACGTCGTGGCTGGGCTTTCCCTCGTTGCGCGAGCACCCTACAACCGCTATTAAGTGATATTTCGAAAGTATCTCGTATGCCGTTTTGTCGGCTTCGTCTTGTATTACCATTCCAATCCCGATTATTTATTTATGGGTGATTTAAATAAAGGTATTTTTTATTTTATAATTTAGCCTTTTTCATGCAAAATTAATTGGTGTAATTATGGATGATTATGATGTTGTGGTATGCGGAGGAGGGCCTGCTGGAATCGGAGCAGCGTTTAGCGCAGCCAACCTTGGGCTTAGGACTGCAATAATAGAAAGGCATTTTATGCTCGGGGGCAATTGGACGAACGGCTATGTTCTTTCTGTTCTCGGCATGTACACTTATGACGGAAAAAGCAAGATAGTCGGTGGAATAGCAGACGAAGTGGTCGAGGAGCTCAAGAAAAACGGAGGCACTGCCGGGCAAGCAGGAAACTTCGTACCATTCAGGCCTGACGAGATGAAGCTCACTCTGGACATGCTTGCGGAAAAGAAGGGCATAACGGTTTATTATGGAAGCCTTGTAAAAGGGGCGAAGAAGGAAGGCAACCGCATATCCTCAGTATACGTTTCCGGGAAGAGCAATATCGAAGTCAAAGGGAAGTTTTTTGTAGATTCCACCGGAGACGCAGACATTGCATTTTATTCCGGTGCGAAAACCATGTCGGGCATGGAAAATTCCGGCGTACACCAGCAAGCTACGCTGCCTTTCAGGATAGGCAATATAAATGAAGAGAGGATAATCCTGTTTGCAATAGAGCACCAAAATTTCGTATCGGTTAACGTCAACGAAAAGGGAAGGCTTGAGCGTTTCAGGGTTCTACCAGATTTCGTGAAGCTGGCAAAGGAAAAATATGGGCTTTACCTGCCATATGCGAATGCCGAGTTCATGTTCAACACAAGCAAAAAGGGTGAATTCGTCTGCAATGCGACTCATGTAGACATAGATGATTTTACGGATGGAAACCAGATGGCTAAAGCCATAGAAGACGCAAGGAAGCAGGTTCTTTCCTCGATTGAATTTTTCACGAAGGAAGTCAGCGGATTCGAGGATGCTTACCTTGTCGATTCGGCACCGTCAATAGGCTTAAGGGAAACCAGGAGGGCAGTAGGAGAATATGTCCTTAAGATGGACGACGTGCTGAACAACGCGAAGTTCGATGACGTGATAGCCAGATGCGGCCACCCTATAGAAGTGCATGACCCGAGCAAGGGAGTAATCTACACGCACCTTAAAGGTGGTGATGGCTCATTTTACGAAGTGCCTTACCGCTCCATAGTGGTAAAAGGCATAGACAACCTTTTTGCCATAGGCAGATGCCTTAGCGCGGAATTCTACGCGCAGGCGAGCGCCAGAGTCACAGGCACTGCAATGGCGATGGGGCAGGCAGCTGCGACTGCGTCAAAGATGGCGATTGATAAGGAGCTTAAGGCCAAAGATGTGCCGGTAAAGGATCTTCAGGAACGCCTCAAGAAAAACGGAGCTATGCTCTGAGCCCATAGTCTCAGAATTGAGAATGCTAAAAGGAATAAACCTTGAGGTAAGTGCCTAAAATACAAAAAATAAAAAGAGCAGGTGCAGCAATTGCACCTGTTTCGTATGGTCAACGTTTTCTCTTTCTTCCTCGTGCTGACGAGCTCACTTTTGCCACGGCTTTCTTCACCAACAGCATCGGAGACAGAGCCATTGATATGAATTCCAGCACCAGTACCGCAGTCACACCTATTGCGATTGTCGCAAAACTGGCGAAGTATCCTCCCAGTATTACTGGGACGAAAGCCACGCCAAGGTTGGTGAAAACGCTGTACATGGATGTTGCGAATCCTGCCTGTGCTGGATTGGATACGTAGTTGGTTGTCGACGTCATTGCCATTGACCAATATGCGTTTCCAAAGAAGCCGAACAGGAAGAATCCCGCAGCTATTGCAGCTATGGCGCTTGTGTACGAAAGCCCGAGCACCATGAGAATGGTTGCCAGAAACATAAGCACGCCGGTAGAGACCAGGCCGAGCCTGAACTGCTTGTATTTCTCAAACAGCGGAGGCAGAATTATTGCGCCGAGAGCTGAGCCGAGGAATGCAAGGCCGCCCATAAGCCCACCGTAGGACAGTGCGCTTAAGACGCTGAACTTGTGAAGTAGCAGCACCGTCGAGGCTATTCCGCCGAACATTACGGATACGGCGGATATTGAAAGGCCTACGTACCAGTTCTTTATCATGCCAGGCTTGAACGAGCCCTTAAGCGATTTGCCCTTGTAGAACGTAGGATACCCCTTTATCCCGAACCCTATCCATATTGCAGCTATTATAGCCAGCACCACTGTGGTCCACAATGCACCGGATAATCCGAGTGCGGCGAATATGCCAGGACCTAGGAATGCCCCGAACGCCATGCCGAGGAACAGAAGGCCAACGCTTATGCCTATCACCGTGTGAGACTTGTCCTTGAATATGGAGTCTGCGACAGTGCCTACAGGAGCCATTGCAAGCGGATATGCGATTGCTGCTATTATTCCAGTTATGAGGAATGAAATATAGTTAGGCGATATCGCCCTGCCTATCAACCCTATGACCGATATTATAGCTGCGGAATACAGTGCAGCTTTAACCGTGAATTTTGCTGATATGTATCCGGCCAGCAGACCGAGCACCACCATCGTATACCCATATGCGGATATCAGAAGTATTATTGACGTCAGGTTTACTCCAAAAACCTTGCCCAATATGGGAACCAACGGAGAGAGTATAAACCATCCGAACCCTATCGTAAACAATAGGAACCAGTATGGAGCCAGTTTAGACCAATTTCCCATTTTCGCACCCTTATTACTCATATTTTACGCATGTATTTGTTTATATAATATAGTTAGATATGTTTAAAAATACTCGTTAGACAACAAATATGCGGTATCAGACATGTACGTAATCGTAGACACCAGCTCCATGCTGTTTGCAATGGAATCCAGGAAAAGCGCAATAGACACTATAGAGCTGAAGTACCCAGGGAAGCAGATATTGATATCAAAAGGAATCATAAAGGAGCTCGCAGGCATAGGCAGCGGAAATGGCAAAAGAGCAGCTGAGGCTAGGAGCTGCCTTGAAATACTAAAACTTAAAAATGTTGAAGTAGATAAGAATACAGGAAATGTTGACCGCTGGATACTTTCGAGGGCGGGAGAAAGCGACATTTATTGCGTTATTACAAACGATACGGAGCTATTTAATAGGCTGCGCTTCAAAAATATAGCAGTCTTTAAGCTTTCGAGG
>JAMCSF010000032.1 GCA_023380795.1 Candidatus Martarchaeota archaeon | reverse complement strand
CTTCCGATCTTAACGTGCGCAGCAATAGGATAAATTAATAAATGTAAAAAACAAAGAGCAAGGAAGCTGGAAAGGCTGTTTTTATGGATCTCGGAGAAGGCATCAGGAAGGCAATGGCAAAGCTATCGCGAGCCACCATAATAGACGCAAAGACGATAAAGGAGTTCAATAAGGAGCTGCAAAAAACCTTGATAAGCAGCGACGTGGACGTCTCGCTGGTGCTCGAGCTCACGAGCAGCATAGAGCAGAAGGCCCTAAAGTCAAACCCGCCTCCGGGCATAACTCCTCACGATTACATAACCGACATAGTATACAATGAGCTGGTCTCATTCATGGGCAAGACCTATGAGCCAGAAATGAAGCCGCGCAGGATACTTTTGATGGGACTGTACGGCTCCGGAAAGACCACCACCGCAGCAAAGCTGGCAAAATATTACCAGGACAGGGGCCTGAGCGCGGGCCTCATATGCTGCGACGTGACCAGGCCATCGGCATACGAGCAGCTGGAAATGCTCTCTTCGCAGGCAAACGTGTCATTTTTCGGGATAAAGGGGGAGAAGAACGCCAGAAAGATAGTTCAGCAGGGCATAGCGTCGCTGAAAGGCAAGCAGGTGATCATCTGCGATACCAGCGGCAGGAATTCAATAAACGAGGAGCTGATAAAGGAGCTCAAGGAGATAAACGAGGAATTCAAGCCTGACGACACCGTGCTTGTGCTAAGCGCAGACATAGGCCAGGTGGCCGGACGCCTAGCGAGCGAATTCGGCAACGCGGTAGGGATAACTGGTCTTATAATAACAAAAATGGACGGTTCAGGAAAGGGCGGAGGTGCCTTAAGCGCCGCAAACGCGGCAAATGCCAAGGTGATGTTTATAGGTACCGGGGAGAAACTCTCCGAAATAGAGCCATACAACTCTGAAAGATTCATAGGATCCCTGCTCGGAATGCCAGACATAGCCAACCTGCTTGAAAAAGTGCAGAACGCCATAACTGCGGAGAACATAAATCCGGAGGACGTCGAGGTGCAGAAGCTGAATTTCGAGAGCTTCTACGCGCAGCTAAAGGCGCTGAACAGGATGGGCCCGCTCAAAAGCGTTTTCGGGATGCTCGGCGCATCTGATATGCCCAAGGACGTAATAGAGAAAGGAGAAGAGAAGCTGGGCAAGTACAAGGTGATAATATCATCAATGACAAAGGAAGAACGCCTTGACGAGCACATACTGCATCAGGACGGCCGCATACGGAGGATTGCTTTGGGAAGCGGAACATCCGAGAAGGAAGTCAGGGAATTGCTTTCCGACTTTGCAAAGATGAAGAAGTCGTTCAACATGCTGAAAAACGACAGGAATATGAAAAGGTTCATGTCTAAATTTTCCGGCTGATAGGATATAAAAAAGAAAAAAAGAGAAAAAGAGCAATAGGTAACTACCTATCTCTTTTTCTTTGAAGACTTTGACTTCGACTTAGACTTCGACTTCTTTGTGCTTTTCTTGGAAGTCTTCTTTTTTGCTGCCTTTGCCATTTATCTCACTTTTAAACTTATGCATACTACAAAAGTAATCTATAAAAAATATACCAAATAAAATAAACTATAAAATGAATTAAGTTTTATTTTCATATACATTAATATATAAAAGTAAATTAATTTTATAAGTGTAATAATGGACAAAAAGGAGGTCGTAAGCCAAAGACTTGAAGAGCTCGAAGAAGAACTTTCGAAGACAAAGGACAATAAGGCCACCAATAAGCATCTTGCAAAGCTGCGCTCAAAGGTAGCGGAGACCCGCAGAGAACTTGTAGAAGCGGGAAAACGGCAGCATGGCAAGGGTTTTTTCATAAAAAAGACCGGCGATTCCACAATATCGCTGCTCGGATTTCCAAGCGCGGGCAAGTCATCGCTCTTAAACATGCTTACAAATTCGAGGTCAAAAACTGCGGCATACGCATTTACCACTACCACAATAATACCAGGCACCATGCTATACAACGGCGCCCACATACAGGTGCTTGACATGCCTGGCATAATAGAAGATGCGCACTTGGGAAAGGGTGGCGGAAAAGCAGTGATAGCACAAATGCGTGTTTCGGACCTGGTGGTTTTTGTGATTGACGCCACCAACGCCTGGCAGCTTGATGCCCTGATGGCAGAACTCAAGGGCCTCAGTATACACATAAACGAGGAAAAGCCCCGCATTTCTATAATAAAGAAGAACGACGCCAACGGCATAATGCTCGAAGTAAACAAATCCGGGCTGGCCGAAGACGATATTAAAGCCGTGCTCAACGCCTTTGGCATATTCAAAGCGGTAGTCAAGATATGGGATAGGGTAAGCGAAGACGACCTGATAGCCATAATATCAGAAAAGGCCTATTACATGAGGGGCATAATAGCTCTGAACAAGGTGGATCTCCTTTCACAGAGCAAAAATGTCCAATCAGATATTTCGAGGCGTTACGCGATGCCTGTTTTCCCAATAAGCGCCACCAACGGCCAGGGTATAAACGAGTTGAAGGCAGGCATATACGAAAACCTCGGTATAATGAGGATATTCCTAAAGCCAAAGATAGGGGGAGACCCTGAGCCTGTCATAATAAGGAAAAGCGCTACGGTCGGAGAGCTCGCAGGCAAAATACATACCTCAATAGTCGACGAGCTCAAATGTGCATTTGTTGACGGCCCGAGCGTAAAATTCAGGAACCAGCGCGTAGGGGTAAAACATGTGCTGCGTGACAGGGATACAGTTACGTTCATAAAGGAAAGATAAGCTGCAACCAGTTCCACGGATAAAAATATATGCTTATAATTCAATATGTCTGCGGAGGTAAAAATGGCGATAAAATACTGGGAATTCGAGGATGCGCCTTTCAGGGAGAAGGTCAAGAGCCCAAAGGTTGCAGACATTGCAAGGATATTCTTCGAAAACGAAACAGAGGCATACAGATTCGCCGCGCTCCTCAGCATGGCAAAGAAAGGCGGGCTAAGGCTCAAGGACGTGCCAGATGAGATACCAATAGCAACTGCGAAGAGATACTTGGACTATGCCGTCCAGATAGGGCTGCTCAAGCACGAAAATTCAATATACGAGCTGACTGATAGATATTCGAAGCCGCTCAGAAATATAGCTTCGTACATAAAAGCCTGGATGGAGGCCCAGACAGAAGAAGATTTGTCGATAGAGTTCGTGAATGCAAAGCAGGGCAAACAAGGCAAGAGAGGAGGGCGAAACTCAAAAGAAAGTGCGGATTCGGGCCCGGCGGGAATTCCATAACATTAGCGAACCGCTAAACTTATTTTGAACCCGCGACCATCAGCTTAGAAGGCTGCTGCTCTGTCCAAGCTGAGCTACGGGCCCTTAAATCCGTCGAATTAGATTGTGCACGCCAATATTAAAGAACCTTTTCGTATTGTCTGCTACTGCTATGGCGCAGCTCTCAAAATCCATGCCTTTCGCTTTTGCTATTAACATTATGGATTTGTCAATGTCATAGACGTGCATTCCTGCGGTAGGCGAGTCAGTCTCTGCCATTATATTCGATATGGGGATTAGTTCTATTGCCTTCATTCTTTTTGCCGATTGCATTGGCGGTACGGAGATCATGAATCCCATCTTGGCCACTCTTTCTGCCTGTTGTTCATCGCCCTCGAAAAAGTGTATATGTGCCTTCTTTATTGCGGATGCGCCCAGAATGTCCAAAGCGTCATCCAACGCTTCCCTGGAATGAACGCTTGCTGGTTTGTCGAGCTCTATTGCAAGGTTTACGAACTTTTTGAAGACTTCCTTCTGTTTGTCCCTGTCCTTTTCTCCGTTTGCAAATTTGTAATCAAGGCCAATTTCGCCGATAGCAGATACATTCTTTGCATTTGCCCTTATCAAGTTTATGTTGTAATCAATCTCGTCATCAGTCATCTTAATGGCACTTTCTGGGTGTACGCCCAGCGCAGCAAAAACACCTGAGCGCCATCTTTCGCCGATTATTGACATATTTGACTTGGTGTCAACTCCGTTGACCACAAGCGCAGTGACTCCGCGCCCGTTTGCAATATCCAGTTCCTCGTCGCCAAGAAAGTCCGTATGGCAGTGCGCATCTATAAATTCAAGCTTCTGCTTGTACTTGACCTCCTCATTTTTAGCGCTAAGCTGTGTTAATGCCATAAAAATGCCTTCAAGTTAAAAACATACTACAAAAGATTATATATTCTTTATTTTAAATATAATTGATACGGTTTTGGCAATGGAATCTCTAACGTCCCGCAGAAGGCCTAAATCCAGGGTGCGACACGCTAATCAGTCAGTGTCGAAACTTTTAAGACAGAAAAATTACTACAAGTGGAGCACCATAACGCTTTTAATTATAGTAATAATACTTGCATTTGCAATGGTTAACCCCTTAAAGCCGGCAAATGAGCATTTCGGCTCGAGGCTTACAAACATAGACGTCCCATTCAGCTCGCAATACTTGTCAATAATAAATAATGCCCCTAATTCATATTTCAACACAGCAGCGCTGAAGCTGCTCAACGGCTCGCTAACAGATGAAATAATAGACACTCCACCCACTTTGAAGTCAAATAATACATTTATTGTCAACGGGAAGCCGAGCGTGATATACATAGGCGCAATATCGTGCGTGTTCTGCGGAGAGAACAGGTGGGCCATGGCGCTTGCACTGTCGCGCTTTGGCAATTTTTCAAAGCTATACGAGGGCTACAGCAGCTTCGGCGACCATGACGTTCCAACTTTGTATTGGAACAATGACAACTACACAATCCCGGAAGGGCTCGGCTTTGGCAACTACTATAGCAGCAAATACATAAATTTCATATCGGCAGACTACGAATCTCCTATAGTGGACGGATTTGAGGTGCAACCCTTATCATATTTTGTAAGCCAGGCCCCTAATGCAACATACAAGTCGGCAATGTCATTCATGAATTCTACCAACGATTTTCAGGGCACGCCATTCACCTTTTGGGGAAACGTTCTTGTTCCAGGGGCCACTGGGATAGTTTTCGGAAATACGACTCCAGATACTTCGACGCTGCCCCTGACCAACGAAACGCACGCTCAGGTATTGTCACAGCTTAAAAACTTCAACGACCAGTTCTCCTGGGGAGAATATGCAGCCGCAGACGTATACATAGCTTATCTGTGCCCCAGCCTGAACAATACTCCATCAGTTTGCCAGCTGCAAGGAATAAAGGACCTTGAATCTGCTATGGGTGCCTGAATGGGGGTTTACAGAATGATAAAAGCACTTTATGTAAAAAAGCCAAAATACATAGCACTAAACGCAGGAGCTTTCCTGATATACTACTTTGTGATGAGAAGCGTAGTTCTCTCTGACAACAAGATAATACTTTTCAACAATGCCGTCTCAGAATACCTGTTTTATCTGATAGCAATTACCTCATCAGTCCTTGTAACTTTGGCTGTATACGCCGCCTTTAATACACGAAACAACAAGGCGAAGCTCTCGGCTCCAGTCTCAGGGAGCGCCATAGCGCTTGCGGGCAGTTTCGCGGTAAGCTGCGGCTGCAGCTTCTCTGCACTTTCATATCTAGCGGTAATAGGCCTTAGCACAGGCTCAATAATAGGTCTCGATACGACAATAGCAAACTATGAGACTCCCCTAATGCTTGTGGCGCTCATATTGAACATTGTGATACTAGGATACTATGCAAACAAGCTTTCAAAACCTTCGTGCGCCATAAAGCAACCCAAGAAATCCGTAAAAGGTGGAAAACGGGTAAGATGAAATGACATCAAAACGCCGAGCCGGCAATACAACACAAGCCCACCGTGTGCAGAAACCAGTAAGGAGCCATGCAGCAGTTAAAAGACCAAGAAAAACCGTTGCTGTAAAAAGACTATCTCTATCGCAAAAACGCCTTCCTTCAAAAAAAGCCAAAAAAGCAAACAGACGCAAGCTGCCTGAAGTAAAAAATGTGTCCAAAGCAAGGACTGCGATCTATCAGCCTGAACCTCCTGAGTCGTATGACTATGCAATAATAAGGAACATGCTCTTGCACAACGAAAGTGCAGAAGCCCATGTTTCAGCAGAAGCGATAATATTTTCGAAACTCATGATATATTTGAGCATGCCTGTAGGCGAGCAGTACAGATCGGGATTTAGGTTGGGCAAGCTCTATTATGGCCAGGCCATAAGCAAAACGCCGAAATGGTACGAAGACTCTATTCCGGAGCTCGCGAAGTTCTTCCAGAGACTGGGCTACGCCGCGAAATACCAGATATCAAGGTCTGGGAACCCTGCTATAACACTAAAACCAAAATCAAACATAAAGCTGGGCTTTAACGTGCATTCATTTGAAGCTGGAATAATCTCAGGTTTCCTGAGCCACGCGAAGAACGCCTACGTGGCTATGCACGAAAGCGAGTGCACGTGCAACGGGGCAGAAGAATGCGTATTTGAGCACGGCCAAATAAACGAAATCGCCATAGACAAAAAAGCATTGATGAAAAATTACGCCAGGCATCTGGCCGCTTCGCACATAAAAAGGCCGGATAACGGAAACTTCTCCCGGCTTTACAATGCAATGATACTCTCAGAAGCAAAGCACGTAAGGGGTCCGATTCCAGAAATGCGCAGTTTGGGAGAATATGTCAACAAGGAATTCGGCTTTGATGGGTCGGATTCTAAGAGCCCTGTGCGCATGATTTCAGAGATAATGCGCTCTGTTTCGGCTTCAAGCAATTCCGAATACAGTGCTTCCGGGATAAAATTTACTTTCGATCCTATGAACTCAGATTCGCGCTATATGGATTCACTTATACAGTTCACATCAGGTTTGACAAACGACAAAGCCAAAACCTCAATAAACCTCTCAGACACCGGACTCTCATATGTGCTTGCAATCGACTTTGACGCAAAGCTTTTAAAACTGAAGAATAAATAACCTAAAATGCTGGTGCTTCTTTGGAAACTGGCCTAGACATATGCTATAACTAAAGCGCTGCATCAAAATTTAAACTACGGCAACCGCAAAAAACCCTACGACGGAGGTAATAATGACTCTAGAATTCATGGATAAGATAGCCCCGTACATCCCTACAATAAAAGGGCCGAAAAAGCCCCTGTCCTTAAGGGAAAAGATGTATTGGACAGCAGGGATAATGACTATTTATTTCATGCTTTACAACGCTTATGCAATAGGCGTGAGCCCTACTGCCGTATCCCAGCCGGTACTGCAGCTCATAAGCATAATATTCGCTGCAAAGATAGGCAGCTTGATAACTGTCGGAATAGGGCCAATAGTGCTCTCGAGCATAATATTGCAGCTGCTTAACGGCTCCGGATTGCTTAAAATGGACATGAACGACACAACGCAGAAGTCCAGATTTCAGGCAATGCAAAAGCTCGCGGCAATGTCAATAGCAATAATAGAATCTGCAGTATTCGTGATAAGCGGATACGTGCCTGTGATAAGTTCCGCGCAGATAGGCATAGTGATACTGCAGCTGGCCATAGGTGCGATAATAATAATATTCCTTGACGAAATAATGACGAAGTATGGCATAACCTCCGGAATAAACATGTTCATAGCCGGAGGGGTTTCGTTCGCAATAGTAGCAGGAACGATAAAAATACTAATACCCGAGGCAATAGCGGCCATACAGGCAGGCGGCGCAGCAGCACTTTCCAATGCCATAATGGCATTCGGCCCGCTTTTCTTCGCAATAATAATATTCTTGATAAGCATATACGCATACGGCATGAAGATAGAGCTGCCATTGAGCTTCGAACAGCTGAGGGGCGTAGGAGGAAGGCTGCCAATACCCTTCCTGTATGTCAGCGTGCTTCCTGTGATACTTGCAACCGCCCTCGAGGAGAGCTTAAGCGTCTGGTTCAAGCCATTGCTCTACAACGTTGGCGGATCGCTGGGCAACATAGCCAAATTTATAGGGCTGTACCAGAACATAGGCGGCACTGTTACGCTCAACGGAGGCTTACTATACTTAATATCTCCTGACTTCCCTCTTCCATACGCTGCGCCTTACGGGATAGGCAACTATGCAACCTACTTTACATATCTTGCAACGCACACTACACAGCTATTTCTCCCATGGGGTGGATTCGTCCTGATTCCAGAATGGATACACATGATAATCTACGTGCTGGTATTCGTGGTGCTTTGCGTGATATTCGGAAAGTTCTGGGTAGAGATGACTGGGCAGTCCCCGAAGAACATGGCCCAGCAGCTGGGTGAGACTGGCTGGCAGATACCAGGCTTCAGGCGCGACCCGAGGATAGTCGAAAACGTCCTTAACAAATACATTCCTACTATAACTGTGCTAGGCAGCATATTCGTGGGATTGCTGGCAGCTGTAGCCAACCTTACCGGCGCCATAGGCACGGGCATAGGGATACTGCTTACCGTTGGCATAATATACATGCTATACCAGCAGCTGGAGCAGGAAAGCCTTTTCGAGACATACCCGATGCTGGACAAGCTTACTAAATAGCGTATGCAATAATGGCAAAATAAAGCTTGCCGGATTTTTATCCGGCACAAAGAAAAAGACTTTCCGCAAGAACGGAGAGCTCAAAGCTCTCCTACTCTGCGCTTCTGTGCTCTCTTCAAGCGCTTGCGCCTTTTCTTTTTCCATTTCCAGCGCATACGCCCTTTCTTCTTCCATTTTCTAGGGATGCTTCCCAAAATAACACCTTTGAATATTGCCGCTACTAAGATGCATCGGCGTATAGTATTTATCCATCATCCTTTAAATAAGTTCTGTATTCATATATACTGTCCTAATAATCTGTACGGTGTTGCAACGCATAAAGGCATAATCGCATACATAGCAATAATACTCATTATAATTGCCCTTTGGTATTTCACCATCGGTTTTAGGATTCCAACAAGAATAACGAGCACGTCAACGCTTTCAAGCACAATCAAGCCAAATACTACCACAAACGTTACGGCGAACAAAACTACCAAGGCTTCAACTACAATATACTACCTCAGCAATTGCTCCGATCTAGGAATATTTAATTCTAAGAGCAATACAATAAACACAAATTATTGCTTCTGGTCGGGCGGAACCATTGGGATATGGGTAGCTTCAGGGAGCACCCAAAGCATAAGCTATTCAATAAAGAACATAAACAACGTAACCTACCTTAACGGCACATCTTCATATTCGTGTGTCACTTTCCTGCAGAATATAACGCTTCCGGTCCAGGTGTATAACGTAACCCTCAGGACCGGAAAGCCCGGAGGCACCTGCGGTAACAAGTACGCATTCATAAAGCTCAATACTACTACAACTGCTCCGTCAAACGTCACATATCCGGAGGTATACAATGGCAATTTCAGTACCGGCGAATACAACGGGTGGCATCTTAACGGCACAGGCTTTGGTGCTGCGCCGCTGAGCATTGCAAAGGCAGACGGCGAAGGGTGCTATCTCGGAGCGCCGTGGGCCGGATACAACGGCAGTTATTTCGCAACAACGTTCAACTGCGGGTTAAGCAACTCCCCGGGAAATCTGACGTCAAGCCCATTCATAGTGTCCGAGCCATTCCTTAACTTCAAGATAATAAGCCCGGAAGATGCAAACATATACGTAGAGATACTGCATAACGGGGTGCCTGCGGAGATAGCCCATTACAACACATTCAACATATCAAAATTCGGAACTACTGCCCCTTACACGTTCAGGAACGCAAGCATTCCATTGATATCGCTTTCGGGGGATGCGGTCCAGATAAAAGTAGTGGCAATAAGCCTCAAGCACCACAACTACGTAGCGGTAACTGGCTTCCACATGTCTCCACTTCCTTCACAGACTCCAGGAATACTGATAAACCTAACCACTGTTTCTTCCTGACCATCAAGCAATCTTTTTAATAGCATAAAGCGGAATTCTAATCATGCAAAGCGTAAGCGTGCTGCCTCTGCACGGAGGAAGGGCTCCTAAATGGCTTTTCCCGAGAATGGTCAAGCTTTCAAAGCTCATAAGCGATGTAGTTATACACGAGTACGGAGAATCGGAATTCATATCCAGGCTTTCAAATCCGTACTGGTTTCAGGCTTTGTCTTGCGCAATAGGCTACGACTGGCACAGCAGCGGCACAACCACAGTCACTATGGGTGCGCTCAAGGAGGCCCTTAACAGCAACTCCGGTATCTTCGTAGCCGGTGGCAAGGGCAAGCAGGGCACATCGACTCCGGAGCAGATAATGCAGGGCCTTGAATATTTCTCCATGGAATCCAAGGCTGACGAATACACGCGCATGAGCAGGATGTCTGCAAAGATAGACTCTGCGCTAGTATACGATGACATAGGGATATACCACCACACTTTCGTATTCTCCGATAAGGGCGACTGGTGCGTAGTGCAGCAGGCGATGCAGAACTCAACGTCCAACGCAATAAGGTTTCAGATAGACTCGAAGAAAATAGACGGCTCAGACATTACAAACGAGACGAACAGGGCAGTAGGCGCTTCTGGAAGTTCCGAGACGCTGGACCTTACCTTCAAGGACAATACAGGGATAAAAAAGGACAGCGTTTCTGCAGTAAATGAAGACATGAACGGCTTACTTAATTTCAACGCAAAGGTGTACAAGCTGCCGTCGCGCCACGAAATACTTGAAAACGTGGACCTGTCAAAGCGCGCCAGGGATGCGCTGAAATATGCCAACGAGATGCAGCCCGAGAACTACGAGGAACTGCTATCGATAAAGGGAATCGGGAGGAAAACTTTGAAATCGCTCGCGCTAATATCCTCATTGATATACGACAAGGAGGTATCATACAGGGATCCTGTCATGTACTCTTACAACGTAGGAGGCAAGGACGGGATACCGTACCCAATAAACCTAAAGGAATACGATGACGTTATAGCCAAGATGTCGGAGATCGTAAAAGCATCGGAAATGGACAGCAGCGAATCCGCCCGGGCCCTCTCGAGGCTCTCATCGGACATTGCAAGGCAGTACCGCCTTGCGGGCGCAAGGTAAAGCGCTCAAGCGGCCTGCTCGTCGTCCTTCTTTCCCAGGAACTTCTTGCCGACTTCAGCACGCGTGTCCATGCTCTTGCTAAGCGAGTCTATCTCCTCAGGCTTCATAACATGCTCAAGTATGTACTTCGAGTATGTCACAGATATTTGTGAGAGCTCAAGAATCAGGCTCTGCAGCTCAGCTGTCGTAAACCTCATCTCCTTTTCAGGCCTAAGCACTTCCACTCCAGCAGGCGCATAATTGAAGGCCACCCCTATGAGCGGGAAGAAGCTCTCAAACAGCACAGTGACCATGGCGCTCGTGGTGTACAGGTCGTCCCTCTTGAGCGGCTCCTCTATGCTTCCATAGCAGTATACAACGCCCTTCTCCTTCATAAGCCTCTCGTTTATCAAATCAGCCATGAGCGGCTGCAGCTTCTCCTTCTCCTTGTGCTGCATGTCGAAATAAAATTTCACGAGGACGCCGCCTTTGGCTATCTTCTCGTCCGTAAGCTTTTCAACCTCAGATTTTCCCATGTCAATTACCTTCGAATAATATACTCTCTCCTAAAAATTTATAAATTACTTGGAAATTATGGCTATCGCCTCATCGATAGACATCTCGGATTCGTCTCCCGTATCCATGTTCCTGAGCTTTATGCTGCCGTTCTCCTGCTCCTTCGGGCCGACGACTACGGAATACGGTATGCTTAAAGAAGAAGCATATGACAGCTGGTTGGATATGTTCCTGCTTGCCTGATTGAGGTCAACTTCTATGCCCGCGTTCCTAAGCTTCATCGCAACATCGAGCGCATAACCATAATTCTGCTCCTTTATGTAAGCCACGAACGCCCTCGCGTATGTGCGTTTTTTGCTTTCCCCGAACTTTAAAACGTCAAGCACCCTGTCTATTCCTATTGCCAGGCCCACTCCGGGGAGCTTGTTATCGCTGAACCTCGATACTAGGTTGTCGTATCTGCCTCCGGAGCATATCGACGCACTACCTGCAATGCCTGTGTTGTCAATAGTTTCCATAACTATTCCGGTGTAGTAATCTATGCCCCTTACTATGGAGGGATCAACTATATACTTGCCCTTTATTGCATATTTCTGCAAAAGCTCGAGCGTGCCTGATATCTCGGTGCAAGCGTCATCGCTGCCAGCCATCGAGTTTATCGCATTTATCTTTTCTTCATTGGTTCCTGAAACACTCACGAGCGCGCTTATCTGGTCTATCGCATCGTCTTTGACACCTATTGCGGAAAGCTCCTTTATGACTCCATCCTTTCCTATCTTGTCTGTCTTGTCCATTATCCTCATTATCTTCTGCGTCTGCTCCTTTAATCCTATATTTTCCATGAAAATGTCCACTGTCTGCCTGCTGTTAAGCCTCATTGTGTAATCCAGCCCCAGCGCGTCCATGGCCATGCATGCTGCTGCTATGGCCTCGGCGTTAGCCTTTATCGGGTCCCCGCCAAGTATATCTACATCCGCCTGGGCAAACTCCCTGAGCCTCATCCTCTGCGGCTCGTCCATGCGCCAGACCGTGCCTATGGCATACCTTTTGAATGGGAGCGGCATGCTGTTGTGCATGCTTATATACCTGGCAAGTCCAACGGTGTGGTCATATCTCAACCCGTTGTTCTGGTCCTTGAGCTCGAATATGAGCTTGTTCTCCTCGCCTATGACTTCCTTGGCCTTTAGCACGTCAAGGCTTTCCATATACGGGGTGTATATGGGAAGAAAGCCGAAGCTCCTGTATACCCGCTCGATTTTTTCCATAACCTCGTTTCTGGCTATGGCCCCGTTGGGCATGAGGTCCCTTACTCCCCTAGGAAATGGTATCTCTCCCATAAAAACACACTAAATGCTGCCATCGTACTGGCCGGCAATGATATTCAGAAGAAAAAGAATAAAAAGAAGCCCTGCAGTCACAGATTCTTCTCTATCCACTTCTTTAGCACTTCTTTCGGAACCGCTCCAACGCTCTGGGCCTTTACCTTCCCTTTCTCTATTAGCAGCGTAGTCGGTATACTCATTATCCCGTACCTTGCGGCTATGTTCTCGTTTTCATCAGCGTCTACTTTCACGAATTTTATCTTTCCGTCATAGTCGTTTGACACCTCATCGACTATCGGAGAGTACATCCTGCAAGGGCCGCACCATGTAGCCCATACGTCAACAAGCACTGGGATATTGGATTTAAGCACTTCTTCTTCGAATTCCTTTTCATTTACGTCCTTAACACTCACTCTATCACCTTTTCATATATATTCTTTTTTATATGTTATTTAAGCTTATCGCAATATGCCAGTTATTAAAATAAACGAGATGCGTTATGCTATAGCCAGTGCATGCCGCACTTCCGCTATCTGCTGCTGCGTCATATTTTTATATGTTAAACTGCAATAAATCTGCAGTGATGAACAAAGCGCACTGAGCAATTGCTGTGATGTGGATCTTGAGTGCTGATTGTGTGATTGAATGGGGATACCAATTGCTACAGTAAAGAAGCTGGTCATGGGCAAATACGGGATAAAAATAGACGATGAGGCTGCTGCCGCAATGGTCAAGATGCTTGATGACAAGGCCTCTGAGATAGCCAAGTACGCCGTGGAGCACGCCAAATCGAGCAACAGCGGCAGGGTTACTGCCGAAGACGTGGAGGCGTACAAGCTTGACTCCGGTAATTAAATGGTATCTGGGAACATATCCGAAAGCCCGGAACACTCGATAAAACTCGAATACGAGCAGGGGGGAGAGCTCCTGCAGGTTCTGTGGGAGCTGAAGGAGAACGGCTACGTGCTGCAGACGATATTCGACAGCGAAGGCGGCATAATAGACCAAAAGCTCATAAATCTCAAGGAGCACGACCAGAAGGAGGTTGCCGAGGCCTTCATGGAATCCAACGATATAGAACCCAAAGAGAGCGTTTATGAGCCTATAAAGCTGCACAAGGAATGCCCTTCGTGCCACAAGAGAACATTGGTAAGGCACGCTTCTACGGAGAAAAAGCACTCAAAGATACCAATAATGCCAATGTACGACTGCAGCTCTTGCGGGGCAAAGGCGTACTACCTGACGGACAGGTACCTGAAAAAGCTCGTGGTTTCTAACAGGGAGCTGTTTGATGGCATTGACATGAAGGAATTTGAGGCAGACGAGCAAAAGTTTATAAATGAGCTTAAAGCCTATATTATAAGGATATTCGCTTCTAAGCACGTGCTAAGCGTAAAATAGGTTTTTGAATGGTATTACTCTCGGACATGTATGGAAAGCAGATAATAAGCAACGAAGGCAAGAGGATCGGGACCGTAGAGGATCTGATAATAGATTTCGAGGAGGGCAAGATAGCGAGCATGCTCACCGTGAAGATAGACAGCCTGATAAGGAGCGACCACACCGCGCAGCTGCTTAAGAAAAACAGTGTAAGCTACGACAGGGTAAAGAACGTATCAGAAACAGTCATAGTGGGGGCTTCCGAAGCAAAGCGCTGAGCTTTAACCGAAAATAAAAAAAGCCGGTCTTCAATCTGTTGAAACTTCTCTTGGTATGCTAGGCCTTTTCTTTATAAGCCTTCTTCCTCCGCAGTAGGGGCATCTTACGAATCCCTCTATCTGCTCTATTTCCCTGTTGCAGCTCATGCATACATAGCTCATTTTTTGACACCTTTGAACGTAAACATTGCAATACTGTTTGCTTTATTATTATTTATTGCTTTCCTTGGCCGGTTTGCTGTTGGCCTTGAGCCATTTGACGAAATCGCTGTGGAGCGCAGACTTGCTGGTGTCTATGACTCTTATCTTCATGCTGCCGTTGTAGTGCTCATCGTTTAGCACGATCACTTCGTCATAGTCTTTCATCTCGGCGTAGTGCACTTCCATCCAGTGTATCTTTCCGTTAAGGTAATCGTCCAGTACGCGCTTGTTCATCGGAACCGACGAAAAGCTGAATATGAGCCCGTTGCACCAGTACAATGGCATGGTTCCGGACGGGGTTATCCTTTCCCTCATCAAATCGTCCATGCTGACCTTTACCACTTCGTGGACCACGAGCTCATTTACCGGCGAAAAGCTTATCTTTACCATTGCGATTATCCCTTGCTGTTCCTTCCTATGGAGTCCACCTGCCTTCTGGCCACCTCTCCTGCGGCGGTGGTCATGGTGTACGCTCCTCCGGCATATGTGGCTCCGCAGTGCCTGCACCTCCATATGCTGGTGCTTATCCTCTTCACGGCTACGTGGCCGCATTCCTCGCATTTGTAGAGCGCGACCTTCTCGGCCTTCACCGCTTTCTGCCTCTTCCTTATCCTGGCTCCATACCTTATATTAGGGCTTGCCATAAAATCATCTCTTTGCCTTTTCGATGTGCTTCGCGAGCTCCTTGTGCTTCTCGATTGCAGCATCTACCAGTTCTTCAATCTCCTTGAGCGTGAAACTTCCCTTGAGCCCTTTCTGCATTGCCCTTACCACCTTTCCATCGCTTGCAATTGTGAGCCTTGCATCCATAGCGGATTCTTCGACTCCGCTTGGGTCCACCACTATCGAATCCCCTATCTTTGCGAAAGTGCATGACGTTACCACATTGTTCACGTTTAGCGGCGTGTTCCTCTCTTTGTAATCTGCAACTCCGTCCTTGTAAGCCGGCAGCTTCAAGTTCGCTATCGCAGCCATGGCTGCAAGCGTACTGGCATCGAAAAGGTTGCCGTCGTAGTTGAGGACGTACACGTCAACGTAAACCGTCCACGCCTTGCCCTCCTCCAAAAACAAGTCCTCAAGCTTTATGCAGTTTCCTGCCCTTATGCCTCTGTCCACTACCCTTGCGAGCTCTATCGCTTCTGGGCTTGGCGGCCCTGCTTCGTACTCTGCTGCTGCCAGCGGCAGCAGCTCAGCCGAAATCACTATGTTGCCTTGGTCTGGAGTATCGGAATGCACTTCGTCTACTACTATCTTGGCGCCGGCAAGCACTCTGGTGTTGCCAATGTCAACCTGTGCAGAACCTTCCGCATGGTCTATGACGCCGGTTTTTATCTCTATCTTCCTGTAATCCATGGCGCCGCGCTTATCCTCACGCTCGCCCTTTGCTATCATTTCCCTTATGTAATCGCTTTTTATAATCTCTATAGCACCCATAAAATCACCTGTTTTCGTATATGGACTTAAGGGCATCCCTCTGAACCTTGGATATCACCTTGCCTGCCTCTATTACCATTTCCATGCCCTTTTTAAGCTGGCCCTTGTCAAGCCCTCCGTCCATCTGGAGCAGCAGCACTTCGTTGCTTTTCGGCGATATTGCCATTGGCATGTCAGCGTCAGAATAATTGTCTTCTATCATGTCTACGTCTAGGACTACGTGCTCTCCTATCCTTCCTGCGCTCACCGCATAGACAAGGTCCCTCATCTTTATTCCTGCATTCGCCAGCGCTACGGCCGCAGCGGTTATGCCTGCTGCCCTGGTTCCTCCGTCGCTCTGCAGGATCTCTATGAATATGTCTATTTCGCTTCCAGGGAATTCGTTAAGGAATATGACGTTCTCGAATACCTCCTTCGTGACCTTGGATATCTCAGTAGCTCTTCTGTTGGGGCCGGTCCTTCCGTGCTCTCCCAAGCCTGAGAACGGCGCCATCGAGTACCTGCACTTGACTACCGCTTTTGTAGAATCTGCGGTGTGCCTAGGCATGGCCTCCTTCGGCCCGTACACTGCTGCAAGCACCCTGTTGTTGCCCCACTCGAGGTAGGCAGAGCCCTGCGCGTTCTTAAGCACGTTTGCCTCTATTTTCAGGGGCCTTAGCTCGTCGAAATCCCTTCCGTCGAGCCTCTTGCCATTTACTATAAGCTCTGGTTTGTTTAACGAAGAAGCCATGAAATCACTTCAAAATCAAAAATTGCGAAAATCTGCATATTTCTTTTAACGTAATAATATAATAAGCTTTTTAGCGGTTTTCCCCTTTTGTTTCTTCCTCCAGCATTGCCTTAATTCTTTCAGTCAGCCCGCTGGTATGAGCCTCGGTTTCAACCGTCCTTATGGCCTTTATGGCAAGCTCTGTGTTTCCGCCGTTTATCCATATTATTCCATTCCTGCCTATTATTATCCTGCTGCCAGTGAGCCTAGCTATCTGGTTGGCCATCGTCTCGCTCTTGCCTATTATGCGCGGTATCCTTACCGGCTTTACGTACAGTGTCTGCCCTAGGGCCAGCTTCCTGGGCCTTTCGAGTATTGCAAGCCTCTTCCTCTCCACGTCCGCAACTGTTGCCTCTATTATGTCGTTGGCCTCGAAAATTGGCCCAGAATCAAATTTGCTGGTTATTATGAGCCCCTGCACGAATTCCGTAAGCACCACGTTGTACAGGCCAGGCTTAGTCGGCCTTTCTACTACGCCTATCACGTTGTCGCCAATCCTTGGCTTCCACATGCCTTCAAGGGGTATGACATCCTTCTTGTCGCTGTCGTAAAGGCCAAGTATGTTGGAATAAGCCTTTCCATTCTGGAGCATCACGTATTCGTTGCGCCTCGTGTCTTTCGGTAGCTCCTCTCCAGGAGTAACAAACTGCCTCATTTGAAATCATCCAAGTATCTTTGTCTCTACTCTTCCCTGCGTTGCCTTGTTAAGCTTGTCGTAAAGCTCATTCTGCATGCCTGCAGGAAATTCAACCACGGCCTTAAGGGAGCCGTTGCCCATCCATTCCTCCGATTTGAGCCCAAACTGCTTGAGGGTGTTGTAGCACCTGTTTACTGAATCGGCAGGTATAATCACTTCTATCTTTATGTTCGTGAACTTTATCGGCAGCAGCATGCTTATCTTTTTGACTACAGCTTCTACTTGTTCATTCGCGTTCTTGAACGGGTCTATGGGCACCTTGGCTTCCTTCATTGCGTTCTCGACCCTCAAAGCCGTTGCCGGTGCGTTGGTCCTGGGATCTATGGAATTCCTTGCTATAATGTCTATTATCTGCTTCCTCTTTTCCTCAAGCATCTTCGCCCTCTGCTCAGTGGTTATAGGAAGGTCTCCCCTTTTGAGTATCTGGTCCACTACGGAAGCCAGATCGGTAGTGCCGAAAACCTTCTTTATTTTCTCGTCGCTCTGGCGTTCCCCTTTTCTTGCGTCTTTGAAAACCTGCTCTGCCTCGAGCACTGAGAGGGGCTCCTTCCTCTTGCCAGTAACGTACTCATAAAGGAATACAAGGACGGCATGAAGCTCAACGACGCAATAAACCTTGGTGTCAGCATACTGAAGAAGATAAACGAAAAGAAGCTGTCCTTGCCATCGGAATATTTTGCCGTTACGGTCTTACTCATAAAACCACTCAGAGATAAGTGTTTATGTCCTTTATGTCAAAAGGCCTGTAGCCTTTCGCCTTGGTTATTGTCGATATATCCACGTTCTCCGGCGACAGCTTCTTTTCGTTTATCTTCTTCAGTATGCTGACACCAAGGTTTATTGCGTCGTTGAGCTTCATGCCGTCCTTGTATTCCTTTATGAGTACGTTACTGTC
>JAMCSF010000031.1 GCA_023380795.1 Candidatus Martarchaeota archaeon | reverse complement strand
CAGCCTTTATCAGAACCTTGCCCTAGAGCAGGCTTTCAGGGTTGCCGACGAAGTTGCATACAGGGCAGTAAGGGGCATTACTGAGACCGTCAATACTCCAAGCTTCATAAACCTAGATTTCGCAGACGTCAAAGCAGTGATGAACAGCGGAGGCCTGGCGATGATAAGCATAGGAGAGGGCAAGGGCACGAACAAGGTCGAGGAAGCCGTAGAGGATACGCTGAGGAACAAGCTTCTCGACGTAGATTATGACGGCGCGACCGGAGTGCTGATGCACATAACCGGAGGCGAAGACCTCACATTGGGAGAAGCAAACGAGATAGGCAGGAAGCTTACGGAGCACATATCCCAGAATGCGAACATCCTTTGGGGTGCGAGAGTGGATCCGGCTTACAACGGAAAGATAGAGCTCATAGCGATATTCACCGGCGTAAAAAGTCCGTCCATACTCGGGAGCTCCGATGGCACGAGCGAGTTCGGGCCCAGCAATGACAAGAAGAGCTACGGCATAGACGAGATATAATTTATATACGATTCGGCATAATAGCTTTTTGGTGATTTTGTGAGCATGCTAAACGACGGAGACAGAAAAGTCCTGGAAGAGACTTTCAAGAGGGACATGGCAGGAGACGTGTCCTTAATGTATTTTACCGATTCGAAGGAGAAGTGCGAATACTGCGGAGAGAATCTTGAGCTGCTTAAGGAGCTTAGCTCCATAGACAGCAGGATAAAGCTCACGGTATATGACATAAACGAGCACCGGAGCGAGGCAAAGTTCTTGGGCGTTGACTCCGCTCCCTCTACGGTAATCGGAGGAAAGCGCATTTACGGAGTCATTTACAAAGGCATACCTGCAGGGCATGAGTTTTCCTCATTGGTAGGGGACATAATAGACGCGTCCAGGAATTCCACCACGCTTTCGGAAAACACGAAAAAGAAGCTTGAAGGGCTAAAGAAGCACGTGGACATAAAGGTATTCGTTACGCCTACGTGCCCATGGTGCCCAAAAGCAGTAAGGATTGCGCATCAGTTCGCAATGGAGAACAAGTTTGTCAGGAGCAGCATGATAGAGGCTTCGGAATTCATGGACCTGGCCAAGAAGTACGCAGTTATGGGAGTACCAAAGATAGTGATAAACGACAAATACTCTTTTGAAGGCGCGCAGCCGGAAGAAGTTTTCCTGAACTACGTAATGGCCTCTGCCGATGACGCAGCATGAGCCATGCGCTCATGCCGACTTTATCGCGTCCACAAGGTACTGGGCGAATTCCTTTGTGCCTAGGGCTTCTACGCCCATGAATCTTGCTATGTCCTGGGTTACCTTGCGGTCCTTCATCGCTTTTTCTACGGCCTTTGATATCAGCTCTGCCGCTTCGGTCCATCCCATGAATGTCAGCATTAGCTCGCCAGCCTTTAGCATACCCATCGGATTGGCCACGTTTTTGTTTGCATATTTGGGTGCGCTGCCGTGGGCCGCCTCGAACATGCCGCCTTCGGCGCCTACGTTGGCGCTGCCTAGCACTCCTATGTCCCCTATCAGAGCGCCGCACGCATCGGATACGTAATCGCCGTTGAGATTGGGGGCTAGTATGACGTCATACAGCTCAGGCTTGGTTATTATCTGCTGGAACATATTGTCGGCTATCCTGTCGTTGAAAAGTATCTTGCCCTGCGGCAGCTTTCCTCCGTATTTGGAATATAAGTCGTCTTCTGTGATGATTTTGTCGCCGAATTCCTTCTGCGCCACCTCGTATGCCCAGTCCTTGAACGCGCCTTCCGTATATTTCATTATGTTGCCCTTGTGCATTACGGTTACGGATTTCCTGCCGTTTTCTATGGCATATTTTATCGCCATTCTTGTTATCCTCTGGGTCTTCGCCTTGCCGATTGGCTTTATCCCTATGCCTGCATCCGGATCTATGCTGACGTTCATCGAAGCCTTCAGGAACTCCCTTACCTTCTCGGCTTCGGCGCTGTTGTACGCCCATTCTATGCCGGTGTATATGTCGTCGGTATTTTCCCTGAATATTACCATGTCGATCTTTTCAGGATATTTTAGCGGGCTGTCCAGGCCGTTTATGTATTTCACGGGCCTTATGTTGGCGTAGAGGTCAAGCATTATCCTAAGCGTGACATTCAGCGACCTGAATCCTGAGCCGACAGGGGTGGTAAGAGGGCCCTTGTAGACAATCTTGTATGATTTTATGGTATCAATAGTCTCTTGTGGGAGGCCGGTATTGTATTTCTTCTGCGCTTCCTCTCCGGCATCGACGTGCAGCCAGCCTATCTCTTTTGAGCCGTTGTACGCCTTGGCTACCGCGGCATCGATTATCGAGATTGATGCTGCCGTTATTTCCGGGCCTATGCCATCCCCGTATGCGAAAGGTATTGTAGGATGATCAGGAGTTATCCATTTCCCATTTTCAAAACTTACCGATTCCTTTTTCTGCTCTTCCATTTTATTCACCTTGATTAAGCGTTCTAGCCCGTGTCTATCTTTGTTGGCTCGTTTATCGACTTGTCCCTGCTGAATTCGTATATTCTTGCGTTGTGCACCTGCTTGAGCGCTTCGTCGTGAGTTATGACGAATATCTGCTCGACTATGCTTGGCAGGGAATTGCTAAATACCTCTATCATCTTTGATATTCCCTGCGCGTCAAGATTGTGCGTAGGCTCGTCAAGTATGAGCCATTTGAGATTCGGGACTATGACCATGGACATTGCTATGCGCAACGCCAGGCAAGCTATGCTGCGCTCCCCGCCGCTCGAAACTCCGTCGACCTGGACCCATGTCCTCTCCCCATCTATTGTTACTGCCGCTTCTAGCGAATAGTCGTCCGGGTATGCCCTTAGCGCTATCCCAGAATAGTCCCCGTAGGGATACAGGCCTATCCACAGCTGCTCGAGCAGCTCGTTTATAGAGGATACAAGCCTTGTCCTTAGCTGTGCCTCTGTGTCTATTAGCGCGTTCTTGAATCTGATGATTTCTGCAGAAATCCTGCGCCTTTCGGATACTTTCTGCTCTATTTCGTTGAGCCTTGCAATTGACTTTACTATTTCTTCTATCTGGAGCTGGAGCTTGGAAGAAGCCTCGGAAGACGCCTTGAGCTCGGCATTTGTCTTTGCGTATTCTGCGTTAACAGAATTGTAGCGTTCGCGCAGTTCTTCCAGCTCTTTGTCCGTGGCAGTTATTTTTGATATCCTTGAATTGGCTTCTTCCAGCACCTTTTTTGAAGATTCGATTTCTGATTTTATAGAATCGGCACGCTTTACGGCTTCCATATCTGACCTGCTCTTTTCGGATTTTTCTGCCAGCGAGTCGCGCCTGGGCTTTATTTCTTCAAGAGCTTTCTCAAGCTCTGCTGCCCTTGCCTCTGCCTCTGTCATTTCTGCACGGAGCGCTTTTACCTTCTCTGAAGAGCCACTATAGGATGCCAGCTTTGCGGTTAGCGTATTTACTTCGTTGAACCTTGAATTAAGGACAGAGAGCTCCTTTTCCACGGACTTTACCTTCAGTTCGTTGGAAGATATTTCCTCTTTGAGCTTCTTTATCAGTGAATTCCTTTCCTCAAGCAGGCGCTGCCTGAGCTCATCGGTTAGCGACCTTTCGCATATCGGGCACTTGCTTTCGTGCTTCTTCAGCTCTTCAAGCCATTTCTGGGCCTCGGCTAGCCTGCTCCTTGAATCTGCGAGTTCCGAAACAGCTGCCTTGACCTCGCTGCTCTTTGAATTTATTGAAGACTTTATTTCTTCCAGATTTGATTTGCCTATCTCGTTTTTTATCGAGGATTCTTTTTCGGCGTCCAAAATGCACTGTCTCAGCTGCGCATCGACCATTGAACGCTTCTTTATGGCTTCCTTCTCCATTACCTGAAGGGATTCTATCTCCTTATCTACGGCTTTGAGTTCCTCGGATACCTTTGAGCCTTCTGATTCGAGCTCCTGCCCGGTCTTTTCCGGAAGCTTTATTTTTTGCAGCTGTGAGGAGAGAGTGGAAAGCCTGCCCTCTATGCTTGCGATATCCTTCGAAAGGGCAGTCTTTGCGTCGACTTGCTCCTTGATTTTCTGGTATTCCTGCTTCATGCGCAAAAGCTCTTCGTGAAGCCCCTTTGCTGCTGCAGATAGTTTCTCGGCCTTTCCTCTTTCGTCGATCTGCTCTTTGTGCAGCGCCTCGGACCTTTCCTGCATCGACTTTATGTCGGCGCTTTCAAGGAGCTTTTCGTCCTCCTGTATGTAGGATTTGAGCGCATTGGCCAATGAAGTCGCATTCTCCTCCGCAAGAGCGAACCTGTCGAGCCCTAGCATTTCGTCTATCTGCTTCTTGCGCTCGCCCTTCCTTAGCTCTAGGAAGTAGTCCAGCCTGTTCTGCTCCGCGTATATGGCGCGAGAAAAAACTTCGTAGTTTATCTTTAGGAGGGATTCTATCTCCTCGCTGACGCGTTCTGACTGCGTCTGCAAGTACTGGCCGTTCTTCTCTATTTTGGCCTCTGCTTTCTTGCTCCTGTTTATGGCCCTGGATATGGTATAGGTGTCATCCCCTATGGTCAGCTCAAGCTCAACCCCGGCAAAGCTCTTCTTCGTAGGCCTGTTCATTATTATGTCTTCAGCCTTGTAGCGCCTATGCTCAAGCGATGGAAACGTCCCGAAAAGGGCGAAGGACATCGCATCCATCATGGAGCTTTTCCCCGCACCCATCAGGCCAACTATCACGTTTGTTCCCTTCTGGAAGTTTATCTGGGTATCTTCATGGGTCTTCCAGTTGGTAAGCTTTATGGATTTTATCATAATAGGCAACCTTTACAAAGAGGATTAGGATTTAAAGTTTTTATGCCCTGTGCAAAAAACTTTGGAAGCGCCGCCAAGCTTTGTCCTGAGTGGCAGCAAAGTTCAACTTTGCCCTTTGAGGTACTCCTTGGCTGCTTCCATTACGGAAACGAATTCGTCAATTTCCCTGGGATCGTAAGGATCTTCGCAGTGTGCACGCATGGTCAAAACTTTGCGCCCTTCGCTGAGGTCGTTTATTATGAATTCGTACTTGTCGATCCTGACAAGGCTTGACGTATCAGAAACGTCGTTGCTTATTGAGATTTTGGCCTTTGGCATTCCGCCAAGAACCCCTTCTGCAATCTTCCTCACTTTGTCCCTGAGCGATGCTGCTTTTTCATCGCTTTTGCCGGATATTGGCAACTGCGTCACAAGCCTTGACTTATCGTCAATCTCAAATGTAGATATGCTCTTGAACACCATAACACCTACACATAGGACATAATGACAGTCGCCTCATATATTAAGCCTTTTGTGTAGAATCGACATTAAGCGAATGGGCTTCTTTAAGTAGAACGCTTTATATCAGGCTTTCTTCGGAAACGTCGACCTGGCTAACTCCAGACACTGCCTTGAGCTGCTCCTCTATCTTCGAAGAGCTGTTTTTATCGTCGTCGAAGGTGAAGAACACCTTGAGCACCTTTATGCCGAAAGCGACCTCCTGAGAATCCATGCTTGCGGGGTTAAGGCTCGATTTTATGCTCTGCGAAACCTCGTCGAACCTGCCCTCTTCTGCATATACGTTGAATACTACACCTACTTTTGCCATTATGGTCCCTCAAATCCGCAGTTGCTGCATTTGTATGTATTGGCTATCTCCCTGCAGTGGGAGCACCTGACTATGTTGGTCTCCCCACAGTTGGGGCACTTGAATTCGCTGTATTCATGGGTAAGCCTTCCGCATGAAACGCACACTTTTCCTGGTAAATCGTTTGCCATAAATTGTCACCTTGTTTGCCTGCCCTTCTGGTTCTTTGCCCTTAGCTCGTTCCTTAGCTCGCTTAGGGTCATGAATGCAACCACTAGTGTTGCAAGCAAAAGCGCGATTATGATTAGCAGCAGAATAATTATTATATTTATCGTTGAGGGCAGGGCATAGCTGGAGCTTGATGATGTAGTTGTCGAAGGCTTGGCAACTGGCGCAGTGGTAAGCATGCTATATATCTCCTTTGTGGAGTTGCTTATCTCGCTGCCCAGAAGCGCTGCGTAATAGCCGCTTGAAAGCATTGGCCCTGACCTTTGAGGAGATACAAGCGACGATTCGTTCATGTAGAAAAGCGCTTCGTCTGCAAACTGAGTGGCCCATGAGCCGAAGCGAGAGGAATTTATCAGCGAAGAGGTGGCATTGTAGAGCGCGCCTTCGGAAACGTTTGGCTGTATTCCCTGCTCATCAGAAACTATGTAATCTGAATCCAATAGCGCGAGCGCGTAGTTTCCCTGATCCAGGGCAACCTTTGCCCCTATTATGTAGACGCTCGGGACTGAAGATGATGATGGCGATGATAGAGCGGCCGATATTGCCGATTGCGCCACCTGCTTTAGCTGCGGGCTTACGTTCACTGCCTGGTAGCTGCCTGAAGGCGAGCTTTCAGAATATATTTGGCTTGCGGCCCTGCACCACGCGTATGCTTCTGCTGCTGAATATATGTTCCTGAGTACTCCATCGGAATCTATTGCTGTGGAATTGTACTGGCTGAGTAGTGCGTTTATTGTGACGTTGCCCCAGAGCTGCCTAAGCTCTCCGTTGAGCACGTCGTTGTAGTTGGAGCGCGTGAGCTGCGGTGGGTTCAGCGAGCTGCAGTAGTAGCTCACAGAATTCAGCAGGTCCATGCCGCGCGATATGCTCAGGTTGGGGTTTTGGAACATGAAGCTATTTATGAAATC
Organism: Candidatus Martarchaeota archaeon; assembly: GCA_023380795.1. GTDB lineage: Archaea > Micrarchaeota > Micrarchaeia > Micrarchaeales > Micrarchaeaceae > Micrarchaeum_A. The sequence goes on along the minus strand of JAMCSF010000031.1, from coordinate 8,402 downwards.
TATGAACGCTACGTCAGCAGATGTATAATAATAGCCCTTCTGTGCCAGCTGCTGCGCGTCTGCCAGGTTTACCGACATGTTAGCGGCTATCGGGGCGAACCTGCTTAAAGCCGAGACGTTGCTTATTGAAGCATTTGTGAAATTCAGGGTGAAACGCGAAAGTTCTGCCAGTGCGGTCTGGTTGCACTGGTTTGAGCAGGAAAGGCTTGCCTGCGGTATTCCAGATATGTTGTAATTGTCCGAAACGTTAAAGCTGACGTTGAGCCCAGATACAGGAACGCTGCCAGCAGCGTACGAGAACGCCTGGCTGACGTTGTATATGGGAATGACGCGAATGCCGAAATATCTGGAAGCAAGATAATATATTTCAGTCTCTAGTGAATTGTTTCCGGCATATGGGACCATGATAAAGCTCATGCCGTGTGCCTTTGCGGTTTCTATCTTGTCGTATACTCCCCCTATTTCGCCTATCGTGCCGTTATAGTTTATGACCCCGGTAACAGTAAAATTGTCAAGCAGCTTTTTGTGCGAAAGCGCCGAAAGCGCAAGAAGGGTCATCGCAGTTCCGGCGCTTGGACCAGAAACGTTGGCGCCGCTGTCCTCTATTCGATAATGGAAATTATAATTTTTGTAGTTTAGCCCTAGCTCGGATGATGCCACGATGGCCGCAGCCTCAGAAGAATTTATTGTGGATTGGCCAACGCTTAAAGGCCCAGTTATATTGACAGAGCCGTTGCCTGTAGTCACGTTTAGGTTTATTATAGTAAGAGTGCCATTGTTGGTCTGCAGTATGACTGCAGGAGCATGTATTGTAGCGTTACCCACAAAGCCAGCAGAGGACATGGTTGCAAGTAGTATTGGCAGTATTGCCAGAAGCATTGCACGGTTTTGCACACCCATATAGTCAGCCTTGCATTTTGGGCATCGAAAAATGCGATTGCATTAAAATTGCAGCCCGCTAATTTTTAGGCAAGCCAATTGTAATAAAGCTTGCGGTTTATTTTTATTTTTGGGGTTTTTTGTTGTAGTTCTCGTATTTTGTAGAGCGCTGCCATATGTCTTCAAATCTTGAAAGAGCCTCGGCCCTGTTTATTGACACTATGTGCTCGCTCTTTTTGTTTATTATGTTTATCGGGGGTATCTTGTAAGCGCTCTGCGAGTCTATTATCAGCCTTTCGTGCTGCTGCTGCGCATCTGTGTCAGACATTACCCTCAGCTCTAAGGAAACCCCTTTGTTTGACAGCTCTTCTTTGAAATCAAAATAGCTCCTTTCAAAATGGGAACCAAGCCTGTTTGCGCTAGTAAGCACCCTTATCGAACCGTGGCCCTGCTCGTTGCCGCTAAGCAGAAGAAGCAGGTTTTCCACTGCCTTGTTATCGAAGTGCATGTCGAGTATGCTCATGTCTCCAGAGAGCTTTGCAAAGAACTTTTTGGATAGAATTAACATGTTTGAATACGGAGTATCTGGGTTTATGTTTATAGGGCGAGCAGAGCGTACGGAATGTTTCCTGCTTGAATATGAAAGCTCTAAAGAGCCGGCTATCGCACCCAGCGCTACGCCAATGAACGGCCCAAGGCCCCGTATCGGGCCTAAGTAGAAATCAGTATTTAGCACCAAAAGAAGCATGCCGAATATTGCAGAGGAGAAGATGAGCCCTATGCCAAGCACCCTGTAGCTCTGCCTTCCTAAAAGCCATATCGCCCCTATTGCAAACATTATCAATGCAAATGGCAGCATCACATATGTAATATGCACTGCAATGACCACCGCAGAAGATTCTGAAAGCGAAGCTAGAAGTGTGTTGGAAGGAGTAATGTTGTATTCCGTTATCGTTGAAGTTATGCCTTTTATCAAGCCCACAGAATATGACAGAATTTGCATGTAGTAGAAGTCCGAAAGCATCGCTATGAATCCCGCAATAAGAGCTGAATATGCTAAGATAGTGCGATTTGATCCCCTGGAAGAATTATCCTGCATATACATCACTAGCAATCCATATCCAAATAGGTGGGCTTTAGGCACCGGGAGCGCATTTAGGCTGCAAACAATAATACTGTAAGCTTTATTCTCAAAGAAAAATTATATACGTTTGTAATTTTTATATTGGCATGAATTATTCCATACGTAATTTTTACGGTTTTCATAATCCACATATAGAATAAGCGTATGAAAGTTTATTATAAGCAATCTTCAAAATTATTACTGGATAATAATCTGAATATAGCCCGGAATGTTCCGAGGTAATGTACTATGAAATTTCATTCAATGCTTGTACTGCTTATAATTTTTGCTATTATTGCATTGATTCCCTCTTATTCTTCTGCAAACAGTAGCTCAAACTCCACTCTAAGTGCTAACGTGGTTGTTGGATGCCCGTTCGCATTAAACATGAACTTGTCTAGCCATAACCGCACCACAATATCAGGATACGGCAACTACTCAATCGATTATCAATTAAAGCCACTAATAAACTGCACTGTTCCAGGAATGGACGGAAAATTACTTATAGAAACAGGCAATGGTATAGTGGCTGAATCTGAGAATATCAGCGTAGAGCAGTTTAATACCTTAGTAAGCAGCAAGGTGAAGTTTAATGTGTCAGAATTGGAGATTGGCAATTACACCGCCACCCTGATCTTTAAAAACAACCAGACTGAAAATTCTACTACTTCTGCTTTCGCCGTTTTGTCCCTTGCAGATATTGTGCTTGAGAATTTCACAGTAGGAAGTCCGGTCACCACAGGCTCGCCAGTGGACCTTTACGCAGAGCTTTCGAACAATGGAAATTACAGCGCCAATCACATAAAGCTATTTTTCAATGCCACAGCCCCGGGCTCTGCGGTAATTACTGATGACTTAGGGAACATGACAGCTTATCCTTCCACAGAAAACGTATTGCTTACAGAGCAGGGATTCGCAGGCAAGGCAGGCACCTATACTGCATACGCTTATGCAAAATATAAAGAATCGACTTCCGGTAACTATATAAAGAGCAATGTGCTGAACTTCACGTATACGGTAAATTCCCCAAGCCATTCTTCCCTGCATCAGATAACTCTGCCTTCAATCCCCATACCAAAGATACCTAAGATAAATATCACAACGGCACCCTTGTACCTCACAAGCACGCCGAATGCAACAATAAACACAGACATAGGTATATCGAACCCTTCGAATTCCACAGAGACGATAAACTTCACAGTCCCGTCATATTTAAGCAGTTTGGTAGGACTTTCCGAAAATAGCATTACACTTAGAGCCGGCGGCTCGGTTTCCATAAGTTTGGCAGTAAACAGTAGAGACCTGAGCTCTGGCATTTATGACATACCTATAAATGTCACGGCTACCATAGACAACAGGACGAGTTTTTATACTGATTATATTACTTATTCCGTATCAGGGAAAGAGCCGGACAAACCCATTATAAACACGGCAGTCGAACTGCGCAACAACACTAACGACGGATACATAATTGTAAGCATAAGCACGCCGAACAATGTCACCATAACAAATGGCACCGCAATAACCTATCTGCCACAGGGTTTAGTGCCAAACGAGAGCTATATGGACGCATACGGCATACCTAACAACATAACAGAGAGCGACGGCTATTATTACATAGAATGGCATATAAGCAAGCTGAAGCCCAACCAGAACATATATGCATACGTGTATGTGAAAAGTCCGCAGAGCCAGCTCTTGATGAGCGGAATAACCACAAACATATTTGTACCTACTTCAACCAACTCAAGCATACTGCGGCTTCTTTATGTAAATTCCCCTACCTTCAGGACCTACGGAAATGGCACCACAGAGGCAGAATTGCTATATACAGGATCATACGCCGAAAACGTTACTTTTGACCTTACCGGGCCATATTATATGACCATATATAATTCTTCCCAGACGGTTCTTGCAGTGCCGAACCAGGTGCTATATATATACTTCAACCAGCGTGCTGGAGGCATATCTGGAACTTCCAACGAAAAGCTTTATGTAAGGACACCGAATGCTGCGCTCAATTATTCTATTGGGCTTATAGTGCTTCCCAGCCCAGTAAGCATCACCACAACCACAACAATAAAGCCAAACGCGCTTGGAATTGCCATGAATTCCATAGGCACTGTAGCACATAAGTATTTTATTTTTTTAATAATTATAGCTTTGGCTATAATATTGGGCCTTGCTTATTATTCTTACAATAATAAAGCCCATTACAAGAGAGACAGGGCAAATAGCATAAATGAGATAAAGGAGCAGATAAAAAGGAATTCGAATGGCAAGAAATAGCGGCGCAGGAATCGGCCAAAAGCCTTACATAATTAGGATATCTGCCCAAAAGGGAGGCACAGGGAAGACGACCATAGCGGTAAACCTTTCTGTGGCGCTGAGATTGCTGGGTTATTCTGTGTTGCTGGTTGATGCAGATTCTTCAAATCCTTCAGTAGGGCTGCATTTAGGGCTAGAAAATTCTACAGAGGGGCTAATTAGCCTCTTGAAGGGAAAATCCAGGCTTGAATATATAGCAATGACTCACGGCCCCACTGGGCTAGCTGTAGTGTGCAATCCAATAAGCACGCGCGCCTTCGGGATGAGCGAGCATGAGGAAGAGGTTGCATACAATACTATTAAGAAATCGAATTATGATATTGTAGTGGTGGACACGCAGCCAGGCTATTTTCCTGAAGCAGTAACAAGCAATATAGACTATACGCTTATAGTAGCAAACCCTGACATGCCGAGTTACATGAGCGCATTGCGGCTTGGCGAGTATTTTTCCAGAAGGAAAGTCCCTAACGCGCTGGTTATGAACAGGGTAAAAAATAAAAGATACGAGATAAGCATAAGAGAAATAAGAGAAACCTGCGAGGGAGATATAGCCGCGATATTGCCTGAAGACGAAATAGTGCCTGTGAGCATAGCTTCTAAGATACCGGCTTGCTTGCTCAATCAGAATAACAGGTTCAGCAAGGAGATGTTTGATCTTGCTGGAAAGTTGGTAGAAAAGGCAGGAATTCCTGTAGCCGGCGATGCAGTTTATGTTTCAAAAAAAGGAAAGCGTAGATTTGGTATAATTAGTAAATAGATGCACGGATTGCAGGTATTCATTATTTGTGCTTTGCTTTATGCAACTTAATATTATGCGCCTGGGAGATTTAAATGAAGAGATATTTAGTAATGATATGCATTTGCATTTCGGCGATTATAGCCATTTCTATCCCATCGGCGCAGACAGCAGCCGCAAATTATAATTCGATAGTGCCATCACAGACAAACAACATAGGCTCAGGCATCAATGTTAATACCTACTCGAATAGGTTGGCTTATCTTAAAAACGAGCTTTCGTCAATGTATTCGAATTTGCTCAATAAAAATATATTTGGAAATGGGATAAACAGCTCTGCGCTTGGCAATATATCCAAAAATTTAGTGGCTTATAACATAAGCGGAAGTTTTTACAACGATTCTTACTATTATAATATAACAGCAGCATACCCAAAAAACGGGAATCTCTACGACATAGCAAACGCCGTGCTTAACCTAAGCGTACTAAAGCCCATAATTGGGAGCAACGGAAGCATTATAGTTAAATCCGACTCTGCATACATACCCAATGGGCTTAAGGTTCCAATAATATACAATGGAAGCAAGCTCTTAATCAATCTCTCCGTAAGGCTAAGTTCGCCTTACAAAAACGCAAAGACAAACATAGTATTGACCAAGACCCCAATACCGAATTTACCACATTTAACCAATGCCGCATATTATTATTTTCATGTAAACAGTTCGATAAGCGATTCAAACGTCATATACGCAAATTACACGTTTGCAGTAAATAGGAGCTGGATAAATGCACAGAACATAAGCCCTGGACAAGTTGCTTTGTATAAGTATGTAAACAGCACATGGGAAGAAATGCCGACTTTGTTGATAGGAAACAATTCCACTGCATATTTTTACGATGGCGAGTCTGATTCGCTGTCCAATTACGCAATATCTTATTCCACCGGAAGCGCAACTGGAAGTGCCAATCCGCTGAGCGTGACATTGCCCGCAGGCTACAAGCTTTATCTCTGCGGTGCTGGAGCCAACTACACTTTTTCCAGTACAAATGCCAACAGCTGGACAGCGCTCGAAAAAGCAACTTCACCGGATAGCCCGCCTCCAGCGGCTTCTGTGGGCTACCAGACAAGCAACATATGCACAGCATATACGCCTTCGTCAGGCGGGTATACATTAGGGCTTGCAGTTGCCGGCATTGGTCTTAATATAACAAATTACAAATTTTATGGTGCTTCTGCAAGAAAAGCGCCGACAGCAAGCTTATCGTATCCAGTGGCGCTTAACGGCTCTTTTGTTGCAATACTTGTGGCTTCGGGTTATTATGGGTTGATTGGTTTGCCTACGATCCCGAACGGCTGCGCAGTTCAGCAGATAACTACAAACTCAACCAGCTATGAATCGGCTTACGTGGCGACATGCAATAACGTTCAGGAAGGGAGCTACAATGTAACAGCAAGCAACGGCAATGACGGAGCTACAGTAGTAGGGGCTTTTGTATTCCCACCGGGTAACGTTATATTAGACGACAATCCGGCCGGAGCAGGAAGCATATTTACCGACAATCAGATTTATGCGAGCGGCCAAAGCGCTTTTCTTTTGGGAAAAGGCGCGATCTCCGCCAAGCCCGCCAAGAACTTCGTCTTTGCCAACTGGAGCGTGAGCAATGCGAACCTTACGGTGCAGAATGCATATGCGCAGACTACGAATCTTACTGTAATAGGAAATGGCATAATAACTGCGAACTACAACGGGATTACCACTTTCTCTGAAAGCGGGCTGCCCTCCGGTGCAACATGGGGAGTTGTCTATGACGGGATAACGAACAGCAGCACAGGTTCTGCAGTATCATTCGACACTGTCCCTGGGAGCCATACTTTTGCCATAGCAAACGTAACATATGGTGGCAATACATACATTGCAAAGCCTAGTTCTGGAAATGTTGTTGCTGGAAACACAACAGACATAGCATTCAGCGAGGAAGGCGTATTGTCCTTGGTGGTGTCTTCAAACAAGACGGCATACGATACGTCTGACATTGTAACCGCTACTGCGCCGTTGCCTACGCAGAGTATTGAGATACTTATAGGAAAAGGAACTGCGACAGGTACTTCTGTGGCGTCAGGAACTGGGAGCGTATCATGCAACCTGTACAGCACATGCAATGCGAATGTGCCATTGGCTGCAGGGCTCTACAACGTTAGTGCATATCTACCAGCAACGGGTAATGTGATAAGCAGGGAAATAAATATAACGAAGGCTCCCCCATCCATCACTTTATCCGTACCTAACAGCTATGTCTATGACGGGAGTGGAGGGATTATAGATTTCAGCATAAGCACGTATGCAAACCAATTGGAAGGCATTCTTTACGTCAACAATGCGAGCGTCGCCTCCACATTTTCCAGCAATACGTATACAACGTCTGCAAGCGTGGGCAATTACAGCATTGTTTTCGAGACTAGCGGAGATGGAAATTATATCAGCACTTCCAAAACAGGAAAGTTCAGCATATCCCCAAAACTTTATACGGTAAATTATACCCCTGCAGGAGCGGTTGGGACGACAGGCACTCTTTCGGTTAGCGCAGCTTCCGGTTATAATACTTATTTGTGCGATGGTGGTGCGAACAGCAGCAGCATAACTTATACTACAGGGACGTTAGGCCTTTCTAACACTTATTCTTATATAGGAAACCAGACAACAGATACCTGTACGGAAACGACAACAGGGCCTGATTTGGCTGAGGCCATACTTGGAATTAAAGCCTTGCATACTTATACTTTATACGATTCTTCAGGCACAACGACAGACAGCTTAACCTACAATGTAGTAAAAAACGACTCGTTTGTGGCGATAATGATAGCTTCAGGATATTATGGGCTTTCTGCTGAACCTACAATACCAAGCGGCTGCATAGAAAAGGTTTATGATACCGGAGGCGATACATTCGAAAGCAGTTATGTTGCAATATGCCAATCACAATTAGCAGGACAGTATACCATAAGCGCTCCTTCCACCTTAGGAGGGTATATAACTGCAGGCGCTTATGTATTCTCCCCGTATGCTTTGACTTTGTATGACAAGCCAGCATCTGGGACTATAACTACCAATGGCAAAACCTTTGCGAACGGAGAAACAACGAACGTGATAGGAACAGGAACAATAACCGCAAATCCGCCCAATAACTTTGTATTTACGAACTGGAGCATAAGCAATGCGAACCTTACGGTGCAGAATGCATATGCGCAGACTACGAATCTTACTGTAATAGGAAATGGCATAATAACTGCGAACTACAACGGGATTACCACTTTCTCTGAAAGCGGGCTGCCCTCCG
>JAMCSF010000030.1 GCA_023380795.1 Candidatus Martarchaeota archaeon | reverse complement strand
GCTGAAGCCGTAGTATATTGCCAGCAGCCCGGAGAAAAGGGCGAATATGCCCACATACTGCATGTTCTGCCTGAACCACAACGCTATCGATATGCCGGTTATCGTTATGCTTATCAGCACAAATGGATCATAGAAAAGGGTGTTGTAGCTTCCCGGAAGAGGCCACGTCATTTCCCCGAATAGGCCCAATATCAGCATAATTATGCCAAGAAGGCCAAGTGGAACAGCTCCTGGCCTCATCGATTCCTTTATGCCTTTGACCCCGTTGGCCCTGTAATATCTGTATGCGGAAGCCGTAGTGTACAAAGAGACTATGCCAGCGAGCGCGAGCATGAAAAGCTCCAATGCCAAATCGTCAATGAAAACCATTGCATTACCTCTTCAATCAGATACAACATGCAATAATATATATTTAAGGATATTCCAGGACAAGCGTTTTCGCCGCTTATGCTTACCGCAATCCGGATTTGGGATTGCATGCAAAATCGCATTATGTGCTGGAGTTTTATATGTAGATGCATGCGTATACCTCTTTATACATAGTTGAAGCGATGCAACCGCTATTTTTAAATTTTTCCAGCTTTATCTTTAGCATAGGTGCACCAATTGCCAGGCAGCGTCAATATTGCAAATCGGGAAAATCCGGATGGCGAGGAGAGCGAAGGCAAAGGCTTGCGCGGAATGCTTGACAGCATCAAGTCGCTCGTCGAATTCTTCTACATAAAGGACGTGCCTTCATACGGAAACAATTTCTTTTTCACGATAGGCATATACCTGCTGGAGCTGTTCGGCGTGCTCGCAGTGACCGGAATAGTCATGGCCATATTCGGCCCTTACTGGTGGAATCTTACAACAGTCGGAACTTTCTTCAGGAGCATACATCTCTGGGCCGCCGAAGCGTTCGTAACTCTTATATTCGTCCACCTGTTCGTGCAGTTTGCGACCTCTTCCTTCAAAAAGAAGAAGCTCGTCTGGGTTCTTGGAAGCCTGATGCTGTTCCTGGTGTTCCTCGAATACGCGTTTGGCATAGGAGTCCAAGGTGGCTTCGTCTCGCAGTGGAATGCAAAGGCAGGAGCGGACCTCTGGAACGGGATGGGGCTAGGATACTGGATAAATCCGCTCAACATGGCTGCGGTTCTCAGCTGGCACATAGCCATAGTCCCGATACTGCTCGCAATACTGATGTTCGCGCATTACATGCTTGTAAAGCAGAAGGGGTTGAGCAAGCCCTACCGCAAGGACATTCCTTACAGCATGGTTCCGGCCAATCACAAGGCAATGTACAGGCGCATGGTTTACGTGCTCATAATAGTTCTCCTGTTTGCTGTATTCCTGAGATCCCCTTATATCGCGCCGCTTACGATACAGCAGGTGGCTAATACAACTCCCAACGTCATGGCCATGACGCTAATAAGCGAATTCAACTACAGCTCAGGGACAGCTACATATCTTGACACAATAGACCCTTATACCTTCAGCACTAGAAACGCATATGTGACTGAACCGTATTCGCAGTTCCTTGAGGTTACGGGCTCAAAAGACTATGAAAGCATGCTGCTTAATGAATCGCCGTCCGGCATAAATTCAAGCCTGGCTTCAGCTTATTCATACTTCAAATCCAACGGCTCAGTCTCCAAAGGGCTAAACTCCTCAAATCCTGCCATCGTCCTTTTCTCGCAGCTTACACACATGGCTCAGACCGGATTGTACCAGGATGAGCTTGAGGGAAGCCTCCAGAATCCGCTCAACGAAACTTACGAGATAAGATTCCTTGCGGATTCAAAGGCATTGTTTTCATACGGCACCAGATACGGGCTCAGGACTTCGCAGTGGGGCATGCTCAAGGCCGGGAGCGCATGGTGGCAGATAGGCAGCTATTGGACAGCGCCTTACAACTACATGGAGATACTTACAGCAGGAATACCCTGGTGGGGTGATATTGAGAACGGCACCTTAGCGCTTGTTGCTTTCGCCATATTAGTATTCTTCCCTTTCATTCCTGGGCTCAGGGACATACCGGACAAGCTCAAGCTTTACAAGATTTTCTGGAACAAGCACACCATACCTGAGATGAAAGATAAAAGCAAGAAAAAGAGCTGACCCTTATATTGCTGATTGTCTAACCTAAGCTTCGTCTTTTTAAGATGCCGCTTGCAATCGTCTACGATTCGCATGATGGCTTACAGGGATATGCAGAAACAATCGGAAGGAGAAAGCGAAGCAATGCACGTTAGGATAGACCCTAAAATAGGCATAAACAAGCTCGTGGTCGAGGCACCGCAGACATATTTCAGCTACGTAGAGCTGGCCAACGCGCTCAATGCCAAGGACACAAGAGGCAGGAAGGTCGAGCCTGGAAAGATAAAGGACGGCCTAGGCATAGAAAAAGCCAGACTCCCGACATACTCGCAGTCTAACGTGACGATGGCTGCCAATGCGATATATTCTTTTATAAAAAACGTAGACTCGGATATCCGCAGCAGGGAAAAGTTTTTCTCCGAAAAGCCTGTGAGCATATATTACGCAACCGAGAGCAATCCGGATTTCAGCAGGCCTGAAGCTGAGATAGCCCTTGGGCTTGTCTACTCAAGGCTCCTCCAGGAGGACGAGAAGAAGTACAGGCCCTACGTAGAGGCACTCAAGAATTCCGGAGTGCAGCAGAACACCTTCGCGTGTGCAGGAGCTGGACTTGCGCTGTCGAGCGCGCTTGGAGAGATATATTCAAATGCAAGCTTTGGAATAGGAAGCTCAGCCATAATAATTTCAGCAGATACCGCAGTTTACGACAGCAAAAGGGCGCCTGATGCCGAGACTACGCAAGGAAGCGCTGCTACGCTTATGTGGATAACCACAGAGCCCGAGCTTATAAGCATAAACTACAATGGCGCGTACGGGAGATTTAACATACCTTTCCCGGATTTCACGAAATTCGGCGTTGATACCCCTTTTGTCCACGGCAAGTTCTCGGAGAAGGGTTACGTCTATGCAGTAGCAATGGCTCTTGGCAATATGGAGAACAATCTGTCAAGGCAGGAAAGAGAATTCAAAGCATATTATTCAAGCCACGAAGATAATTGGGAAACATACAGGAGCAGAAAGCTCCGCGTAATTATGGATAGAAATATGTACAGGGAGAGCATGCAGTTTTTCATCAGCCACGTCCCGTTCCCAAAGCAGGCCATATACTTCGCCAGCTTCCTTTTCGAGCACTATTTGAAAAATTATGATAAAGACGCGTTCGGGGCCATGCAGCAGAGGGAATCGCTGGGAGCTAGCCCGCTAGGAAGCAAGAGCCTTTCAGAGCTTTTTACCGAAAAGCTCAAAGAGTTCGGGGGTGAGCACGACACTGACATAGTCGCTTACATAGAATCCGACAGCGAGATAAACGCATATTGGGAATGGCTCGGAAAACTCAGGAAGCAGCCAGAATTCGAAAAGTTCCTCGAGGAAATGCATATAAGGGACGCACTGAAGCTCCCTTCGCAGGTGGGCAACTCGTACACCGGTTCAACGATAGTGGCCATAGCGAGCCTGCTCAAGAGCGGAAAGGTTTATCCCGGAGATGTAGGGGCATGCGCGTTCTTCGGAAGCGGAATGGTTGCGCTGGCATACCAGATGGAGATAACTGCCACGCAGGAATCAGTAGCCAAAAACTTGGTCATCGGAATCGACAGGAAGGAGGAGCTGCCATTGAAGGCGCAGGATTACGAGCCATTGCACGAAAAGCTCATAATGGGCGATGCAAGAAGATCGATGATAAATGAGAAAAATAGCCTTATAGACATGGACGAAAAGCTGCTCAGGGGAAAGCTCCCCGAAGGATTCCTGATAAGGAGGCGCAATGTTAACGGAACCTGGGAGGCCGAGTTCGTGGAAAACGGAAAAAGGAGCGTGCTGAAGCCGAGGCTGTGACAGGCATGGCAAGGATATCATTAATAGAATAAAGGAAGGAAAAGAAAGAGGCTGTAAATATTACTGCTCGGGCATTACGCCTTGGGCTTGAGGCCCTTGCCAAACCTTCCAGGCGCTTTCGGGGGCTTGAGCTCCTTGAAAACTTTCGAAAGGGCAAGCTGGCTCAGCGAGGTTTCAGTTCCGCTTTCGTTTATCATCTTGTTTAGCGCGTA
>JAMCSF010000029.1 GCA_023380795.1 Candidatus Martarchaeota archaeon | reverse complement strand
TTATTTTCTTTATTCCTGGAAAAAGCTTGAATACTGCTTCAGTGCACCAGAAGCAGCCTGCGCCCAGATATATCTTTTTTGTTTCATCCATGGAATTCATCTGCCAGGAGCTTTTTATTGCTTCATGAAAAAAATATTGAATGGGCCCGGAGAGATTTGAACTCTCGACCTTCCGATTATCAGTCGGACGCTCCAACCATGCTAAGCTACGAGCCCGCAAAAACCAATTATTATGTGAGAAAAGCTTTATTAGCTTAGAGATTATTTTATCTCTGCTACTCTGCCCATAGGCTCCTCTTCCTTGAACACCTGCGTAGTAAATTTGTAGAGCTTTACGTTTTTCTGCTTCCAGTAATCTTTAGGTATGCCTGCCTTTTCGCATACTGCATCTAGGAATTCTTCCGGGCTCCATTTTTCTTCTACGGCAACTATCGGAAGAAGAAGGCCGCTGTATATCCCATATTCTATCATAAGGCCGTCCTTCCCTATCTTTACTGACTTCAGCTTTTCCTTTTCAGTTCCAGGCATAGGCTCTAGCTCTGACAAAACGCTCACTTCTATGATCAGCTCGGTGAGCTCGCTAAAAGACACAGAAACGAATCTAGGATCGTCGAATGCTGCAGATATTGCAGAGTCTACTACTGCTCTTCCCAATGTTGTTGAAGGGCGCGGAAATCCCACGCAGCCGCGCAGTGCCCCCAGAGGGTAATGGGATAATGTTACAAAAGCGCCGGAGGGCCAATCGAAGTCCTTTAAGCTTTCGTATATGACTGTCTTCTTTGCGATCGGGCTCTTTAAAGCTAGTTCTATTGCATTCCTTGCAGCATGCACAAGCTCTTCTCCTTCCCTAAGTGTAAGTTTCCTCACCCGAACACCACGGCACACGTATTCCGATAGATAATGTAAAGGAGCAATAATTTATAGGTGACGCAGCAAAACCTCTATATAAGGCAGCAAGGGTTTGCATGGACACAGGAAAAGGCAAAGGCGATTCTAAATATACTATATATACTGACGGAGCTGCAAGAGGCAATCCTGGAATGAGCGCTTCTGGCTTTTTGGTTCTCGACAGCAGCGGAAAGGAGATAATAAGGAAAAGTTTTTACAACGGAATAAAGACCAATAATTTCGCCGAGTACACTGCAGTAATAAAGGCACTAGAGTGGTGCGAGGCAAATCTGAGCGATCCGGAAAATGCCAATCTTACCTTTATATCTGACAGCGAACTTGTAGTCAGGCAGTTAACCGGCAAGTACAAGATAAGATCAAACGAAATGGCAAGCCTAAACGCCACAGTAAAGGAGCTTTCAAAATGGTTCAGGAGCGTCGAGTTCACGAACAGAAGAAGGAGCGACAAGGGAATAAGCGATGTGGACGGGAGCCTTAACGAACTGCTCGACAGGAAGGCAGAGGCATTAAACAAAAAACATTAAATATGAGAATATGCAAGCTATTATTGCCTTGTGTGCATTTAAAGTGACTTTTGATGGCTGAAGAGAGTAACGGCAAAAGGGAAGTGAATCCGGAAGCTAAAGAGCATTGGAGAAAAGGCAATTCGCTTTTTGAATCCAGCAAATTTACCGATGCCATAACCGAGTTTAATTTGGCAATACAGATAGACCCAGAATATTCCGATGCTTATTTCAACAGGGCACTGACTGAAAGGCTTATGCACAGGTATGAAGATGCCAAGGCCGACCTGCAGAAGGTCATGGAGCTTGAGCCAAAGAGCCCTGACGCTCCGCTGCTTTACGGAGACATGGCCGAGGCCAGCAATGACCTTGTCGGGGCGAAATACTGGTATGAGAAATCCCTTTCCATAGACCAAAATTATTCCGAGGCGAAAAGCAGACTGGAGCACATAGACTCATTGATGCACGTTGATTTGTCGAATACAGGGACAACAAAAGGCGGAATCCAGCAGACGCAGCAGGTTCAGAAGCCGGAAGAGGAGAAGGAAGTAATAGAAGAGGGCCAGATAAAGAAGCTGCCGTTTTACAAGTCGAATACGAAGTTCGATTCTGTAATAGGGCTAGAGAAAGTCAAAACGTATCTTCATGACAACGTAGTGCTGGCAATACAGCACCCAGAGCTTTTCAAGAAATACGGAAAGGAGCTTGGGCTTGGACTGCTGCTGTACGGGCCTCCGGGAACGGGAAAGACGCACACGGTTAACGCGATAGCCGGAGAGGCTGGCGCCAACGTGATAGTAGCACAGATAAACCAGATAGTGGACATGTACACAGGAAATACCGAAAAGAACCTCAGGGCAATATTCGACCAGGCCAGGAAGAATCCGCCGTGCATAATATTTTTCGACGAGCTTGACGCGCTTGGAGTCAAGAGAGGAGGAGGCGGTGGCGGAGACAATAACAGCTCAATGAGGATGGCAGTCAATGAATTCCTGACGCAGATGAACGGCATACAGAGCAATCCCGAAGGCATATTCGTCATAGGCGCAACGAACCAGCCGTGGGACATAGACCCTGCACTCAAGAGAAGCGGAAGGTTCGGCGACAGCGTTTACATAGCGCCGCCGAATTACAAGGACAGGAAGGAGCTTTTCAAGCTTTACACAAACAACAAGCCGAGGCAGGGATTGAAGTACGGAAGGCTTGCCAGGGCAACAAGTGGATATTCGCCTGCAGACATAAAGAGGATATGCGACAAGGCAGCAATGAGGCCCCTGCTTCACGAATACCAGTTTAGCAAGGAGCGAAAACTCACAATGGCGGACATGATGGCAGTGCTGAAGGACAAGGACAGCAGCGGAAGTTCGCTAGACGAATGGTACTCGATGGTCAAGAAGGACGTCATAAGCAAGACCGAAACGCAGATAGTCGACGGGAAAAAGCAGGAAATAGTTAAGGAGGGCAAGCTTGACGCTCAGGAAAAGGTGCTGTACAAGGTAATGGTAAAGGACATAAAGAAGAACACCAGCCCTACCAGGATAAGGATCAAGAAGTTCATGCGCTGGTGGGCAATCCACCTTTTCTGAAGGCCTTAGCCGGGAGTTGAACCCGGGCTTGAAGATCCACAGTCTTCCGTGCTAGCCGTTACACCACTAAGGCGCGCTTATTTATTGACGCCAAGATTATTTATCCTTACGCATTTATGCCTTTTGTTTTCTCAGCGTCAATCGTCATGGCATTATGCATTGCCACAAAAAATTTTCTCTCTGATGATGCAGAAAGCTTTAAATACTGCAGAAAAAATTTCATGGGAACGTATAAATATTAAAATACTGAAATCTTCAAGTGGAATGCTGATGATACATCAGAGAGCAATGCAAAACATTATTTATTTAACGCAGGCAAACTATACTGCGCAGGGATGGCGGAGCCTGGTCAAACGCGACGGACTCAAGATCCCGTTGGCTTAGGTCTACGGGAGTTCAAAATAATATTTATGGACAAATCTCCCTCCCTGCACATAACGCTTACTCCTGCTTTAATCCATGATTACGTTTACCGAGGTGTTATAAATGGCAAAAAAAGAGTCGCAGCACAAGACAAGCAAAAAATCAGCTAAGGGAAAGCTTTACGAAATACCGAATTATGCGCAGTCTGAAGAATTCACGAGCTCTGCGGCATGCGCCATAATGGTGCTTAAGTACATAAACAAAAATTTCAAGCCAAAGAAGGAAGATGAATTTTCGATATGGAACGAAGCGGTCAACGGGAGCGTATGGCATGGATCGAAGTATGGGCTTGCATACGCAATGACGAAGAGAGGAGCAAAGCTGCACATAGTAAGCAGCAACCAGAAAGATGAAGGATATGAGCGCAAGCTTGCAGTCTACGAAGGGATAAACCTGGACACTCTGAGGTCGTCTTTCAACGAGATCAAGGAAAAGACAAAGGCCGCAGGGATAAAGGAGGTTCACGGAGTTGTTACGGTGAATACGGTAAAGAACACCATCAACAACGGCAACATACCAATACTGCTGGTAGATGCGAACAAGATAAACCCGTATCTGGACTCGTCTCCGCACTGGATAGTTGTGAAGGGCTATGACGAGGATTCGTTTTACATAAACGACCCGTATTCGGACAGCACCATAGCGATAGAGCCAAATGCGCTCAAGGAGGCCATAGGGTACGAGAACGAATACCACATGGTTGTAGTAAAGGCAAGCAGGAGATAAACCATTGCCATTTTTCTTTTTTTATCTTTCTCTTTTTGTTCTATTTTCGTTTTTATATTGCAATTCTTTTTGGTATTTTGTAGTTGCGGCCCATCGGCTTTTTTGACAGGAAAATATCGCGCATTACGCCAATCCCATAATTTAAAAAGAAAAAAAGAAAAGGCAGCCATTCAATATTCCGATGCTGCCTTTCACATCATTTGCTGCACGACGCTCTTGTGAAGCGCCCTGTTTATAGAAGCTCTTTCGTTTCTGCGCTTTGCGGCCATAGGCCGGGTTTTTACCCTGCTCGCCATCGAAGAATAGCATTCGATGCAAGCCAGCCGGCTCTCCAGAGGTATTACTCCGTCACCGAAGGATTTTGAAGGCAGGACCATTTTCACTTCTGCTTTTTTCAAAATCTTGCCGCATATCGCGCAGAGGTTCTTTTCCGCATGGCTTATGCCTAGCTTGGCAGCGCAATCTTTACAGTATGCTCTGCCCTTGGGCATCATGACCATGTCCGAAGGACTGTATGTGGCTACGCCACATCTTTCGCAAGGTATGACTCCTGCTTTATATTCCCCCATTGTTTTCCCCACATTGTTTTTGCACCCACTTCATTAGTATTTTGTTTTAACCACTATATATACTTTTGCAGGGATAAAAAATTCCGCTAATAATCGCAGGCTCATCGTTTTTATCTCTATAATAAGCAAAAAAGCTCCAGGAACCTTTTTAAACCGCCAGAAGTTCCGATTAAGCCACGGTTTTAGAAATAGAGATTATCGCAGCCTTTATTTCTTCTATGGACGCGTCGGTCTTTATGCAGCTTTTTTCGAAATGGGTAATTGCCGCAACGTGGCCGGATTCCGAAAGCCTTTTTGCAAGAACCAGCTCGCTTATCGAAGGCAGGTGCATGAGCTTTGTGAGCTTTGGAACGCTGTAGTAGAAAGGTATGTCTGGCTCTAGCGCAAGCGATTCTATGAACTTGCATTCCCGCTTGTCCGATCCAGCCACTTCGCCCATGCTCTTTGCAAGCGCAGGCCTTACATCCTCTCCGATAAGGCCGCCAAGCCACATTCTTCCGGACGTTTCTATTTCGGAGCCGCATGACGGGCAGCGGCTTACCGTTGTGAAAGGCCCCTGCTCGGTGCCTAGCCAGCCGCACTTGTGGCATTTGTAAGCGAATCCGAGCTTTTTCACAGAGTAAAGGGCGGCCTTGCTGCCCTTGACGAGCTTGACTATCGCGCGCATGTAGTGCATGTAAGAAAAGGAAAGGCCTACATCTATGCCGTAATTGAACTGAGCAGCAAGGCGCGCAAAGAAGCCGAGCATTATCCTTATGCCGGCTTCGTGGCCGAGCTCGTTGTGCATTGGCACGGAGTCGTAGGTCTTTATGCACGCAGACATATGTGCGCCGCATAGCACAGCAGTATCCGTTGCAGTAAAGGCGACTACGCTGTTTTCGTGCGCCACTTTTAGTATGTCAAACAGATAAGGCGCAGGGCTGCCGAACGGATCAATGTCTATCATGTCGAACTTGCGCAGCGGTTCCCTGTTGCAGAACTCCTGTACGCTGGTATTTTCGCATTTTGCGTTTTTCACCGAATTTGACCTGATGTTTGATTTTAGGGATTCGTAGGAGCTCGCATTTATCTCTAGCATTGTTGCTTCTTCTAAGCCGAGCTCCTTGCAATACCTTATGCCTCGTATGCCTGTTGCTGATGTCGCGTCCAGGGCATTCTTTATTCCTGGCTGGAGCCTTGCGTAAGCTATTGTCGCATCGCGCGAAAGCTTGGCCTTAGGGTTTATGAAGGCCCTTCCGTCGGTTATGGTGGCGCTGCCCTCTACGTAATTCATTTCAAACCAACCAGCGACAGTATAGAATCCATAAGACCGTGGGCATAGGATATGCAGGAGAACGCAGTAAGTATGTCGCCCTTGTCCAAATAGCTCTGCGCATCGGAAGCGTAGAGCTTGGCCATTTCAACCACAGAAGACATTTTCCCGTCCAATTTGGTGCCTGAAATAAGCTCAAGGCTGTCTCTGAACATGCTTATGTCCTTTAGAACCCTATCCTTTGGCTCAGCAGATGGCAATAAAACACCGATTAAGATATGCAGGATAGATAAGGATTTATATCTTTAAGAGCTTTTAGTACCATTGTTGAACAAGGTGGTTTTATGGCCGAAGACGCTAATGAAGTTCCGTGGAGTGAAAATGCAAATGACCTTATAGAAAGCCTCGCACCCGTAATAAACGACAAATACGGGATAGCGCTTAAAGACATACTGATAAATCCGGCGTTTTACGTGTCTAAAAAGGACATAGAAACAACGTTCAGCAGCATTCGCGAGGAAGTAGACGATTACGTGGCAACTACCATGAAAGGGCTGGAAGACGAGAAGAAGAACTTCGAAAAGGACGGATTGAAATGCGATGCAGTAACAAAGCAGCTTGCGCAGAGCATTGCAATGCTCGCGAAGCAGAACAACATACCGGTAATAAAGCCGGTCAGCATTGACAGGAACGTCGACAATGAGGAAGTAATTTACGTGAATAACATAGATAGCGGCCTGACGGCACTGATAACAAAGCTTGCTGCTGCTTCGAGCTTCGTGGCAGACTTCTCGACGACATATAAGACGTACAACTTGGGGCAATGGCTTTTCGACGGGCAGAAGAATTACGTAATAAACGTCTCCATGGAGCAGAACAGCTATATGGACCTTGACCAGGCCAATGACGAGCTTAAGATGATAATGGATAATGTAGAGGGATATTTCAAGAGCCAGGGTAGCGCCGATGAAGAGCAGAAGGCATGATGGGCTTCTAATAGGCGTCACCGGAACCCCTGGAGTTGGAAAAAGCTATTTTTCTAAAAGGCTGGGCAATAAACTTCGCTCGGTTGGCATAACCGCAAAGATAATAGAGATAAATGACGTGGTAGATTCCGAGAACGCCTACGACAAAATAGACGATCTAGGCTCCAGGATAATCAAACCTGCCTTGCTCAGGCGTGCCATGAAGAAAGAGGTTGGGCAAAAGGGAGTTTGCATTGCAGTTGGGCACCTTTTACCCGAAACAGGGTTAAGGCCGGATATATGCATAGTGCTCAGGCAAAGCCTGCCGGTGCTGGAAAAGCGCTTGAAAGGAAGAGGCTATGCAAAAGCGAAGATACGTGAAAACCTGCTTGCGGAAGCGTATGACGATATAGGAACAAGGATAAAAGGAAAGTGCGGCGAGGTATACGAGGCGGAAACCGACAGGGAAAGGGCGTACCTCATGCGTTATGTGGCTGGTTTTGCAGTCGGGAAGAAGCTGGAAAGGCCTGGCCACAGGGACATAGACAAATTCCCAGAGCTGGAAAAGCTCATATTAGATGGAAACAGGCTCGGATTCTGACTTTCATATATTAAGCCTTTCTGCGATTCCATGGTATACGACAAGAGCGTATTGCGCCGGAATTTCTTTCGAGTAGAGCCGGCACTGGCTCTTTTTTATGTCCTTGGTGAAAAGGAATTTCCTGTCACGCAGTATTTTCGAAAGCATGGAGTTCACGTCAGAATATTTTGGCTGCTCCAGCGCAAACAGCCTCGTGCCTTCTACGCCCATTTTCATCTGGCCGCCGTGTTTCCTAAGGAATTCGTTCGCGGCGACCCTTATTGTAACGTCAGGCCCGATTATCTTTCTGATCCCGATCCTTTGCGCATTGTGCAGCATGGCAATCACCCCGGAGCCGGATTCTATCCTTGAAAATGAGAGCATTATGTTTAAGCCGTTTGCATCGGCTTCGTGCTCTATCCGGTTTTTCAGCTTTTCGAGTTGCGGCCATAGCGTATCCTCAGATATGGCGCTTAGCTTGAAGCATAGCACATCCAGCTGGATGCCGTTGGCATTTACGAACTTGGACAGCTGCGACTCTTTTTTGTCGTCTGAGTATTTGAACCCGTAAAACATGCTTTCAGAAGGATTGGACAATAGACCCCTTGACACCATAATTAGCCTGGAAATGGACTCCTGCGATACGCTAGCGGCCACGTTCCTGCTTGAATCTGTTGGGTCTATGACTATGAGCGGAGAGTTGAACCTTTTTTCTTCATCCTTCGGAACCGAAGCTCCTGAAAGCTCAGTGTTCGCCTTTATGTCTATGAACAGCGGGAGTTTTGACGAAGATATTCCCTCAAGCAGCGCCGGGAGGCTTTTGTAATGGGCCATCAGCAGCTCGCACAGGTATCCTGAAAATCCGTGCCTGCTGGATTCGGCCCCGTATATGTTGTGGCGCTGGAGAAGGTATTTCAGGACCCTGACCTCGTCCTTCTGCTTGCCGTTCAGGTTTTCTAGCACGAATATGTTGTGGAGCTGTGTGCGGTCCACAGAGCTGCCGCGCTCGCTCGAATCCCTGATTTTGAACGCAGGAACTATGTCTGCGTATATGCCCCTCTCGGCGTTCTTGAGCTTCAGGTATGGATGCTCTGCATAATTTATCTCGTAGCTCTCGCCGCTGCTTTTTGAGACAACCTTCTTTGCAAGCCTTATTGCATCTGCCTCCATTTTCCTTTCCTCAAGATACTTTGGAAATAGAAGGAATATGTCTATGTCGGATTTTCCCCTTATCTGCGTTCCTCGCGCAACGGAGCCTGCCAATATTATCTCGACATCCTTTGGCATCACTCTTTTGAGCCTGCCCATGAGCTCGTTAGAGTATTCGTCAAGATCTTCTATCTCGCGCTTTGTTGGAACTATGTCCTTCAGTATCCTGCCAAAAAGCTTTTCCAGCGATGCTTTATTAACCATGGAACCGGTATAATATTGCAGCGATGGATTAAATTTTTATGCACTGTTGATAAAAATGTCGTTTTCAGTTATAAAGGGCATCGGCTCTATATTCTGGGGGAAAAACTTGGATAAAAAAGCAAGAGCTCTCAGCAGAAAGGCCGAAGCCCTGGAAGAAGGCATAAACAAAGAAATAGAGCATATGGCGCCCGGAGGCGGAGACGACAAGGACATCAAAAGGTATTTCTCCGCTCTTGGCATTAAGCCGACTTCGGATAAGGCGAAGATAAGGAGCGCTTACATCAGCAGGGCCAAGGCATACCACCCGGATGTAAGCGGAGAAGAAAATGCCGAAGAGATGATGAAGCTCGTGAACGAGGCTTATTCTGCCCTGAGTGAAAAGAGGCTTGCGCTTGACAACCTGCGCGATGAGAAGAAGAGCGTTGCAGCTATAGAGAAGCTGGCGCTTGAGCTGTATGTAAGGCTCAGGAATTCAGACTATGACAGAATGGTAGGCATGGCCAGGAGAGGAGTCACGAAGCCGGAGTTTATGGCCATCATAGCCGACTTCTGCGATTGGAACAAGAGGTTCAACAGGGTTGAGAAGGCGATAACCGGCAGGCTCGACAAAAGGCTGAAGTCTCTCGAGAAGCACAGGCAGAAATGCGTTGATTTCGAGGGGAAGATTGACAGGGGCAATACCGAAACGATAGCGCAGGTCAACAGGTGCATAAGCGGCATCAACGAGTCGCTGAGAAATGGCTATGCCGTAAGGTCCTATGCTGAGCTGGCCTTCTCAAACGCAAGGGAAAGGATAATGCCGATGGAGCAGAGGCAGAAGGAAAGCCTGTACAAGAGCATCAGCTGATTGGGAAAGTTTTTTATTATGCAGATAGCAAATAATTGCAGCATTCATTGAAGGGCTCTTGGCTCAGTAGTAGAGCACCTCGTTCGCAACGAGGGGGTCGCGGGTGCGAATCCCGCAGAGTCCATGAATTTTTACGCAATCATTTTCTGAGTTCCTTGCTATGGAGCTTTAATTCCTCTCCCGTGTCTTCTGAAAAATCATTATTTATCGGAAGCGAAAGCATGTATTGCCTGAATCCCATTAGTTCTAACAGTATGCTTTTTGCTTCGTCCACGTGCTTGCTCGTATTTGCCTCTATGTAGGCCTTCTTTGAATCAAGCCATTCATCCAATTTCTCAAACCTTATATTTCCGAATTCTGAAAGTTCCTTCATTAGGAATATGGCCTGCATAGTCTGGACCTGCCTAGAATCTTTGCCTTCCATAATGGCGAACGCGTATTCCTGATGCCCTCCGTAAAACTCTTTTCTTGCGTTCTTGAGCACGTGTATGTCGCGGCGCAGATATTTCAGCATGCGGCCTTTCAGCACCTCGTTCTGCTCATTGCTGGCTTTTTTATATTCTTCATAATAATCATAGTTGGAAAACAGCTCGCCCCCGTGGCTATCCACTATGGAATTTATGTAGTTGTCGGCTAGTCTCCTTATTTCGCTGGTGCTGGAATCGTATACTGTCTTGTACATGGAGTTTATAGAGCTTAGAAGTTTTGATCCGTACCGCTCTATCTTTTCTACATATACCAAAGGCTCGTACATGAGATCTTCGCTATAGCTCTCCAGTGATTTCAGCGAAGTTATTAGAGACCTTACGCCAGACACGCAAGTTTTGAATTCTGGATCCGTTGAAGCCATCAGTTCGCTTATTGTCTTTTCTGCATATTCGAAGCGCATATCTCGCGCTTTTGAAGAATAAAGGTTTCCATCCCTCTTTTTCCCAGTTGCCACCCTATCGCCTAAAAGCTTTTGAACATGTCCTGTTTTTAAAGCTTCTGTATAAATTTTATGGAAAATCCATGATTGCTAGTTATGTTTAAGTATTATTCCAACTGTTTTATTTGTGGTGATTTTTTGGAAATTGTCTCCAAAAACGACAAGGAGATTGAGGCTGCGCTTGGCAGGATAACCGAGAACGAAGATAAGGTAATAAAAATACATTCGTTTTTCAACAAGATGCTTAGAAAAGTCAACGCTTATGATGAGGACGCCATCGCAAAAAGCCTTCTTTATGATTTTATGATAATAAGGGACAGCCGCGAAGCAGAGTTCGAATACGCAAGTAAAAATATGCTTGATATTAAAAGGCAATTTGAGCTGGACAAGCTGGACAAGCTTTACGGCAAAGAATACTCGGCAAATCTTTTTAAATTGGAAAATTCTGGAGAAAACATAAACCAATTTCAAAACAGCCAATATGTGGGAAATTTTCCGGGACAGAGCATATATTTATGCATGCGTGTGCCACATACTGAATCCAATATCGAAAAGGCAGGCATTGTGGTAGAAATTGTAATTAATGCATTGTCAAAAAGGCTAGAAGCCAAAAAAGAACTTTTATAATACTTTAATGCCATTGCTAAATAGGCAGGACGATGAACGGAGAAGACATTATGGTTGGGGACGCTATGACTACTGATGTTGTTGTAGCCAAGCCTAGCGATTTGGTTTCTGGCATAGCAAAGCTAATGGCAGAAAAAGAGATAGGTTCTGTGATAGTGGTTGATGAGGACATGTATCCTTTAGGGATAGTTACAGAAGGGGACATAGTAAGGAACGTTATAGCCGAAGATAAGGACCCAAAAACAACAGCAGCCAAAGAGATAATGACAGCTCCGGTAATAACGATAACAAGTGACATAAAGCTTTCCGACGCAGCTAGGCTTATGGCCGTAAAGCACATAAAAAAGCTTTGCATAGTCAGCTTAAACGGGAAGCTGAATGGCATAATGACAGAAGGAGATGTCATAAAGCATGCTGGCTACCTAATAAAGCTGTTCCAATGACGGATTTTGATTTGCAGCTGTTCTGTGATTCCGCAACCCATTGTGCATGCTTTAGTCTTGAGCGTACTGCACGCCTGAAAAAGGCTTAATAATTCTTTGGAATAAAGAAGTGCGACGGTGTTGTTTTGCCAAGCATAATTTCAGAGCTAGAAGAAGCAGGTTTCAAAATACCGGATTTCAGAAATAGCAATCTTTCCCTGATGAAAGAGTTCGCCGATGGACGCGGCAGGCACTTGAAAAGCGGGAAAAAAAGGGCCATACTGGTAATTGACGGGCTTGGCTACGATACGCTTGAGAAGGCTGCGAAGAGTGACGGGAAGCTTTCTGATTTTATAGAAAGAAACACTCTGGAAAAGGCAAGCACGATATTTCCCTCTTTCACCCCTTCTGTGATTATAAGCCTGAATTCAGGCAAGCACGTTTCCGAACACGGAATAATCGGTGACTTCTTTTCTAAGGACTACGGCACGATGATAAATCCGTTCAGGCTTTCCTGGATGCCCTCTGAGGAAGAAATAAAAGGGTTAGCACCTATGCTCATGCCGAGGCCTGCACTTCTGGAAAAAATACGCTCCAATGGCGGGTTCGTATATTTAATGAGAGATCAGGTCCTGGAAAAGGAGTTGCGCAGCGACTTTTGCAGAAGTGTAAGGTATGTTCCGCATACAGGAAATGAGGACCTGTTTGTCGGGATGGAAGCGCTGCTAAAAAAGGGCGACTTTGATTTCATATACGCTTATACGGATGCGCTTGATCACTTCAGCCACAGATATTCCAAGAGCGGCAACGAAACAGTAAGGCTCGTATCCAGGCTTTTCAGGGACATCATGGGGCTTGAAGAAAAGCTAAGGAAGTCGGATACGGAGCTCTTTATATTTTCTGACCATGGGCAGATAGTAGCTGACAGCAGGCTTAAGACCAACGTATGGTGGAACGACGAGCTTATGAGATTCTTAGAAATGCCGGCATTTGGGAACGGAAGAAGCTTCAGCATGAAGATAGCTGATGGAAAAGAGAAAGGCTTTGAGGATTATTTCGAAAGGAAGTACTCCAAAAAAGCTGTGCTTTTTGACACGGACGAATTGATAAAGGCAGGGATATTCGGCAGCAAGAGGGTTTCAGAATTCGCCAGATACAACCTTGCCGACAAGACAGGTATTGCGCTTGGAAACAACACATTCAGCTTCAACGATTATAATAGGAGCAAGGGAAAGGCCACAAATCCGCGCATGAGCGAAAACAAGGGCACGCACGGGGGCATGAGCCCGGAAGAAATGGAAATACCAATTTTGAAGATAGGATAAATCATAGCTTTCCTGAATCCAAAAGGCGTTTTATTGCCGATGCATACGCATCCATCTGGGCTTTCTTGCTGTATTCCTTGGCAATGTCCCTTGACAACGAAATAAGCTTATTCCTTTCAGCGCGGTCGTATATTGCAGTTTGCATTTTTTCCCTTAGCTCTTCGATGTCTTTGGGATTGAAAAGAAGAAGTCTTTTGCCAAACCTTTCCTTTATGTCCCTGTTTACCGCATTCTCAGACAGCAGCAAAGGAGCGCCGAAAGTCGCGGCTTCTATAAACGTGGCGTTGAAGGATTCCCATATCGATGGCAGAACATACAGATCTGCTGAAGAGTAGTAATATGGCAACATTTTTTCCTCAACCCTGCCTACTATCCTTATGCGCCTGTCCTTGGAAGACATCTGTTCGTATAGGGGCCTGGATTTTCCGTCGCCGACTATGAGCAGGCACAAGCCTTCACCCTTTATCTCCATGAAGGCTTTTATCAGCGAGCTGACATTTTTCTGCGCTTCGGCTAGCCTTCCAAGATAGAGAACCGTTTTCCTGCCTTTCAAGCCCAGCTCTTTTTTGAAGTGCCCCAAATGCGCACTGTCTGGCTTGCTCCCTTCAAGCAGTGAGCTGCTGTGGATTATGCTCACGTTGCCGTTGTACTTTTTAACAGCATCATACTGTTCCATATTCAGGGCTATTACGCCATCGAAGAAGCCGAAGAATCTCTTTCTGGCCCTTTCCAGCCCCACGAACGGGCCCGTACCGAAAGTCAGCTGCATTATGTTGTAGTCGAAAGCGCCGTCGTATTTACCCGACGCGTTTGCGTGCTCTATGTAGATTATCTTTGCGTTTGGCATTTTGCCCTTGAGCCTCTTTAATATCACATAGTCCAGAATCGAGCTTGCTAGCACGACATCAGGCTTTATTTTGGATAAGAAGGCTTCCATTTCAGAAGTATTTATGCCCCTAATGGAATAGGAGGCGTAATATCCAGCCCTTACTAACCTGCTTTCTATAAGGCGCTGCATGCTATGGCGCTCGCCAGCCTGCTTGAGCGCCTTCTGCTTGGACTCCTTAAGAAACATCGCATTCTTGTGCGGGCCCTTGAAATAGTCGGTTTTGTAACCCAGGTAAAAAGTTTCAATGCCGCGCTTGCCTAGCTCGTAGAAAAGGTTGGCTGCGACCCTCTGCGCTCCCCCGACAGCACCCAGCCTTGAGCTTGTATCGAATATCAGTACTCTAGCCATCAAAAAACCTAGAATATCGGCTTGTACCTCCTGTCAGTGTCTATGCTGCAGTCGAAATATTTGAGTACCGTTGGAGCAACGTTGTAGACGTAAAGCTTGCTTTTTTCTATTTTCTTGTAGTCCATGTGGGCGTTGTTGGAAATTATCCCGAATATGCCATTCCTTATGTGGTCTCCGCGCTTGGCCATTTCAGGTTCCATGAACAGGTTGCCGCTCTTCTGGTAGCCGAACGCATCTATAAGGTAGTTGGGCTTTATCTCAGCCATTACGTCAGGCGCGATGAAAAGCTTTGTCCCCTCGTAATAGTCGTCCGCGTCGAATACATTGACCATTAGGTTCTTGCCGTCCTTGCCCTTTATCTGGGATAGCTTGCGCATTAGCTCCTGCTTCAGTTTTTTCTTCTCGGTTTTCTTCACTATTCCGTGATCAAATCTTGAGTCGTTTATGAATATTGTGCAGACTATGGTGTTCGCTATGCTGGCGAAAGCTTTCGTTCTGCGCATGTCATAGTCGAAATCGTGAAGCCGTGTATAGTCTTCCGAAGATGCCCCCTTCAGCACGGCCGAGAACGCGTCTTTGCTTAGCCTTTTGAGCCCCTTCGGCAGCTTGTCATAAAGCACTTTCCTGGATCCGCTCCTGTTCATGCTCTTGAGTATCTTCTCCCTTACCGAATATTTCATTGAGCTTATGGCGTTGGAATTGCTTATCGCCTGCTCAAGCTCCGGCTTCAGCTTTGCATAGCCGTTGCTTATGAGCCAGCCGTTTATCAGGAATTTTTCTTTTATTGACTGCGCCCCATGGTCTGATATCATCATTATCGCTGCACCTTCCTTTTCCGCGCGCTTTTCAAGCCATACAAGAAACTCGGATATGCGCTCGTAGAGGGGCATTACGTAATCCTTCCATTCCTTAAGGTTTAGTGAAAAGTGCTGTATCCTGTCTTCTTCTGTGAAGCATATGAATGCAAAATCGTAATCCTTTTTGTTGAGCATTTCCATTGCCACGTTTGAGCGCTTTTTAATGCTTTCCTGGAACGCTTCGGATGCCTGCGAGAGTGTAATCTTTCCCGATTTTATGTCTGCTTCTATGTCCGGCTCGCCGGAGAACCCGTTGCTTTCGGCTATTTTCTGCATGTATTTTGAGCTGAACTTTGCAGGAAGAGGAAATCCTGTTATCATGTCTATGTTCTCGCTTGTCGTAGGCTTTACGAGCATGGCAGGAGTTATTATAAGGCTCTTGTATCCGTTCCTTGCCAGCTTCTCCCAGAATGGCTCCTTTATCTCAGGATTGTAATATACGACAGATTTTGTATAGCTTGGCTCCATCTCAAGGAATTCCGGGACGCCGTGGTCTCCCGGCCTGAAGCCAGTATATATGCTTGGCCATGAAGGCCCAGTCATTGGAGGAAGCGTGGACTCCATGTTCGTGAGGACGCCGTCCTTGAAAAAGCGGCCGAAGCCAGATAACTTGTATTTACTGATGTTCTCCTTTATAAGCCACAGCGGCGCTGCATCTATTCCTACCAGATAAAGTTTCTTTCCCATAAAAACGCCAAAAAATGTGAATATGAGCAAACGCATACGGTATGCAGATTGCGGATTAATTGATTGCTTATATTAAAAATTTAAAGCTTTGCGACATTGCTGCATTTGCACACACGTAGACCTTGCGGCTTCCATGCTTGCACGCTACTGCTATCGCCTCATCCGGCAACGCTGGTGTTTTTATAGTTCCAGTTCAGCCAGAACTGCCTGCTTTGAGGCCTTGCATACAGGCAGGGGTGACTACTTTATGTTAGATGGCAACTTTGACATCGCCAAAGCGCCGATTTGCTTTTTACCAGATTATACACACGGAATAAGAAGCTTATTTAAGCGTATCAGCCCCATTTTGCTTTGAAATATAAATATTTGGTGATAATAATGGGAGGAGGAGGCGGACAATAAAGTACTTGTATTATATTTTCTATTTCTGATTTTGTGATTTTAATATAAAGTTGTATTGGTAAGTTTGTTCTGGGGCTATTCTCCTGAAGCCCAAAGAGCCTATAATCGTATCGGTTACTATGTAATCTCTGATATCTTTTATGCTTTGTTTTGACAAGTCTGCGACTGTCTTTGTCGCAGATTCTGTGTTTGTGTAGATGGGCATTACGAAAACAAAGCCGTAAGGAGCACCTATATCACCGAACAGTGCAGTAGTATTTGCAGGGGTCTTTGGCAACGCTATGAGCTTTGCTACCTAGCTTGATCTTGGGCTTTTACATTTCTACACGCAGACCTGCAAAAAGGTATTTAAATGCATCAGTTCCATTTTGCTGTGAAATATAAATATTTGGTGATAATGATGGGAGGAAGCGACGGACAATAAAGTACTTGTATTATATTTTCTATTTCTGATTTTGTGATTTTAATATAAAGTTGTATTGGTAAGTTTGTTCTGGGGCTATTCTCCTAAAACCTAAAGTACCTATAATAGTATCGGTTACTATGTAATCTCTGATATCTTTTATGCTTTGTTTTGACAAGTCTGCAATTATCTTTGTTGCAGATTCTGTGTTTGTATAGATTGGCATTATATACACAAGACCGTATGGTGCACCTATATCTCCCTCAAGGCATACAGTATTTGCAGGGGTCTTTGGCAACGCTATGAGCTTTGCCCTGAACTCGTTTCTGTGAATGTTGAAGGCGTTTATATCTGGCTGCTTTACTACGAAGAGCGCAGGATATTTCATCTGCGGCTTCTCCATGTTTATTGTTACCCTTTCTATCATACCTTTCTCTATTAATCTATTATAAGTGTAGTCCGATGCGCCAGGATTGAGATTTAACTTTTTGTCTAAATCAACAAAGCTTATTCTTCCATCTTTGTTAAGTTGACTCAAAACTAGATATTCCCTTTCCAATAATTGGTCTGGAAGCCTTCTGGGATGCTCTTTGCTCCTGTGCCACACCTTTTCCTTTAAAAGTTCTATAAATTCCTGCCTTAACGGAAGATAGCCGTATGCCCTGGATATATAAGTTACGTTCCAGTACGCTTTGTATCTTGTCATTGGCAGTTCTGATCTCATCCTGTATATCGCGTCTTCCAATAACTGCGTATTTTCTGCGAGCATGTAGAGGAAAAGGTCATGCGGCCCTTTCAACGACAGCGCTAGCTGCACCAACGGCTCCTTTCCTATAACTTTTCTTAACGTTTCTATATCCGGCTTGTCCCTTCCGAACCTTACAAACGCAACGTACCTGAAGAAATTGAAAGGCCTTGGCCCTACTTCTACAGTATATGTTATGCCGTACCTTTTTTCCAGCCTCTGTATCCTGTATTTGCACGCAGCCTGGCTCAGTCCCAGGACCTTCGAAAGCTCTGCAACCGGTTCTCTGCCGTTGGCGCTTAGCATCTCCAGAAGTTTCAGGTCTATGTCGTCCGGATACAGAATACTGTTGCTGTCTTCTTCCAATTTCTTTGCGGCGATGAGTTCCCTTATGCTCTTTACTCTTGTCTCCTTTTTCCTGTGCATTGCTTCGGTAAAGCTGCCATCAGATCCTATTTTCCCTATGTACCTTGAGACTGTTATTTTTTTGTTCTTTTCATCTGAAAATTGCGTTGCGGTCTCGTTTACGTAGTAGTTATCCCCTATCTTGACCAGCGAAAGATGCGAGTTCAACTTCTTTTTTAGCCCTTCAAAAGCTACTCTTATCGCTTCGGGTACTTCCTTCACGCGGTGGCTCGGCAAACTGACACCATTTATTATAATATTTATATAACTTTAAGATATTTAGATTTATTATATTTTAATATTCTTTTAGAAATTAAGTTCAATTTAGATAGCTTTATTATTATAAATAGTAATTAATATGAATTTATATTTATATTTTAGCTATGATATTATAATTTTATATTTATTTCTGCGGTAGGCTATTTATTCAATAAAAACCCTAATATTAATCAAGCCGGGGGGTCGGGAATGAAACATATATTCTATATGTCATTTTTCCATGTTCTAGAATGCCCACCATTCAACTTCGCTGACCCCTGGCTTCCCACCCACATTGTTTCTGCACAGCCTTTTTCTTCATGCTTTTTCTCAGATTTCACGATAATTGGTATAAAGGGGTAAAAAAATGAAAGGGGATAAGAAAAACAGGATGTATAGGTTGCGGACAAAGGACGATTTCCTTCACAGCTTCTTCTTCATAAAGCCGCAGAAGGGAACCGACATAAACGAACTTGCTGACGCGCTGCTAGGCATAGATGAAGTGCAGGAAGTCTGCGTCACCGAAGGCGACATAGGATACATGGTCAAGGCGAAATTTGACGAAAAGACCTATGAAAAGGTAGAGAAGTCGATAGCAGAGGTCGCTGGCCCTAGGTACGGAAGGTTCGTCAGCGCGATGGAACTCAAAAAGGCGATTAAATGAAGGTTAGGATCTTCGAGAGCAGCATAGACAAGAAGGTAAGGGAGTACCTTTTAAATGACCCGGAGATAAGAGAGCAGCTGGAAAGGCTCCAGGCCAAAATAGTCGACAAGTACATGAAGGAGCGTTATGGTGATTGACTATGATGAATATATTCAGGATTATGAAGCACAGAAGGCTTGAGAGGTTTTTGGAGATTGATTCGATGAACGCAAGGCCTGTCGCTATGATAAAGGAAAGCGCCAACGTTTACAGGTTTGTCTGGGCCGACGAAAGTGATTGAGCTCATCCCGTCCTTTTTATTATGTGGTAGCCGAACTGCGTTTTGACTATTTCAGATATTTGCCCTTTTTCCAGCGAGAAAGCTGCCTTTTCGAATTCTTTGACCATTGCGCCGCGGCCAAAATAGCCCAAATCTCCTCCTCGCTTCCTTGAGCCGTCGATTGAATATTTCTCTGCGAGAGAATCGAAGCTTTCGCCCTTCTTCAGGAGCTCCATGACCTGCTGCGCCTGAGAGAGCTTTTCGACGAGTATATGGGAGCAGCGGATTTTTTCAGCCATGCAAAAACCATTACGGGTAGATCCTGTTTATCATTCTTGGGAAAGGTATCGCATCCCTTATGTGGTCAAGGTTAAGCATCCACTTTATGAGCCTCTCAGTGCCAAGGCCATATCCAGCATGAGGCACGCTGCCGTAGCGCCTCAGGTCAATGTACCACTCGTAGTTGGCCATGTTGAACTTTATGTTCTTTGCTATCTCGAATTCCTTGAAGCGCTGCATCAGCTCGTCATGCTTCCATATCCTCTCGCTTGCGCCTATTATTTCCCCATGCCCGTGCGGAGCCTGGAGGTCTGCACTCATGGTGGTGCGCTCGTCCTTCGGGTTTATGGGCTGGTAAAAAGCTTTTAGCTCCCTTGGCCAGTACATTACGAAAACAGGCTTTTCTTCCTCTTCGGTCAGCAGCCTTTCCTCTTCCACGCCGAAGTCATCGCCCCATTTTAGGCTCTTTCCTTTCTGGTTGAGTATATCCAGCGCCTGCTCGTATGTCAGGCGCTTGAATGGCCCTCTTATCTTCTTGAGGGACTCCATGTCAACATTGAGCTGCTTAAGCTCGTCTTCGTTGTTCTTTACAAGCCCCTTTGCAACGTAGCTTACCATGTCCTCTTCGAACTTCATGAGCTGGTTAAGGTTGTAGTGCGCAGCTTCCATCTCCAGATGCCAGTACTCCGCAAGGTGCTTAACGGTCCTTGACTTCTCGGCCCTGTAGGATGGTGCGAACGTGTAGACCTTTTCCAGCGAGTAGATCATGGCCTCGGCGTACTGCTGGGACGATTCGGTTAGGAACGCTTCCTGGCCGAAATAGTCTATAGGAAACATGTCAGCACCTGTCTCCCCGGCAGACCTTGTAATGAGCGGAGGGGTTATCTCGTAGAAGCCCTTTCCATCGTGGAATTTCCTCAGGTATCTGAAGAAGTATGAGCGCAGCTTCATTATGTTTGTCATCTTGACGCTCCTCAGCCACAGGTGGCGCTTGTCGAGAAGCAGCTCGGTGCTCTGGTACTCCGTTATTGGGTAAGGCTCGCCTATGCTTATGGTCTTGAAGCCGCTTCCCTCTATTTCGTATCCCGAAGGGGCTCTTTCATCCTTTTTTACTGAACCTTTTAGCTCCACGCTTGATTCTATTATGGCGTCCTGAGCCGCTTTCCATGTCTTGGCATCAACGTTGTCCTTCTTTATCGACGCCTGGATGGTCCCGGTCCTGTCCCTTACTATTATGAATATAATGCCTCCGCTTTCCCTTTTTCTGTAAACCCATCCCCTTAACGATACCTCCTTGCCCAATTTTTGGGGCACTTCCGAAGCGTGCGAATATGCCATCAAAACACCGGATTTATTTCTCTCTTCGTGTTTAAATTGCTTTTGTACATACGTTTTGGCCCGTTTCGGAAAGTGTTAATAATGCTAAATGCAATTGGCTCTAAGGGTGTTGATATGTTGAAGGATGCTTTTAGCGCTACGATAAAGTACATGCAGATAATGGATGAGAACGGTGCAGTGGACCAGCAGCTCATGCCCAATGACCTGCAGGACCAGAAGCTTGTCGAATTTTACAAGATGATGAACCTTGCGAGGAACCTGGACGCCAAGGCATTGAGCCTGCAGAGGCAGGGCAAGCTTGCGACCTACGCTCCTTTGCTTGGAGAAGAGGCTACGCAGATAGGCAGCGCGATGGCAATGCGCCAAAACGACTTTGCAGTCCCGAACTTCAGGCAGCACGGAGTTTACATTGCCAGAGGGCTTCCGCTGGAGCAGTTCTTTGTATACTGGAAAGGGTACGAAGAGGGTGCAGCAATAGACAAGAAGCTTAACATGACTCCAGTCATAGTTCCTGTTGCTACGCAGATGCCTCATGCAGCAGGCATAGCGTTTGCCAAGAAGTACCTGAAAGAGGATTCGGCAGTGGTGGCATACGTTGGCGACGGCGGCACATCGGAGGGGGATTTTTACGAGGCAATAAATTTTGCTGGAGTTTTCAAGGTGCCGCTGGTAGTCATAATAGAAAACAACCAGTGGGCGATATCGGTGCCTAGGGCAGAGCAGACGGCAGCACAGACCCTCGCGCAGAAGGCGGTCGCCGCAGGCATAGACGCAATACAGGTGGACGGCAACGACGTGGTTGCGGTTTACAAGGCAACGCGGGACGCCATAGAAAGCGCGCGTTCAGGCAAGCCCTACGTCATAGAATGTCTTACGTACAGGATGAGCATGCACACCACTTCCGACGACCCGACCAAATACAGGGAAGACTCAGAGGTGGAAGCGTGGAAGAAACGCGACCCGATAGCAAGGCTTGGGGCTTACCTCAGGGCCAAGGGGCTTTGGGACGATTCGAAGGAGAGCACGCTGAAGGACGAGCAGTTGAAGAGCATTGACGAAGCGCTGGCGAGGGCTGACGAATTCAAGCCGAATCCGGATTCCATATTCGAGAACGTATATTCGCATATGCCAACGGTATTGGAAGAGCAGCTCGAGAACGCCAAGAGCAGCGATTATTGGCAATAGGTGGTTTTATGGCAATGATGAACATGGTCCAGGCGATAAACAACGCGCTTGATCTGGCAATGGCTGAAGACGAAAGAGTAGTTTTACTTGGAGAGGACATTGGAAAAGATGGAGGAGTGTTCAGGGTCACGGACGGATTGATAGACAAATATACAGGTAATAGGGTCATAGACACGCCCCTGGCAGAGTCTAGCATAATAGGGGCATCGATAGGCATGGCAATAGCCGGGCTCAAGCCGATACCGGAAATACAGTTTGCCGGCTTCATGTACTTGGGATATGCGCAGATAGTCAATCATGCAGCCAGGTATAGGTCGAGGACCAGGTCCAACGTCGCGCTGCCCATGGTAATAAGGACCCCTGTTAGCGGAGGAGTCAAGACCCTTGAGCACCATTCCGAAAGCCCTGAAGCAGAATATTCGCATATTGGCGGTTTGGTAGTGGTAGAGCCTTCGACGCCTTACGATGCGAAGGGATTGCTGGCAAGCGCCATACACGGCAACGACCCGGTTCTTTTCCTTGAGCCTACGAAACTTTACAGGCTGTTCAAGCAGGAAGTGCCAGAAGAGATGTTCGAAGTCCCGATAGGCAAGGCAAGAACGGTTAGGGAAGGCGATGACATTACAATAATAACATACGGCACTATGGTAAACGTCGTGGAAAAGGCCCTTGAGAAAAAGCCAGGCATAAGCGCAGAGGTTCTAGACCTAAGGACCATAAACCCACTTGACGAGGATGCAATAGTGGACGCGGCCAAGAAGACAGGCAAGGTTATAATAGTTCATGAAGCCCCTATGAGCTTTGGCGTAGGCGCGGAGGTTTCTGCAATAATATCCGAGAAGGCAATATACGAGATAGACGCCCCAATAATGCGCGTTACTTCGCCTAGCCTGCCGTACCCGATGCCGGGCTATGAGAACTATTACATACCCAACGAAAAGAAGGTCTTAGAAGCTATAGAAAGACTGCTGGAGATGTGAGGTGCTTTGAATGGAGGAGATAAAATTTGTAGACATCGGAGAGGGGATAACCGAGGGGCGCATACAAAAATGGCTTGTGGCAGACATGGCCGACGTAAAGGAGGACCAGCCAGTAGCCCAGGTCGAGACTGACAAGGCAGTGGTCAGCATGCCGGCTCCAGCCTCCGGGAAGATAAAGATAATGATTAAGGAAGGCGCCGATGTCAAGGTAGGCGACGTGATGGCTTATGTAGGGAGTGCTGGCGAGCTTAATGGCATTGCAGCTTCGGGCGCCAAAAATAATGCAGGCGCAATTGAAACTCCAAAGGCAAAGCCAGCCGAAGCTAAGCCCGTAGAACAAGCGCAAAGCAAGCCAGTCGAGAAGCAAGGGCAAAGGCGCGTGCTTGCGCCTCCTTCGGTAAGGCACATGGCTGAAAGCATGGGAATAGACCTTTCGGGCGTCAAAGGTTCAGGCCCTGGCGGAAGAATAACCGAGGCGGACGTGAAAGCTTATGCAGAAAACAAGGCAGCAGCGCCTGCGGCGCTACCCGCAGCGAATGCCAATGCAGCCAACACCGAGCGCGTGCCGCTATCGCAGACAAGAAAGGCAATAGCCAAGAACATGGAGCTTTCATGGCAGATCCCCAGAGCTTCGCACATGGACCTTATAGACGCCAGCGCGATATATTCCGTAGTCCAGAAAGAGAAGGAGAAATCCCTCAAGCAGCTCAACGTCAAGCTCTCTTATCTGCCTTTCATAATCAAGGCTGCCGTTGAGGCGCTGAAGGAGAATCCGCGCTTCAACGCGAGCTATGACAAGGACAGGCAGGAGGTTGTGCTGAAAAAGTATTACAACATAGGCATAGCGGCGGAGGCAAAGGACGGGCTTAAAGTAGTTGTAGTCAAGGATAGCGACAAGAAAAGCATACTTGAAATAGCTAAAGAGATAGATTCTCTGCACAAAAAGGTTCTTGACCAGACCATATCGCTCCAGGAAATGAGGGACACGAGCTTCACAATAACCAACGTAGGGAGCTTGGGGGGAGGCTTCCTTGCCATACCGATGATAAATTACCCAGATGTTGCAATACTCGGGATTACTTTGGTAAGGGATATGCCTGTTGTAAAGGATGGCGCAGTAGTTCCCGGAAAGATACTGCCGTTTACGATAACTTTCGACCACAGGGTAGTTGACGGCGCCGAAGCGGTTAAGTTTGGGAACGCCTTCAAGGGATATATGGAGGATCCGGAATTTCTGGACATGCTTTGAGGTGTGCAAATGGTCATGGGAGAGGTTCCTGAAGAGGTTGACATAGCAGTAATAGGGGGAGGCGTAGGCGGCTATACCGCTGCGATAAGGGCTGCCGAGCTGGGAAAAAGCGTTGTATTGATAGAAAAGGAAAAGCTAGGCGGGCACTGCCTTAACTATGCATGCATACCTTCCAAGACGCTAATACGCATATCTGACATATTTTACGATTCTACGCATTCCCAGAAGTTCGGGATAAATGCGCAAAACGTAACTATAGACGCAAAAAAGATGCTCGAATGGCGTGTCGGCGTGTCTTCGAAGCTGGAAAACGGGGTAGAGTTTCTCTGCAAGCAGAACAGGATAGACGTGCTTAAGGGCGCCGGAACGTTCATAGAAAAGAACAGGATACAGGTCACCGACGGCACCGAGGT
This sequence comes from Candidatus Martarchaeota archaeon, assembly GCA_023380795.1. Classification (GTDB taxonomy): domain Archaea; phylum Micrarchaeota; class Micrarchaeia; order Micrarchaeales; family Micrarchaeaceae; genus Micrarchaeum_A. The sequence goes on along the minus strand of JAMCSF010000029.1, from coordinate 31,103 downwards.
CATATTTAAGAAGGCGATAATAGCTACGGGCTCCGAGCCTGCGGAGCTCAAAGGCATCGCTTTTGACGGCAAGACTGTCATAGATTACAAGCAGGCGCTGCTGCTGGACCGTATACCTAATGAAATGGCGATAATTGGAGCAGGCTATGTTGCCGTCGAGATAAGCACGCTGTACGCAAAGCTTGGCTCAAAGGTGCACGTGGTCGCAAGGTCCGATGTCCTTTCGAAATTCGACAGGGACGCAGTGGCAATAGTCAAAAAGCACATGGCACAGCTCGGAATAGCGATACATTTGGGGGCAAACCCGAAGGCATACGCCAACGGAAAGCTGGAGCTGGACAGCGGGGATTCTATAAGCGCGGAAATTGTTGTGGTGGCGATAGGCCTGCATCCGTACTCCGAAGGGCTGGGCGCGGAAGCGGCAGGAGTTGATATTGACGAAAAGGGTTTCATAAAGGTAAACGGCAAGCTTCAGACATCTAACCCTGATATATACGCCATAGGCGACATAGCCGGTGAGCCGATGCTGGCGCACAAATCGATGAGGCAGGGCGTCGTATCCGCAGAAAGTGCCGCAGGGCTTGGAAGCAGCTATGACAACCTCGTAGTCCCTGCAGTAATATTTTCCGATCCGGAGATAGGGATAGCCGGCAGCATAGAGGAAAAGGAGGGCATAGAAGTGAAGAAATTCCCTCTCAGCGCCCTTGGAAGGGCCATAGCCTTGGACGAAACTGACGGATTCGCCAAGATTGCGTACGACTCGGACAACGTTGTTGTAGGTATAGAGCTCGTCTCCCCGGATGCAAACGCCGCGATAGCAGAGGCTGCGCTCGCAATAGAAATGGGGGCCACGCTCGAAGATATAGCCGATACCATACATCCGCATCCAACTTATAGCGAATCCATAAAGGAGGTCGCTGAAGCCGCGCTTGGCAGGCCGATACATTTCTTTTATGGTGCGAAAGCATGATGTTTGAAGATCTTGATTCCAAAATGGTCGAAACGAGATATGGGCAAATTCACGCATTGGTTCACATCCCGTTGGGGGCCAAGCTTTCCTTTGTGTTCCTTCACGGCCTCAGGGCAGACGTTCGCTCCTGGAAAAGGCTGATTCCTTATCTCGGCGATGGCATTGGCATAGTCCTGATTGACATGCTTGGGCACGGAGAATCCGACGCTCCGCATATCGATTATACGCCTGAAGTGCAGGCATCTGCAGTTTTGGAAGTAGTTTCAAAACTAGTGTCGGGGAGCTATGTCGTAGTCGGCAACTCATACGGAGGATGGATAACAGCTTATGGAGCCGCCACTGGCGCGTTCGGGAAAAATATTTCCGGAATAGTGCTGGAAGATGCTGCAGGGCTAAGGGAAGAAATGGAAGACACCTTGAAATCCATGAGCTATGATGAATTTTACAGCATGCAGATGAAAAAGATCAGCATGCTAAACAGAAACGAAGTTGGCGAAGGCCATGATTACGTCGTAAGCAGCATAATCGGGATAGGGAACACCAAGTACCTGCTCGGAAGCAAAGAGCTCGGGCGCATAAAGGACAGGTGCATTGTAATATGGGGCACCGATGACAAGATAATAGACAAGAAGTATGCGTATGCCTTCGGCAAGTACATAAATGGCTCTGAGCTTGTATTTATAGACGGCGGAGGACATGTTCCGCATTTTTTAAGGCCTTCGGAGTTTGCTCAGGCGTTGAAAAGATTTGGGTAGCAATGCATGTTGCCTTTGCACAGCGCTTCACAGGCTTTCAATTCCTTAAGAGTTTTTCGATGCCCTCCAGGCCGTAGCGGAACTCCTTGAGCCCACCCTTCGGCATGGAGCCTTCGACATTTGCATGCGACATTATCTTCGATAACTTGCCTTCAATCGCGTCCAGCTTGTTTGGTATTTTTTCCGATATTATTTTCGCGTATTGCTTGTAGTTCTTGTCCGATTTCATGTGTGCCAAAGACCTGTTTGAATCTCCCGCTAGCATGGCATGATTGACTTTTTCTATGCTTTTTAGCAGATAATCCGCAGTTGATGCGACTACATCAGGAACGTCAAAAATACCCGGATTTGAAAACAGGGCTATAAGCGCCCCCCTGGCACGCGTATTTGTGAATACCAATGGGTTTATGCTGGTAGCAAGCGTGAATGATATGTCTGCAACCTTGACAATTATGCCGCTCTGCTTCATGTGCACTTCTATGGCACCTGCGAAAAGCTCCATGCCGAAGGGTATAGGGCCCAGGCCCCCTGATGGTATAAATATGTCAGTATCAGGATACTTCCCGTCCCTGTATACCGGAAACGGAGAATAATGAATAACGTTTTCATAGCCGAGCTTGCCTTCTACCATTACTGCCTTTACCTTGTCTACCATCCTGTCCTTTTTCATCCCGGGAAATGCCTTTTGGGCATCTGCATCAGGCATTATGACATCTATGTCTATGGACGGCCTCAGATAGTTCGACAGCTTTTCCGGTATCAGAACCTTTTTGCCCGAGCCCCCGTCGAGAAGCATTTCAAGGCCTGTAGAAGCCCTTGCTGCGGTCTCGGTAAGCTCGAGTTCGTGCAGATGTGGCTTTGCCTCAAGGCAGCACTTCGAATCGTTAACTATTTTCTTTTGCATCATATCGCAGAAGGATTTGTACGTGCCAAACCAATTTAAGCCTTCTCTATAATTTTTGCAGATTTACCTGCAAGCAGGATTTTTTCTAATAAAGTTTATAGTTGTTTATTTCTTATAAGGCATGGCTTGCAGTGATTGCTTGATACCCGTATTTGACTTCGACAGATTCCTGATGGGCTTTTCCCTCGGGGTCCATATTATACTGGCAGTCATAGGCATTGCGCTGCCTGTGATAATCGTAGCTGCCGAAGTAGTAGGAATAAAACGCAAGGACCCTTATTATACAAGGATTGCAAAACGGCTTACCATAATGCTCATTGTCTTTTTCGCTGTTGGCACCGCTTCCGGAACCCTTGTGGCTCTCGAGCTGCTCTTTCTGTGGCCAAAATTCATGGTTTTGATAGGAAAGGTAGCCATACTGACTCTTTACATAGAAGTTTTCGCATTCTTCTTGGAAGCGATATTCCTTGGCGTGTACGTTTATTCTTGGGACAAGTTCAAAAACCGCTATGCACACGCCTTTACTGGCGTTCTTGTGGCCTTGGGCGCCGTGCTTTCCGCAGTTTTTATAACAATGCTCAATGCTTTCATGAATACGCCCGTGGGCTTCAACATACCCGAATATCTGAAGACCGGCATAATAGCTGACGTGCACCCGCTTGCAGTATTGGCTACCCCTTCTACTTTGATCGAAGTTGCGCACGTAGTTTCTACTTCTTACTTTGCAGGCGGCTTCATATTCATATTATATTTTGCTTATAGAATGCTGAAGAGCGAAGGCGACGAAAGGCTGCACTACAGGAAGGGATTGAACATAGCGTTCAGCCTTACGCTCATAGCAACGTTCTTTGCAGTCATAACAGGGATACTTTCTATATCAGGGCTTTACAGCTTCCAGCCGGAAAAATACGCGGCCATGGAGCTTGACCTTTACCCAACGACCCATGCCCCCGAATTGCTCGGAGGATTTTACACAAACGGAAAGATTACCGGCGTAATAGCCAGCATACCTGGATTGCAGAGCTTCCTTGCAACAGGGAGCGTAAACGGCTCGGTCCCTGGATTATCTTCGTATCCGCAAAGCACGTGGCCGCCATTGATAGTGCATTTCATGTTCGATACCATAGTAGGGCTTGGGTTCGGATTCGGGCTCTTTATGCTGGTTATATTCTTGATGCTGCTATTCAAAATGCACCCGTTCGACAGGAAGTGGGTGCTTGTGCTTCTAGTCGTAGCTGCAGTCGTAGGAGTATTTTTGCTGGAGCTAGGATGGGCAACTGCAGAAATAGGCAGGCAGCCATGGATAGTATACAACGTCATGCTAGTTTCCCAGGCGGCAAACACTTCCCCATCAATAATACCCCTGGTCATATTCTTCGTGGCATTCTATCTTGCGGTATTGCCTTTCACAGTATTGGTGATAAAAAGGCTGCTTAAGGACAGGCCGGTATCGAAAGAGCAGGTGTAAAAATGGTCTTGATGTTTTCAATAAATTATTTTATATTTTCCATTTTCCTTACCCTCTTCGGGCTTGAAGTAGGGATAGCTGTCACCATGCTGCTCGAGTATGATAAGCACAAAGACAGGATGAAGCGCTTCCTTATGCCACTCTGGGAGGTTACCGGGACTTTCGCTGTTTTCTACCTTGTAAACCTTGAGGCCACGGTGCCGTCGCTGCTTATGCTTGTAGGCACCATATTCGTGGTGCCGCTGCTCGTTGCCGCCATATTCTTCATATTAAGGAACGCATTCCTTTCGTATAGCGAGTATATGGGAGACAAAAGCTCGGAAAAGCGTTATCTGCACATATATGCAATAGCCACATTGCTGGTCGCATTCATAGCCATTTCAGTCCTTGATTCCGGGATAAGCGGGATAGGGATAAACGCCTCTGCATATTCGATAAATATGCTTAAGATGTTCGTAAACTCGTTCAACATACTGATGTTCATAGGCATAGCGCTGCTTTCGGTTTTCGTTGCAGCAGTATTTTTCGACGTAAGGGAATACAAATGGTTTTCCGGGCTTGCAGCTATTCTGGGAATAATTGCAATTGCAATAGCAACACACTCTGCAATGGAGTACTTGTTTTCCGCGGCATTTGGCCCTGGGGCACCTTACCTGATAGGATTGCTGGCACTTTTGGGAATAGCTCTTTACCTTTATTATTCCAAGAATAAATATGCGAGATATGCTGCAGTGCTGTGGTTCCTTCTTGCAGTCAATTTCTTTGGATTCATGCAGAGCCCTTATCTGCTAGGAGGCACTGCAGACATAAACAATTATTTAGCCACTGGCCCTATGGCGTTCTACGTTAATCTGGTAACGCTTGTAGGCGGCACAATATTGGCAGTGTCATTGGTTTTTATGGTTTACGTTAGCTATATAAAGAAAACGCAGAGCACAACTGGTAGTTATTGATGCAGAGTTTGGAAATAATAGTATTCGTTTCGACAATCGTAATAGCCATACTTAGCGGAGTGCTCGCAGCTTTTATGACATACAAGTGGAAGAACAACAAAGAGGTCAAAAGCTTCGGTTTCTGGTCGCTCGGTTTGTGGATATTTACTGCTGCGGTTCTTCTGGAGAGCATCTTCTCGCTGAACCTGTACAGCGAAGCCCTGATTGATATATATCTATTCCTTGTGGTATTCTTGGTAGAGTCGCTAGCAATGGGCTCCCTCTACCTCATAAAAAGCAACGGGATAAAAGTTGCATATCTTGTGTATATACTTGTCATTGACGTTGCAATGGTGATTGCGCTTCAGGCTTCTGCGATAAAGAACCTGATAATAACATACGTTGTTTACGGGCCTCTGCCTCTTTCAGTAGTGACGATTTCTTCGCTCGGAACGTTCCCAGCCGCGTTCATATTGGTGGTGGTTGCCGCGCTTTCTTATTACAGGAGCAAGAACAAAAAGATGCTAAGCATAATCGCTGGAACTGTAGTAGTGAGCATTGCAGGAACGCTTTATATAGCAGCAGTCCCTGAATTCTTGTACTATTCGGAATTTATAGGAATACTTCTTTTATGGTTCGGCTTTTTCAGCTTCGGCCACGGCATAGGTGCAAAGGCTAAGAAACCGAAAAGGACGCATAGAAAACCCAGAACTGCAAAAGCAAAGAGGAATACAGCATACAGAACAGGCAAAGAAAGAGCCAATAAGCCAAGAAAGAAAAGAGTACGCAGATGAGGTGTCTCATTGTCAAATCACATAATAGCAGTGCCGAACAGCGTTGATCTCGCCGCATTCATAGGCAAAAAAGGATCGGAGAACAGCATAACCTTTTACAACAGGAGCATCGACGGGAACGTAATAACTGCACTCGTTCCGACATCTGTTGAGGACAAATTTTACGCCCTTGCCGAGATATTGACAATTTCCGAGACCATAGTGCTTTCCACAGCAAACATGGACAGGCTTTTTGGCGAATTGCTAGTGGCTTCAAAGCTGCTATCCAAGAACCTAATATTCACTTCGGATAATGCAGATTCTGACATAATAAAAAACTCAGGATTGAAAAATTACAAGGTATGCGACAGGGATACGCTTCTTGACACCATACTTTCCATGGAAAGGCATGACGATGCAAGCCAAACGTGCAGGGTAGATATAGACAAGGCCTTCAACGTAAAAGGAATAGGGGCAGTGGCTCTTGGCGTGGTAACCAAGGGGGCCATAAATGTACACGACGAGCTGTGGCACAGCTCTGGAAAGAAGGCTCTGGTAAGATCACTGCAGAGCCAGGACGTCGACGTGAAATCTGCTGGCACGGGAACGAGAATAGGAATCGGATTGAAGAACATAGAGCCGGATTCCGTAGAAAAGGGCAGCATACTGTCGACATCGCAAATTCAGCCCTCGAAAAAGATAAAAGCGAGGATAGAATTGGCTGAAATAAACAAGGAGGAGCCAATACCTGGAAACTTTTACGGCCTCGGGTCGAACTTTTCATATTCAATGGCAAAGGTAGAGAGCATGGAAGGAAACTCTATTACGTTTGCCTTGGAGAAGGCACTGGCATTAGATAAGGGAGATACTTTCCTTCTTGTTAGGGAAAAGGCACCAAGGATATTCGCAAAAGGAACAGTCGAATAAATTTTTGATGGGCCCGTGGAGAATCGAACTCCATGTCTTCTCCGTGTCAGGGAGACGTCTTACCAATCGACTACGGGCCCGTGCAGTGGATATTTTGCTTGAAACTATTATAAGTTTTCGTATTCTTTGTCAATTTTCATTTTACAGTTATTGACATGCCGTCGTATGCAACTACGGAATTTGGGAATATGGATTTCGCCTCTTTTAGGAGCACAGAGGCATCCTTGTACCTGGTGCTGAAGTGGTAAAGCACGAGCTTCGAGACGTTTGCCTTCTTGGCTATCTGCGCGGCTTCCACGCTTGTAGAATGCTTTCGTTCCTTCGCAAGCTTTGCCAGCTTGTCTTCGTAGGTAGTCTCATGCACCAATACGTCGGCATGCTGCGCTGCCTTGGCTGTGCTCGCAAGCGGCCTGGTATCTGTTGCGTATACGAACTTCTTGCCCTGCTCGCGTTCAGTTACGTCTTTTAGATAGACCCTTTCGCCCTTTATTGTAATGTGGCCCTTTTTGCTGATTTCCTTGAACATTTCTCCTTTTATTCCGAGCTTCCTGCACTTTTCGCTAATGAATTTCGTCTTGTCCTTTTCCGCGAACGAATAGCCGTAGCAGGTAACAGAATGTTTGAGCTTGAATGCCCTTACTGAGAAATCTTCTCCCTGCAGCACCGAGCCTGACCTTACTCCCTTTAGCACTATGCCGAAGCCTATTATGGCGTTGTCGAACTTTATGAGGCTCTCTATGACGCTTTGATAGCCTTCTGGAAAATATACTGTAAGCGGATCCTGCCTGTGGTAAAGGGACATTGTCCTGAGAAGCCCAGCCAGCCCGAGCACGTGGTCCGCGTGGGTATGGGTTATGAAAATATGCCTGACCTTTGATATGTTGACTCCGAAGAGCTGCATCTGCCTCTGGGTGCCCTCGCCGCAGTCGAAAAGCATGACCGTTCCCTCGTGCTGCAGGGCTACAGAGGATAGGCCCCGCTCTTTAGTAGGGGCAGAGCCTGATGTGCCCAGAAAAGTTATCTTGAACATTTAATTACTCCGTTTAATTATATTGCAACCGAAAGGCTCAAAGCTCAATAGTGAGCGTCTTGTCCTTGAGGTTGACATTGTTAACTTTTATCCCGAATGCCTGCTCTATGTCTTCCTTGCTGAAGCGCTTCATCTCCCTTGCCATTTTTATTATGGAATTTATCAGCTGCATGTTGTTGTATATTGCGTCCCCTTTGCTCTTCAGCTCGCCTATCTCTTTTGCAGTCTGCTCTATTATCTCTTTCTGCTTCCTTATGCTGGATTCCAGCTCCTTGACCTTGGTGCTAGTCTTTGGAAGCTGGTTTTCCTTGTGCGAGAGGTAATAGTTTTCCAGAGCTTCGTACGTGGATTCAAAGCTCTCAGGTTCCATGCCCTCGTATTTTTTGATGTCGCATATGGAATAATCAACCATGAAACCGTTTTCCTTGTAGATTCTGGGCTGCGGCGCTTTTATGTATGCAGAGTATGAGGAAAGCTTTTCGGATATTGATGTTATTTGATTTGCAGCAAGTGTATCAGAAGGCGCAGATGGGTCTATGCCCAGACGTATCACAGCATCCTCCAAATATATGGAGCCTATGTTTATTATGGAAGATAAGGCTTGCATTACATTTTTTTCCTTTGGCTTAGGAGCCGATTTTATTGCTTCTTCTACGGCATTTTTGTCTTGCAGGTTGCTAATGGTTATGCGCTTGTTCTTGGGGGCAATATATGTCTCGCCAGGAAATATCTTCCTGTCAGAAAATTCGTGCCGGGAATATGCCAATGTTATCTTCATTTCCGGATCTGCTATTATCACGTTGCCCTTTCCGAACATTTCTATTATAAGGCTCTGCCTTTGGTCCCCTTTTTCCATGGATATCGAGAGGACTCTGTCGTCGTTCAGCAGCGACAGCCCGGTTATGTGAAAATTGGAAATCCGCTTCCTTACCGCCTGGGAGAAATTAGTGGGCTGGTCCTGCTGCTCCAGCACGCTGGCTATGCCGAGAAACCTGGCCGGCACTATCACCAGGTTTTGCTGCCCTATTCCGGATTTGTTGAGCTTGAGCCTGAACTGCTGGCCAGGCAGCTCATAGAACTTTTCTATGTAGAACCCGTTCAGGAACTCAAGTTCCCTGGCGATGGCGGCAAGCTCAAGGGTTGATGGCTCCCTCATTCTATCATGTGCGTTTATTTCTTGACCTTTTTAAGGCCCTCTTCTTTAGTGACACGGGCGAAAAGCTTGGCCTTTTTCAGCACCATTGACATGTTGCTGTGATCCTCGAAAGCCGTGCCTATCTGGACTATGTCCGCTCCGCTCCTGTACGCAAGCCTTAGCTCCTTCTCGGAAATTACGCCACCCCCTACTATGTACGGAACGTCTATTGCCGATTTAACCGCTTTTATCATTTCATGCGATATTGGGCCTCCGCCCTGCAGCCTTGGATTCGATCCGGTATCGGTAACTATCAGCCTGTTGCCCAGATATTGCCCGGTGAGGGCGAGTGCCGCTGCTATTTTGGGCTTTTCCCTTGGGACAAGGTTTGCATCCCCTACCCATCCTGCAGTGCCTCCCGGAGCAACGAGTATATAGCCAACTGGCAAAGGCTCAATCCCTGCCATCTTTATGACAGGAGCCCCAAGCATCTGCACCTGCGCGTGCCAGTAGGAGTTGCGAGAGTTGAGCAGGGATTGAAAATATATTGCATCTGCATACTTTGTTATGGTGGCAACATTGCCTGGGAAAAGCACTATCGGTATACTTATCGCTTCTTTTATTGCCTTGGTGACCTCATCGAGCATTGATCCCTGAACTCCGCTGCTTCCGCCTATAAGCAGTATGTCTGCACCCCCATTGTCTACCGCCTTTGCAGTATTTATGACGTCCTTCCAGCTTTTATAATCCACAGGATCTATGAGGCTGAAAAGCATCGCTCCCTTGGATTCAAGGGTATCGTCTATGTATCTTTCCACTTTGCCCTTTTTGATATTCATTGCTATACCTTTCGTATTTTTTATCCGCTCATTGCTTGGATTTTTTGTATTCCTCTATAAGCATTAGGCCATCCTTGCGTATGTTGTGCTTCGGGTTGAAGCCGAGCTTGCGCTTGGCTTTGGATATGTCTATCTTCCTGTCGCTCGCAAGGAATTCAAGCTCATCGTAGTTTATGTTTGCGATCTTGCTCGTCAGTTTTGCTATCGCGTGTGGTATGCTGCGTTTTGGCGACTGCACTCCGAGAGCGTTAGCCACGAACTCAAACAGCCATTTTATCGTGTAGTCCTCGCCTTCCGTTATGTTGTAAATCTCATTGTCCTTGGACTTTGACTCTATAGCAAGCACCATTACGGCTGCTGCATCGTCCTCGTGTATCAGCCCGACGTGGTTGGTGCCGCCGCTGACATATATTGCCCTCCCCTGCTCTATGAGCTTGAATATCTTGAAGTACGAATCCTTGTAGTCAGGCCCGTAGAAAGTGCCGAACCTTAATATGGTATACCTCATAAGCTTGTTCGCATCTGCAAACGACTTTATGACCTGCTCCGCCATCATCTTGCTTTCCGAATACGGGCTAGCGGGCTTTGTAGCAGAGCTCTCGGAGAGGAGCTCGTTGGACCTCTTGTATCCGTATACCGTTATGCTGCTGGCGTATATTATGTGGACGGGCTTCTTCGAATTCTTGTTTGCTGCCTCATATGCGTTGAGAAGGTTTTCCGTGCCTATGACGTTTATGTTTATGAGGTCGTCATACGTGTTCTTGTAGTTGTACACCGCAGCTGCTATGTGGAATATGTTATTGACTCCTGCACATGCTTCCTCCAAGACCTTGGAATCGTTTTCGTTCTTTAGGGTGAGATCAGCCACGTAAACCTTTACTTTTGAAGGAAGGGCCATCCATTCGTTTGACTTTGACGGGTGCACCCTGAGTACCGCCCTGACCTCGTGGCCCATGTCAATGAGCCTAGCGACAAGCCTTCGCCCTAAAGCCGATGTCGCTCCGGTAACCAAATCAACAACAACCTCATTGCCTGCTTGGTGCTCCATCACTTGCCACCGCTTTCGCCGTCCAGCACGGCCTTTGCTATGTCCCGTATCCTGCCCTCAGTGAGCTTGTTTATGGCGTATGGAACCCAATCCTTGCCGTACGCGACATAAACGCTCATCTTCTGGTCCGACTTTAGCATCATTCCGAAGCGCTTCCTGTTATAGCCTAATGGCACCTCAAACCTTAAATGTTTTTTGTAGCTCTTGGAGCCGGCCATCAGCTTCGAGAGTATCTTCTCGTCATGGCCGAACACTATCGTATTCACGTCGTTCTCCGCAAGCTTGGCTATGCACTTGTAATATAGCGCCTCCTGTGAATCTTTCCTTGATTTTTCCTTCTTTTTGGGTGCTGTTCCCGATTCCTGCTGTACAAGGGTCATGAGCTTGACGTACTTGTAGGACAGCATTGGCTTCGGTATTGTGCCGTTGGTATATTTCGCAAGGTAGTCCGCCGGAACCTCCACGCCAACGTCGGAGGTGCCTTCGTACCTGTCCCTGACGTCGAATATGCTGCTCTGTATTATGGCACCCTCGGACTCTATCCAAAGCCTCTTTTTGTATTTGTCGGCCATGGACACTATCTCGTCCAGCGCGTTGACCGCCTGTTCCTTGCTGCCCAGGTACCCGAACTGGGACAGCCTGAGCGATACCTCGGCTTCGAGATTCAGGCGCGAGAGCTGCTTTATCATTTCTATGTAGCTGTTTATGTTGTACCTTATCTTGAGAGGAGTGGCCGCGTTCTCGTTGAGGAACGTCACAGTTGCGGAGACGTTCTTGTCGTTGAGCTGCTTCACAGTACGTATGACTGAAGCTGAGGTGCTTCCGGCTATGTGCTTTTTCACTAGCTTGAATACGAGCCTTTTTATTAGGCCATGATCATTGCTTGCCAATCAACCACTGGTAATTTTTATGTCCTGTTTATGTACTTATGGATGTGCATAAGTAACTGGCAGTAGTATATGCTTTATTCACTAATTTAAGGCTTTTGATTATCGCATTTTGAAAGTGTTTTAAACTTTGGCAGGCAATATACCGTGATAGCATGGAGGGTATAAAGCTTTCTAGCCTTAATGAGGCCCTAGGCAAACTCAGCAGCGCGATACGCTCTTTCGTAAAGGACATAAGCGACCTTTCTGAGGAAAACAAGAATGTGAGCCTCACCGAGATAAGGGAGCTGCGAAACTTCGCAAAAGAGAAGATAGACGAGGGAGCCGACCCCATAGAGAACGCCAGGATAATAAACCTGCTGAATGTTTTCGTTGAGGACAAAAACTTCATAGAGCTTACCAGGGAAGACGCTGAAGAATGGGTTTCGTTTCTGGAAGCGATAGAATCCGGGATAAGCAAGGGAGATATACACCTCAACAGCAAGGAGGAAAAAGAGCTGGAAGACATAAAGGATTTGACCAAACAGATAAAGGGCTTGATCAGGAAATAAGACGGGTTGCCCGATCTGCGCTGCCTTGACTGGACAAAAATAATTGATGAAAATAATAGGGGCAGAATGCCCCAAACTTCATAATGCCGTTTCTGCAGTCAGACGAATGTAACGCTCTGCAATGAGCCGCACGCCTTTTTCAGGGAGTCGTTTACGTAGCTCCAACTTGCATCCGTGTAGCCAGCAAAATCGTTTCCGTATGCATCAAGAAGGGTCTTTTTGACCTTCTTGTATTCCGCAGACCCGAATGCATTCTTTAAGGATTTCGTTACCGATGCATTAGAGCCTTCGAAAAGCACCGAGGTCAGGAACGATGCGCGAGCCTTTTCGAGCTTTTCCGCTGCGTCCTTCGCTGAAACGTCTATCCCATCGAACTGGTTAGCAAGTGCCATTTTTATCGATGTGCGCGACTTTGCCGGAAGCAGGTTGTCGAACTGCATCAGCAGCGCCTTGTTGCCGTATTTTATTACCGAAAACGCATCTATTGCGCTGACCTGCTGGTTTGCGGCAACTGCGTCTTCGATCCTCTTCTTGGCCTTTTCAAATTCGTCCTGCTCTGCCTTCGAAAGGCTTGAAATGCTCAACGTTTTGGTGTTGTCTAGCAGGTCTGTTATTTTTGAATAACCCATGGTGGTCATGACTGCCTGGTCCATTGACGGCTGAGCCTTTGCCGAAGCCTTTACAAACTCAAGCTCGCTTATGTATTCGTTGTATATCTCTCCTTTCAAAGCGCTTTCTTTCATCTTGTTGACAATTTCGAGCCTGTCCTTCTTCAGCTTGTCAGCCGCTACGTTCTTCGTGCCGAGAGTTGTCATTTCCCTGAGCGCCCCGAAAGCCGCCCCGTAGGTTATTATGCTTGCAGCAATCTTCTGGAATTCTGTATATCCTTTCGAATCCTTTTTAAGGAACAGATCTGCGTTGCGTTTTACAAGGGCATCGTATTCCTTTTCCCTTGCAGCGCCAAACCAGCTGTTTTTGGTGCTTCCGAGCTTTACCGCTGTTTTAAGTATTTCTGCGACTGCCTGCACATCGCTGTCCTTGAGGAATTCCTTGTATTCCTTCCTCATCCTAACCATTTTCTTTTTGAGGCCCTTTACATGGTAGTTAGACGCCATGTCAGTTAGCTGGCGCGTGAGCTCTGCAGAGTTTGGATCCGCCAAGCTTGCGGCTATCATTGAATTCATTTGGTCTCCTGAGAAAAACTGCGAATAGGCTTCGGCCTTCAGATAGTCCGGATTCTTTTTCATTGCCTCGGTGACATTGAGCTTTGATTCCACTTCATTTACCTTGCTCCAGAATTTCTTTGGGGCTTCAGCCGTAGTCCTGTCCATTGACAATGGCACGCCTATGCCTTTTGAGTCTGTGAGATTCAAGCCTTTTATGTAAGTGTAGAGGAAATCTGATACGCCTTTGAATTCGTCGTACTTGTTTTCCAAGGTTTTTATGCTCCCTACTTTGGATGCCAGCCTGTTGTTTATTTCCTTCATCGCGTCGGCTTCCATCTTGTTTATGAGATCTTTTGAAGGATCCTTATCTACGAGATGGTAATTGGCCGCATTTTTCTGGTCGTACCTTGCCTGCTCAAAAACGTCCTTTTCCTTTCCGTATTTTGCTTGTAGGTAGTCTATATAAGTATTTATAACCAGATATGGATCATTGTTATACTGCCTTGCGCTGTACTGCGGCTTTACGTACTTGCTTGCCGTATCCTTCGCTATGTCCAAAACGTCGCGGGCATCGTTTATTTCCTTTTTGGCCGCGTTTATTTCCGTTGCAGAGTACTTTTTCTGGCTCGGATTTTTATTAATGGATGATATTTTCTCCGCTGCAGTGTAGAGTTCCCTGAGTTTTTCCGTCTCTGACTTGATTCCACGCGCATCTATGGCCTCGCCGAATACCTGCTGTCCAAGGCCCTTTATCTGGCCTGCGGCTTCCTCCATTTTTATGGCCTTGTATGCTGGCTCGTTGTCGTGCGGCTTTAGCACTTGCTCAACGGTTTGCGCCAGATTGGCTGAATTTATTAAGGCTTTGTTATAATATTTATGACTCTTCGCTGCTATCGTTATCGGCATTGATTCACCTATAAATGATTATGCACGCATGTAATATTTATATATTATCGCTGTGCTCTCTTTTTGGCGTTTTGGAGTTTGGCAGCTCTTAGGCAAATGCTGAAAAGCCATGATTTGAGTATAGGCACAGCAGAGCCGCAGGGCATTCTCCGCACTCAGGTTTCGTTTTGCAGTACCTCTTCCCCAATTCCACGAACTGCGCGTGGAAATCTTTGTACAGTTCCAGTTTTTTGGGCAGTGCCGATTCGAATACTGCCTTTAGGCTGTCGTAATCAATGCTCAGCGGAGTGCCGAATATCCTGTGCATTATCCTCTTTGTATAAGCGTCTATGACGAAAGATGGCTTTCCTGCGGCGTACAGCATTATTGAATCGGCAGTTTCAGGCCCTATTCCTTTCATCTTTATGAGTGTTTCCCTTAGGGCTTTTGGGCTAAGGCTCAATAGGCCGTCGAGTGAGCCGTGCTCCGAAATTATGGTTGAGGAAAGTGACTTTAGCCTGTTTGCCTTCTGCCTGTAGTAGCCGCTGGGCTTGACCAGCCTTTCTATTTCGGCCGCTTCCATGCCTGAAAGCGCGCTTACGCTCAAAGCCTGCGACTCCCTGAGGTTTGATATTGCCTTCTCCACGTTGGACCATGTGGTTTGCTGGGTCAGTATGGCCCCTATGAAAATCTCGTCTTCGGTATCCCCTGGCCACCAGTTGAGGAAGCCGAACCTGGATCTCATGAGGTTATACAGCCTCATGAGCTCGGTCCCGGAAGGAATAGAAAAGCCACCCTTGAGAGAAAGCTCGTTCAGAGCTTTATCTCTCCGGATTTTATCCTTGCTATTATGGCCTTCGGATTTTCGTTCTCGCAATTCACTCCCATGCTCTTGCACGTGCCGAGCACCTGATTGACGCGCTCTGCTATGCTTTTGCCATATAGCTTTGCCTCCTTGGATTTGGCTATCTTTTTTACCTGCTCCAAAGATATGTTGCCTACGATTTCGTCCTTGGCCTTCGCACCCGCAGCTACGCCTATCTCCTTGAGTATTAGCGCGCTTGTAGGAGGTGCGCCTATCTCTACCTTGAAGGACTTTGTAACGGAATCCACTATTACCTTTACTGGCACTTTTATGCCCGAAAATCCTTCGGTCTTCTTGTTTATTTCCGTTATTATTGCGTTTATGTTGACTCCCAGCGGGCCCAGTGCCGGGCCAAATGGCGGCCCTCCCGTTGCCTTGCCTCCCTCAATCAATCCATTTATTGTAACTTCGCTCATTCGCTCATTCCTCGTCGTTCTTTGCTTTTTGTATAACTTTAGCAGTACTTATCTTTGTGGTTATCGGTATCGGAACAACCACGTCCATCAATTCCACAGTCATGTCGTTCTTCGTATCGTCTATCTTGAGGACCTTTGCCTTGTAGCCCTTGAACGGACCTGTGTTGAACTCTACAGTGTCTCCTTTCTGTATGTCCTGTGCCTTGCTCGGCATGCTCACCAGCTTGTCTATCTCTTCTTGAGTCAGCGGCTTAGACAGCACGCCCCTGACGTTGTGCTCCTTGCTCACAAACTCCCTGCAGGCCAGCTCGTCCTCGGCTTCTATTATTATATAGCCGCGCATGCCCTCGACTATCATCATCGAGTACACTTTCTGGTCGCCCTTGGCCGCCTTGCTCTGCAGCATGTTGGCCACGATCCTCTCCTGACCCGATGTTACTTTGACTACGAAATACATGAACTTCACTTGCCATTAAATTTATATGCTGTAATTTATAATTATTTCCTTGGACAATCATAGACGTGAGATGTGTGCACATGCAATACTTGGAAGTCAGGAGGAAATACGCCCAGGCTGCAAAATCGTTCCTTTCCAAGAACAACATGCTCGCGAGCGGCTTCAAAGTGCTTCATAGCGCACGCTACGTATATTTTCCACTTACTATTTATCCAGCAAGTAATAAAAACCTTGCACATTTCGCCGATTCTATAGATGCCAGCATAAAGGAGCGCGAAGCCGCACGGGAAAAGAGCGGAAGGAAGCCGAATTACGAGGAAACCCTGGGAAAGATACTAAGCCAGGAAGAAAGAGGAGAGCTTGCCAGAGGCTATGACCCCTTCGGCAGCATAGCGATAATAGAGCTCTCCGACAGGCTGAAGCCCAAAGAAGCCGAGATAGGCAGGGCCCTGATAGAGGGCAGCAGCACGATTACGACAGTCCTGGCTAAAAGCGGCCCTGTCAAAGGGGTATACAGGACAAGGAGCGTCAGATACGTGGCAGGCAAGCGCACGTATATGGCAAATTACAGGGAGAACGGGTGCGGCTTCATATTCGACGTAAGGAGGGTTTTCTTCTCCCCAAGGCTGTCCTATGAAAGGTCCAGGATATCGAAGCTTGTTAAAGACGGAGAAAACGTTGCTGTGCCGTTCGCAGGGGTCGGGCCGTTCGCCATAGAGATAGCAAAAAGCCACCCTAGGGCAAGCGTTCTGGCAATCGAGCTCAACCCTAGCGCGTACGGTTACATGCTGAAGAACATAAGGCTTAACAAGGCCGCAAACGTAAGGGCTTACAATGGCGACTTCGGAAAGCTGGCCGCAATGCACAGGGGCTTTGCAGACAGAGTAGTTATGCCAATGCCAAAGACAAGCCTTGATTTTATAAAGGCCGCATGCACCATAGCCAAAGGCTCTGCCACGTTTCACATATATTCTTTCTGCGACGCAGGCGAGGTAGACGAAGCGGTCGCCAGAATGGCAGCTCGCTTCCGCGAAGAGAAAAGGGATTTCGCGCTAATAGGAGTGCGAACGGTGAGGCCTTATTCCAAGGACGAGATAGAGATAGTGGTAGACGCAAAGGCTGATTCCGCGAAGAAATGAACCGTCATGCGCTTTCGATTTCTCTCTTCTCTTTTGCAAGGGACATTATGCGCCTGTATGTCTGCGGGTGGGTAGAGATCATCGAATTCAGCATGCCGAGAAGCCCGTTGCGAGACTGCCTTTCGGCATTTATTACCGTGCTTATGTCCATCCCAGGGACTATGCCCTTAAGCTGCTCATAGTGGTTCTTAAGTTCCCACATGTCCTTGTCTACGTTGAAGAAGTCGATTATGTAGAATGCGCGGGCTGAAGTTGCACTCTTGGAGCCGTTTTTCGTCTTGAAATTGGAGTAGGATATTTTGTACAGCGCCCTTGCCAGGTTTTCAGGCTTGCGCGTGCTCTCTGCGCAATAGAGATCGGCATATGACTCTCTTCGCATGGAAACCGGCAGCACTATGAGCTCGGATACGAAGTACACAACAAATGCCAGGATGCCGAATAATATCATATATGATGCCGCGTTCTTGTTGTCGTCGAAGAAGCTGGTCCAAAGCACGTCTCTCGCAATGATATATGCAAGCATCGGCACGAAAGACGTGAACGTCATCACGGCAAAGTCGCCGTGCTTTATGTGTGCCAGCTCATGGACAAGGACGGCCCTGGTCTCATCCGCGCTCAGCCCAGAGAGAAGGCCTTCGTGTATCACCATTGTCGGATCGCGCACAGTGCGGCCGAATACGAAAGCGTTTGGCTCCCTGGCAGGAGCTATTGCAAGCTTGGGGGGCTTAACCTCATATTCCTTGGAAAGTTCAAGTACCATCTCCTGCAATTGAGGGTATTCCTCCTTTCCCACATACCTGAGCTTTGTTGCCGAGATTATGAGCTTCGGAGAGACATAAAATTGGAAAATGAACACTGCGGCCGCTACGAATAGCGTTTCGTATATTGAGAGCCCAAGGTAAAACGTTATAACCCATATTATGGCAAAGCCTATTGCCAGGGAGAGTATTATCGTGAGCGCGATGTTTGCCAAAAGCTCCGCTAAAGCCATAGATGCCGGGCCGCTTTTGACGTTTTGGAAAGCCACACTTAACTTTTATATCAAACATTTTATATAACGATGGAACGCATGCGCGGCACTGGCAGCATAATGTTTTTATATACTGAATCACAATAGCAATTGACCAGACCTGTGATGACCCGATGGAGATAATAAAGCGATCGGAATCCATAGAGAGCTACGCCACCGAAGACGGCTTCGACATAGTGGAACTTGTAGGCAACGCAACATGGAAGGAACTAATAATAATGCTGGTCGAAACCAACAAGCTGGACCCTTGGAACATAGACATAACCAAGATCGTAGATTCGTATGTCGAGACCATAAACAAGATGAAGCTCCTTGACCTTTTCATGCCAGCAAACGTCATCTTCGCTGCTTCGGTGCTGCTCCGCATCAAGAGCGACACGATGAAGTTTTTCGAAGAGCTGGCAGAAGAATTTTACCAGGAAGGAGAACAGCAGGTTAGGGAGAGGCCGGAGGTCGAAGAGCTTGTGCCAAGGACAAGGCACCAACCACAGGGCAGGATAACCCTGGAGCAGCTCGTGGCTGCTCTCGACGACGCGATAAAGGTAGAGGCAAAGCGTGTTGAAAGGGAAAGGTTTTTCGCGGAGCCGATAGAGCTCAACATAGAAATTGAGGACATAGACAAGAAGATAGAAGAAGTGCTCAAGCTTGTCTCCGACAATTCGGACAAGTACGGCATAACCTCTTTCAATTCCGTCAAGAGGTATTTCCCGGACGGCTATGGCATGCTAATGGATTTTTTCGTACCTCTCCTGTATCTGCACAACAGCGGCGCAATAGCCATGTCACAGGAGGAGTTTTTTGGGGAGATAATGATAAAGATAATAAGGCGAGAGATGGAGGCACCAAAAAAGGCGGTGAGAACTGATGCCTGAAAATTCCGAAAGCGAAAGCATGAAGCTTATCGAGGCAGTGCTGTTCGTCACCGGCAGGGCCGTGAGCATCGATGAGCTGGCAGAAGCGAGCGGCATAGCCTCAAAGGGATACGTTGAGGGGCTGGTAAAAAAGCTGATGGAAAAGTATTCCGCAAGCGACAACGCGCTGGCAGTCGCCACGATAGGCGGCAAGTACATGCTGACCCTTAAGGAGCCGTACGCTTCTAAAGTCAACAGCCTAGCAGGGGCGCCTGAGATATCCAAGTCTGCGCTCAGGATACTGGCTTACATAAGCAGAAAGGAGCCCATGCTGCAGAGCGATTTGGTCAAGGCGTTCGGAACCTCGGTTTACGAGCAGATGAAGGAGCTCAAGGAAAAGGACTTCGTCAAGACTGAGGCTTATGGCAGGACTAAAAGGATAACCACCACGCAGAAATTCAGAGAGTATTTCAATGTGCCCAAAGGCCAATGATCAGTAGTTTGGGGGAGTCTCTCTGACTCCGTTCGCATTGTTTATGAATCTGGCAGCTACGAAGAGCACGGACGAAAGCCTGTTTAGGTAAGCCAGTATTTCAGTGTTTTCTATTTTGAAGCTGTTTGCAGCGTTGACTACAGACCTTTCGGCTCTCCTTGCCACTGCTCGGGCTTCGTCCGCCGCAGCGCTTTCGATGCAGCCTCCGGGCAATACGAAGCTCGCAAGGGCTGGAAATGAGGCTGACATCAAATCGGCGTAGGACTCAAGCCTTTTCACATCATCTTTCCCTATGCGCCTTTTTGGAATGAACACATTGTTAGCCGAAGAGGCAATGTCTGCGCCGATGGAAAATAGGTCGCTCTGTATCGACGACAATGCATCCTTTAGCTGCAGCCTGCTCCCGTCTGGATTGATGAAATATTCATTTTTGCTTTTGCCCAGAAGCGCTATGAGCGTGCCTATTTTTGTATTCAGCTCGTCTATGTCTCCGACAGCGTTGAATATTGGGTCGGACTTTATCGCGCGCACGTTGCCCAAAGACGTCTCTTTGTTATCCCCCAAGCCAGTATAGTATTTTGAAGACGTTGACTCACCCTCTTGTTCTGGCGGCCTTTGGCCTATCGCGCGCTTTTATACCCCTCTCTTCCAGAAAAGTTTTTGTACGAGATAGAAGCCTTTCAGTGACTTCCTCTATTTTACCGTCCCCGTCTACACGCTCTATGTTTGGTTCTCTGAATTTTGAGTATGCTTTTGAAATCCTTTCCATGAAGTCGAGCTTCTCGAATATTTCCATTTCAGTTCGCGAAGAAGCCAGCCTTTTTACCGCTTTTTCAGGGCTCAAGTTTATGAAAAAGGTCTTGTCCGGGGCTGGAAATATTGAGTTCATTTCCTCCAGATATTTCCTTTCAATTCCTGACGCCTCACCGTACGCTATTGTAGAATAATAATATCTGTCGCATATTATTATGGAGCTTTCCATAGTGCGCTTGATTGCTTTTACGTGCTCGTTCCTGTCAGCCACGAAAAGCAGCTGCAAAGACAGCAGATCTATTTTAATTTTTTCCCCGAGCACCTGCCTTATGAACTTCCCTATCGCCCCATCAGTTGGCTCTCTTTCCTCAACAACGCCATATCCCAGCTTGGACAAACTTTTGCACAGCGCCTTCGCCTGCGTGGTCTTTCCGGAGCCGTCTATGCCCTCTATGACTATAAATACCATGTTCTTACTCTGTTTTATTTAAGCGCTTTCGTATCTGAATAGATTTATGTCTATCGCAGAGAAACGGCCCGGCTGGCTCCGCTTTTCGTGGAGCTAGCCGAACTTTGGCTGTGCAATTGCGCATTTCAGCCTGCAATCACATTTGACGTTGCGACTGCACCTGCCTCTCCTGTTATTCTTACAGAATAGGTCTGATTCTCCAGTGGCATTATCACAAGCCTGCCGTTGCCAACCGATATCGTTCCGTTGTATGTGAACGTGGCGCTGGAACCAGGAGCTATTGCATATCCCTGCGGGCCTTCAGCCTCATTCGCGTCGAATGGCAGCATCAGCGTGCCGTTCGTGCTTATTATGAAGGTTAGCATATTGTGGTATCTTCCGTTGAAGGCGTTTGCTGCGCTTATGAACCCCTTCAGCCTTGGGTTCGTAATGTTGAAGTTGCGCATCGATTCCATGACCGATAGGTTTACCCTGTTCTGCATGTTCGAGCGTATTGAATTGAACTCCGACTGGCTTACGTTGAGGCCAAATTCCTTGTTGAAAGCAGAGGAATTTGAAGTTATCGCAGTTATGTTTATGCTGCTGTTTGCAATTTGGCTAAGCAAACGAGAAAGGTTGTGGCTCGAAAGCGCTGCAGATATGCCAGCCCTTGCGGATGAACTTAGGTTTACCCCGTACTCACTGGCCAGAGAGCTGAATATTGAGCTAAAGTTTTGCCCGCTGTTTGAGTACTCGCTTATTATCGATGCTATGCCGCCAAAGCCGCTCTGCATAAGATATGGCTCTGGAATCTGCTGTATAGCTGCATGCAGGCCTGCGCCTGTGCTCATATTCATACCCATTATTCCGAACAGCAGTATATGGTTCACATAAGCTGTAGAATTGCCAGAATTCTTTACTGTAACGCTAAAGACAGTGTGGTTCGACTCTTCGTTGAGCTCTGCGCTTGTTATGGATATATTTGGCGTTGCCAGCGATAGCTTGGCGTGCATGTCTGTATTGAGCCTAGCCCTTGCTCCCACGCGTATTGAGGTGCTGTTGACATTGCTGGAGCCCACAACTACGGCCTTGACCGAAGGCACCATTACAAATGTTGTCTGGTTGACAGATATTATCTGTACTATTGTTGGCGAAAGATCCACAAGAACTGCGCCGCTCGTGCTGTTGACATTGCTGACATGAACGTCAAGCTTGTTTGAAGGCAGCGTCACGTTGTAGGTAGTGCCATTTATCGTGATTGTTGAAGAGCTCACGTTGAGAACTATGGAGTCATAAGACTTGGTTTTGTTAAGCGACGCTACTCCTAGCGTCTGGGAAACGTTAAGCAGCGAAAGCAGGTTTATTGTGCCGGAAGCATTTATATCCACGAAGCCTGAGGAATTGGTAGCACCGGTTTCATGCAGCCTTGCGCCGCTGAAGGTAACATTTAGCGCGGTCGTACCGGCAGGAACCTGCGCAGGGTCAGTCAGCATCAATGCCACGGTTCCGTTAGACGATACCGAAGGCGAAATTGTAGTAGTGACAACAGACGGCCTTGGCGTCACCAATCCTATCGCTATGTATATTATTGCTAGTATTACTATTATCCCTATTATGTAGCTTACGGCTTTGTTCACCATGCAAACACTTATGAGTTATTTTAATAAAAGATTAAAAGGTTAATGGCTTAGAAGAAGATTTAAATATATTCTTGCCAAATAATCATGCTAGCACCTGAGGCACGCCAGTTGCGCTTAGGTGAAAGACATGAATAAAACGGAAAAGGTAAGCGGTGCAGAAAGCATCGCGGAAAATAAAAGCATCTTGAAATCCTTCCGGGAGAAGGAAGAGATGAATTTGGGCGTGCCGAACATGAGGGAATTGGAGAAATATATCCCATACCTCAGGCGCTAGTGAATGGGCAAAAACCATTCTTCCCTCTCTGCGGGGCTGTTTTTATGGTTATGAAAAGTTGCCTATGCAGATTGCTTATTCTCCCTTTGGCACTGCCATTTCCTTGAAATCCTTGTCGCTTACTTCAATGTACATGCAGTATCCAAGCCCCTCCTTTAATGTGCCGTTCAGTTCTTCGCCCGGTATCGCTTCGGCAGATTCTTTAGTATACGGCGGATTCCTGAGATCCAGCCACCTTGAATCGGTGTGGGTGCTGCTTACAAGCCTTTCCGCCCTCGAAATGGTTTTTTGGCTTACAAAAAACTTCGAATGGTTGCCGCCCGTAAGCGAATCGAGCAGCTTGTTGGATATTGCCCTTCTTGCGAATTCGGCCTTTTCATGCTGAGGGATTGATGATCCAGACTTGACGAGTTCTGACGCAACCGGGGCCAGCCGCAGTGCGTCTGCCTCTTCGTATACGCTTCCGCTTATTTTCCTTTTTGAAAGTATCATGCGCTCTGCTATCTTTTCAACATCGTAGTGGTCTATCAGCAGAAGCCCGTGAAGCAGTGCGCTTTTTACGCCCCAAAATATTGCATGGCTTGCGATAACCTTGCCTGCAACGTTTATCGTTGATGCTTTGTTGTCCGCGTACACGTCTTTTATTCCGAGATCCGAAAGCGAGGAGGCCATATGCTCTGCAAAATACTTGCGCATGTCCTCATAATGCCTGAAGCTCCCGTCCCTAGGTACAGTGAACGTGTACGCAAGGCACGCCTTGTCGAACTCAACATGTGAACCTCCGGTTATGCGCCTGGCGAGGTCGAAGGATGCGTCTCTTGCCTTAACGTTATTCGGAGATTCTCCGTACCCAAGCACGACCGAATCCTTTTTTACGTTCCAGAATCTTATGCCTGCAACGTTCCTTGAGGCGCTGTCTTCTAGCATGAGCTCCTCAAGCGCCATGTTATCGGATATGCTAAGGTCGTTCAGACCCCAGTATTCGTAGTTAAACATATATAGGTATTATCCTGTTTAAAATAAAGATTTTGCCATGAGGGTGCAGCCACGATGCCAGATAAGAAAAAGATTGCCTTTGGCCTTCTGGCTGCTTATGCTTTAGTGCTTCTTATTGTAGGGTCATTAATCATATTCCGGATAAACGCGATTGGGGGCTATTACTGGGACTTTGCAGCACACATGCTTTATGCCAAAGCCCTTGCTGGCCCTGCGTTTTATTCAAGCATTGCTAACCATACCGCAGCCATGGCGATATCGTATGAAAATATTTTTTATGTCGAATGGTTCAGGGCTCCGCTTATGTCCGTGCTTATGGTGCCTTTCCTGCCAATTGGAGCATATGGGCCCATGTACTATGTGGTTGCAGAGATTGCGTTTCTGATAATTGCTTCGGTATATGCTGCTGATTCCATAAGTGCCAACAGATTCCTTATGCTAGCAATGCTCATTACCCCTTACGCTGTGATATACCTTACACTCCTCAACGGGGCTGAGATATTGTCGATGGCACTGCTCCTGTTCGGCATAGGGCTTGCTGCCAGGGGCAAATGGCAGGCAGGCGCTGTGCTGAGCCTTGCAGGGCTTGCGAAGTACTTTTCTTCGATATTCATACTGCTGCTGTTTTTTCTTCCTGGAAAGGAAAGGCTCAAGGGGTTCCTGTCTTACCTTGCGGTACTTGCAGCATGGTTCGCGGTTAACTTTGCAGCGTATGGCAATCCCATTGAAAGCTATCTTCAGTCCTTCGGTGAGGCATTCGTAATATATAAGGTGAGCGAAAGCAGCATAGTAGGAGCTGCGATTCAGTCTTTCTCGATAATATTTGCGTACATAATCCCTTTCATAGTGGCCGCAACCGCAATTTTGGCGATTATGCTTCTTCACAGGAATGGTGCAGCCGTCAAAAAGCATGCATCTTTCCCGAATGATTTCGGATACGGGGAGAGGATAGTAATGGTTTCCTTTTTGCTTGCACTAGCCGGGACGGCCGCCGTGTCAATCCACGCGTCGATAAACAACCTTCCCAGATGGGGATATGAGATATATGCCTGCACCGCTTTGCTGCTTGGCTTATTTTTTTCCAGGGCAATTAAGAGATATGGGCAGTATAAAAGATATGCGTATGCGGCGATAGCTTTGGCTGCATTGATATACGTTTCGCTGCTGACAGCATCCTATTTCGGGATACAATCACATTACCCATTCGCTTCGCTCGGGACAAAGAATACTACAGTGCTTAATGCAGTCAGGGAGATAAAAAACCTTGGAATTGAGAACTGCAGCATTATATCGAACGCATGGGTGTATTTGAGGTATTACGGCATACCTGCGCATTATCCTGGAAACATGAATTCCACTAGCGACAGGTATCCCGCAGTCGTGGTAGATAACGTCGGAATAGATGCGAACAGCGTAAATATTAAAGGCTATTCCGCCGCTTACCTGAGTAAGGATTATGGGATATACCTCCCAAGCAATCATTCATGCGTTGCATTTTCGCAATGATATCATGAATAGTTTGGAGTTTCCCTTCTATATGGGCGCCTTCCGCCGCGGTTCCTTTCCTTTCCGCCGTACCTTTGGCTACTGTGGTCCCTGCCACGGTCTCTGGATCCATACCTAGAGCCGCTGCCAGAACCGTGCTCGCGGTCGCCTCCATAATGTCCGTGGCTGCCGCTTCTGTCAAAATGGCTGTGCTGGCCGCCGAAGCGCCCTGGCCCGCGTTCGCGGTCAGAACCTGAGAAATATTTGCCGAAATTAACATTCTTGAACTTGTCCAAGTCAAGATTTACCATCTTGAACTTTATCCCTGCAAATTTTTCCACAGCATATATGAAAGACTGCTCGTCTCTCTGCACTATGGTGAAAGCCCTTCCTTCCCTTCCCATCCTCGCCGATCTTCCGACCCTGTGGATGTAGACAGCAGGCTCGTCCGGAGAATCGAAGTTTATGACATCGCTTACATCGACTATGTCAAGCCCCCTCGCTGCAACGTTGGTTGCTATCAGTAGGCCACCGTCAACGTGCCTGAAGCGGCTGAGCGCAACCTCCCTTTTTGCCTGGGTTATGCCCCCGTGCAGCAGTATCGGCTTGAAGCCGTTGTCGGAAAGTATCCTGTACAGTGTTTCCGTATTCCTCTGCGTCTTAGAGAATACTATAGCCTTTTTGGGCTTGTATTCGTCAAGATAGGCCAGCAGCGCCGAGAACTTCGACGATTTTGGCACCAGCGAATAAACGTTCTGTATCTTTTTTACAGCAAGCTCCTCCTCTCCGCCTACTTCTATGCTTTTGATGTCGTGCATGTATTCGTAAGCGACCTCCTTTATCCTGTTCGGCATCGTTGCGGAGAAAAGCATCATCTGTTTTTTCTCAGGCATGTTTTCTATTATGTACTTTATGTCGTCTATGAATCCCATCTCGAGCATTATGTCCGCTTCGTCTAGGACCAGGAACTTTATCCTGCTGAGGTCGAGCATGCCCCTTTCCATCAGGTCTATTATCCTTCCGGGGGTCCCTATCACTACGCTTGCCCCGGAACGTATCTTGTCGGCCTGCGGGTTTATCGAGACTCCGCCGTAAACTATAGCGTTCCTTATGTGCGTGTATTTGCCTATTTTGGTAAATACGTCAGATATCTGTATTGCGAGCTCCCTTGTAGGGGCTATCACAAGAGCGTGAACGCCTGATTTAGAAGGCTGATGAACAAGCATGTCCAGTATTGGTATCGCAAAGGCACCGGTCTTGCCGCTGCCAGTCTTTGACCTTACTATAAGGTCCTTCCCTTCCAGGGCGTATGGTATCGCTTCAACCTGCACTTCGGTAGGGCTCGTAAAGCCCATCTCTCCAAGGGCCTTTTTTATTTCTGCTTTTAGGCCCGTACTTTCGAAACTATCGAATCTGTCCAATGAATCACTTTTTAGCGTAAAGCCAAAGTCAAAATAAGGCACCTTGTGTCTATGGCTTACATACCGCGTTAAGCGGGAAAACAAGACGCCTTCGCAAACAATGCAATTAAATTCTGCACATAGCTTTTAACATATATTCTTTAAAGCACTTAATATTTAATACTGAGCCCAAGCGCTCAAAATGCTGCGGCGCATTAATCACGGCTCGGAGCTGTCCCTTATTTCCTTTATGGCAGCAGTGTCGTTAGACGCCATGTAGGGCGAAAGGTCCAGATCCTTCGGGCTCTTCTCCAGCTTCCTCTCATAATTCTCGTGCAGCAGCTTTCCGACGGCTTCGTCGTAGTCGTGCCATTCTATGCCGAGAGATTCGACGTATTGCTTTTCTATTTTCGTGGCAACCTCGTGGGCGTACGGATATTGGTACAGATCGTCCACAAGCCATTTCTCCACGAGCTCGTGATGCATCCCTATGGAATCTATGAGGCTCAGCTTCTTGCCTTTTATCTCTATTTCCTTCGGCAGCGTCCTGGCTATGTATATGATCTTTCCGTCCTTTGAATAGCCTCCGGTGTATTTTATGTCGTAATCCGTGCTTATGCTTATGTCCTTGGCGGATTTGGTTTCGCTCACAATCCCTATTTTGGCTCCGGCTTCGAATACCTCCTTTCCGTCCGATTGCAGAACTGTTCCCACGGTGAACTTCTTTTCTGACTCTATCCTTATGTAGGTAGGCTCCCTGTAGCTTATTGCCTTGAGTATCTCAATTTTTTCCGAATTTCTTGCGTATTCTATGACTTCAAAATTTTCCATCGTTTCACTTAACCTCTAATCATTATTAGACTTTTCGGGATTGGATTCAGTATTCCACCATTTCAAAAACAGGAAGCTTGAGCGCATCCTTGCTGCCGAAGCCAGAAAGCACTATTATGAACGCGAAGCCTATTGGCTTGGAGCCTTGCTTTTTTATGAGCTTTTCAGCTGCGCTTGCAGTTCCGCCTGTAGCAAGAAGGTCATCTGCTATCAGCACCCTTGAGCCTTCAGGCATGGAGTCTTTTTGAAGCTCGATGGACGCGCTGCCATATTCCAGATCGTATGACTCGCTCACCACGTCCCTCGGGAGTTTACCGGCCTTTCTTATTGGAACGAAGCCAACCCCTATTTCGTCCGCGAGTGCGGTCCCTATTATGAATCCCCTGGCCTCTATTCCAGCCACAAAATCTGGCTTGAAGCCAAGCTTTGAGACAGTTTCTGCTGCTAGGGCGTGCATGGTGTCCTTGAATAATTGATGTGAGGCGAAAAGGCCAGTTATGTCCTTGAACATTATGCCTTTTTTTGGATAGTCAGGAACATCCACTATAGCAGACTTTATGCGCTCCGTAAGCTCTGTTTTTTCCATTAAATCACTTGTTGAATTGTACAACCGTTTCCATCTTTGCAGTTTCATTATCTAATCCATAGCGCTTAACCTTTTCCATGTTGACTCCTGCCTTTCTTGCTAGTTTCACTACGAATTTCATCATTGCCCACCGACCAAAGCTTATGGTAGACGAAACTCCGGCCTTCACCGTTGGGTTGCCCTTGCTTTCTTTCCTTGCATCCCTGAGCGCCATCTTATACCACTTTAGAAAACATAACAATCAAGTAATTAGTATATTATTATAATCGGTATTAAGATGGTTAATTGGATTATTAAGCTATGGCATTTAATCTATGTGCCTGATTTAAATCCGCTATGGTTATATTTAAATTTTATTGCATTTTAAGTATAGCCTCGTAAAATTTATCTTGAGCCAGTTCATGCTATTTTAACAGTTCATTTGTTTTGTTTTCAGAAATGTGTGAATATACAAATGACATGTTTTGTTTTCAGAAATGTGTGAATATACAAATGACATATCCTTTGGAAAATAGGGACAGTTATTAGTGCGCTTCGCTTTGGGAAATGCTATTAAGTATTGCAGCCAAATAGGATTATTATTTGATTATATAGTGTTTTTATGGGCATATGTTCTGCGTGCGGAAAGAAGATAGACAAGGGAAAGGCTTGCTTTACTTGTGATGATTGCTACAACTTATACTGCATGGATGACGGATACCAGTGTGCCGATGACAATGGTGGCTACAAGTGCATGAGCTGCGGAGGCCACCTAACCTATACGTATTGCTCTTATTGAAAAGCTGCACAGCTGAACAAACATTGCTTGGGCACCTTTAGTTGTGACAAACCCGAATGGAAAAGGGGTGAAAATATTGAAAAAGAGTATTTCAATTTATGCAATAATTGCAGCTGTGACTTTCAGATTTGACCCTAGCCAGAGCTTTTCAAGCATTCTTTGCATGTCCTGACCGGCCTCTTCGTAAATTATTTCGTTTGCTGAGTGCTCTTTTATAGATTTTGCAATTGAGGACGATGGTGCGCCAGAATTTGGCATCTGGACGCACGACTCTTATACGCATTTACCGACTAGCCAGTAAACAGCGTGCCCATAGCTTGTGTTAAATTCTAATTCATACGTATATTCTTCATTGATTGAACAGCCCCCTGGCACAGTATAATTGATTGTGAATGAGCCATTCTTAGCTAGCACAATGCCGTTTGTGTCCATAGTTTCATTTGTTATGGCTGGCTCGAATTTAGAAAACGGCCCATAGATTGCATATATGCTTATAGAGTTGTATGCAGTGTTATTCAGCTTAACGCTCAATTTTGCAGGCATATGCGTACCGTTTGAATTAGTAGCTGAAGCGGTCATCTCTTGATAAATAGAGATGTATGGAGACACATAGATGTTATTATATAAGGTATTATTCGAAAGTTTCACATCAATTTCGTGTTTACCCACAGTAAGATTCGCATTTGCTACAAGCCAGTTAAAATATCTTTTGTATGCTACGTCTCTGCCATCAATTTCCAAACTTATGGCAGGGGTGCCAGTAAGGTTAAGATTGCCCAGATTGACAAGCATGGTTTTATTTGTATATACTATCTGGTCTATAGAAGGCAGGATTGTTGTATTATACAAAAATTCATACAGTTCATAACCTTCATATTGTGTTAGGGCCATTCTATACAAAAGAGGATAAAGCATGGCATGGTTGGTGCTTCCGATAGCAGTTTGATTTCCGATATTGTTCAACTGACTGTTTGCGCCTGCGATCATGCTCATCCAGCCGCCTAGAGGCACAGCTACAAGCGGCATGGTATAATTATTGCTGCATTCAATATTTGTGCCATTTATGCCAGTCAATTCAGTATTTCCGTCTGCTTCCAACGGGATCCATTCACATTCGAAAATAGCTATTTTTCTTGACTTGGCCGATCCAGGCATGTTATTATTTGAGAACGAGCCATTTTGAAGTAGAGCACGGAGTGATTGTGAAGTGCTAAGCAAATCTTCTCCGGCAATATTAAACGCATACACGCTTTTTAGCGAATCGGCATTCTTCAGGACGTTGACTTTATCGGAGAGACTTATCAACCCCAATGATGTCAGATTGCTTGTGACTATTGCCCATACGGTGGGGTTATAAGAGCCCCAATTATTGTACTGCAGGTTATGTGTTTTTGTGCTAGTTGCGTTTAAAACCGATCCGATACTGCTGAATGGGCTTGAAATTTCCAGCAGAACAGGATAATTTTTAGAGTTTGGAAATACTTGATCGTATGAAGCTGAACTATTTAACAAGTAACGCATATTCGCCCCATACACATTTATCTGTGAATTAAGCTGCATAAGTGCAGCAGAGTTGTTGCCACTTTTTGCCGAGTGACCTGAAAGAAGATAAAAACCAACTGCAGCGATTATTAAGATAACAAAAATGGCTGTAATTAGCATCTTTTTCTGTTTTAACATGCCAATCTTCAATTACAACTAGGTTGTATAATTTATATTGCTTTTCTTTGCCTTCTTTGATATAGTCACCGCACATAAGCATATTCGTGCCCTACCTAAGAGGTGCGGCTTACGCATACGAACGATATCAATTTCAGCGATAGCCTTGGCTTCGGCCTTTACCTGAAGAATATATTTGGCATTATTTGGCATTGGCACAGGCTGCGGAGCTCATCGTGAAAAAAATAGTTCCTAAGCCGGCATCTAACAAAATGTTTGCTGCCTGAATGGTATTAAGTGATATGCTTTGATATTACTTAGCATGTTTTGATATCGGCATCATTGCACTTATTCCTTTTCTACAAGTATAATCTTTATCCTATTCCACAAATCTTGTATGACATTGTTACGTTGATTTTGATATCAATGCCCGATTTGTCACTCATCTCCCCTAAAGGAATGGTGAGCTTGACCAAATATTTAGTTCTTTTCTATAACTGACTTTGTCCAATAAATAAGCCAAAATGAGTATAGTTTACACTAAATCCCGCTTAGATTAATTCATCGTCGCAAATTTGTTCAATATGTTCGTTTTTGCAACAATCTCTTTCTCAATATTCCCTATTTTTCGAGAAAATAGGTTTTCACCAACGACCCTCTTGTATCAGGAGAATGCGGATTCAATCAATACTCTTCTCCCGTATCTGACCTTCTTTTTCCATTTGTCCAGGT
>JAMCSF010000028.1 GCA_023380795.1 Candidatus Martarchaeota archaeon | reverse complement strand
ATTTCGTTGCCGGGACAGGGCCGCAAGTAGTTGCTGCCGGTGACAATGTCAGCGTTTATTATGTTGGATCGTTCACCAACGGAACAGTTTTTGGAGATATAGAGAAATCTGGAGTCATGAAATTGAAAAAAATCGGTGATATGATTGAAATTATACGTGATTAGGCACGGGAAGACGCCGCAGAGCTGGGATACGCTAGAATACAGCAAGCTTTTGGATCTCATAAAGCTTAGGGATGATCCTGAGCCTGATATGGAATTTCTAAAAGCGAATTTAGATATGCAGAAGGCGCTGAATCTTGCCCCAAAGAAAATATATTCATCGCCGCTGAAAAGGGCAATGATGACAGCAGAGTACATAGCTGAAATAACCGGTTCCGATATAATAAGGGTGGAAGGGCTGAAGGAGGTTTCTTTCGACAAGCTCCCAAAGGAAGTTTATGATGCAGGAAAAGAGGCCATAAGGGGCTACCTCGTGGAAGAAAGCCTCAAAGAAAAAAGGGATTTGGATCTCAGCATGTTCGATGATGGCTCGATGCTGCTTACGCACGGTTTTTTCATGCGCCACATATACTCTAAGGCATTTGGCGTCGAAGTTAGCAGTTTGGTCAGGAACGGCTTATTTACCAACTATCTTTCAGGGTTTGATACTGAAAAAGGAAATAGCATAAGCCTCCTTAAACATTAGTTAACATCCTGTTACACAAGTGAAAGACCGTAAACATGAAGTAAGGTCCTATGTGCCAAGGTTTAAAAGCATTAGATGTGAAGTTTCAACCATGTCTGAATCAAAGAAGGGCTCGAATAACACTTATTACATAATAGGGGCAGTTGTTATAATAATCATGATAGCATTGGCTGTCTATTTCGTTGCCGGGACAGGGCCGCAAGTAGTTGCTGCCGGTGACAATGTCAGCGTTTATTATGTTGGATCGTTCACCAACGGAACAGTTTTTGGAGACAACTTCAATTCGACTCCGCTGAACTTCACAGCCGGATCTAGCGAGGTTATACCAGGGTTCAGCGACGCTGTAATCGGCATGAAGGTAGGTCAGACAAATAATGTTTCGCTGCCGCCAAACGAAGCATATGGCGAATTCAACCAGAGCAAGGTAATAGACGTACCAATATCTGATTTCGGAAATACAATCGTTAAGGCTAATACTATAGTGACGTCCGCCACAGGCGCGCAGGGAATAATAGAATCAGTTAACTCCACAACCGCAGTTGTAAACCTTAATTCTCCGCTTGTTGGAAAGACCCTTGATTTTGAGATTAAACTCCTTGCAATAAAGAAGTAGGGCTTTTCAGTCATGCGAAACGACCTGTTTCGCTTTTATTATTGCCAGAGCTCGGATTTTGCAAGGCACACAAGGTTCTTATTCTTGACGTCTTAAAACACTGATTAAAACGCTGAGGCGAGGCTTTGCCAAACGATATAGTGGATGTAAGGGACGTGGTCAAAAGTTTCAGGACTTACGAGAACAGGAAGGGCTTCCTCGGATTGCTCAGAAGGAAGTCGTTCATGAAAAAGGCCCTGAAGGGCGTAAGCCTGAACGTGAAAGAGTCCGAGATAGTTGCGCTGCTCGGCAGGAACGGGAGCGGGAAATCCACCATGATAAAGCTCATGAGCGGGATATTATATCCTGACAGAGGAAGCGTGGAAGTCATTGGGATGAGCCCGTGGAAGGAAAGGACAAAGCTTGCAAGGAATATAGGCGTAATCTTCGGCTCCACGCATCCTCAGCTGTTTTGGGACCTTCCTCCGCTTGATACGTTCATATACGTAAGGGAGCTTTATGACATAAGCCAGAGAGATTACGATTCCAGGCTTGCGTACCTGAAAAGGATACTCGGCATAGGCAATGTTTACAAAAGGCAGACAAGGCAATTGTCCCTTGGCGAAAGGATGAAGTGCGAATTCGCAGCTTCGATACTGCACATGCCTAAGATTGTTTTCATGGACGAGCCGACCGTTGGGGTAGACCTGCCCTCAAGGATGGCGATAAGCAGGGCTGTGCTTGACCTTAGGGAAAAATTCGGCACAACTTTCGTACTCACAACCCACGTGGTTGACGACATAACCATAGCGGACAGGATAATACTGCTCGACAAAGGGAAGAAGCTTTTCGATGGAAAGCAAGAGGAGCTAAAGAAAAGGTTTGGGAAGTACGCAATACTGGAACTCTATTTCAAGCCAGATGCCAAAGTAGACTACGCGAAGTATGGAGCATTGGGGAAGGTTTTCTCGAAAAAGGATGGCTATATAGGATTGAAAGTAGACCCAAACATAACCAAGAGCGATGCATTCGCTTCGATATTCAGGGACGGGAGCATAGAGGATTACAGGCTGTCGGAGCCCGGGCTCAGCAGCATACTGGAGAGCACATACAGGCGCATAGACTCTAGCAAAAGGTCTGAGGAATGAAAAGCAAGTATCTCTCCGTATTCAAGGTTTTCTCGAAAAACGCAATGGCATACAGGGCAGAGATAACACTTGACGCCGTATTCTATATGCTGAGCTCGCTGGTCATGGTAGCAGTGTGGATAGCGGTGTATCACTTCTCTAACCTTACAAGCATAAGCGGGATAACTATAAGCAGCATGACTGTTTATCTTTTCGCGATAGGCAGCATAGGCTTCCTTTCATGGCCCGGAGTAGCGAACGTCCTAGAATCTGACATGCGAAGCGGAGAGATAGCCAGCTCTTTGATAAGGCCAATAAAATACCCTTATGCAACATTTGTAAGAGAAATACCTGAGAACCTGATATTCTCGTTCGCCGGAACGCTGCCAATATTTGTGATAATTTACGTAATCGCAGGGCTGCACCTTACTGCAATGCAGGTGCTGATGCTAGTAATAGAGATGGTGCTTGCCTACCTGATAATAAATTTTATAGGCTTCATAATCGGCTCGCTTGCTATATACCTAACGGACATATACGGAATACTGAACGGCGTAACGTGGACATTCTCGCTTCTTGGCGGAGGGATCATGCCGCTGCTGCTCTACCCGAAGATTTTCTATGGAATACTGATGCTTACCCCATTCCCGTTCCTTTATTATGTGCCTGGAGGAACGTTCACAGGCATAATTCCTGCAGCGCAGCTGCCCGGGCTAGTGGCCGAGGGTGCCATCTGGGCATTGATACTGCTCGCCATCTCAGTTGTGGTGTGGAGGAGAGTAAGCAGGGACATAAACGCGGTAGGTGTTTGAATGCTTGAAAACATATCCAGAAACCTGAGGATGTACTACTCGTCCCAGAAAGTACTCTGGAAGGACATTGCCATTTACAGGATGCAGTTCATTGTCTGGATATTCGTCTTCATGCTAAGCACGGTAGCCAGCGTCGTCACAATAACGATAATATACAACGTATCAAGCGGAGTCGCAGGATGGAGCTATTACCAGATGCTGGTAGTGAGCTCACTTGCCAACATGATGATAGGATTGGTGCTTTATAATATTTCGCCGCAAAGACTCGCCAGGACCATGAGGAACGGGCAGTTCGACCAGCGAATACTCAAGCCGTACAATCCGGTTGTGACCATGCTGTCGCTTTACGGGACAAAGACCTCAATAGGATCAGTAATAAGCGGAGCCCTTGTCTTTGGATACGCGGCTTACATGGCAGGAATAAGCGCATCCGGGCTTTTTGAAATGCTTTTCATATTCGCTTTCGGGGTAGTTTCACTGACAATGTTCCTGCTTACGATTACGCTTTTGTCATATGTTCTTTTCAACAGCGCAGGATACATGCAGTGGATTACCAACATAGCTTCAAGAGCCGCGCAGTATCCACTTACAATATACGGGCTTCCTGGCACGCTGCTATTCACAGTTGGGTTGCCCGTGGGCCTTGCCTCATTCTACCCTTCGGCATTGGTCTTCGGGAAGGTAAGCCAGGTATCGGTAGTGCTCGTTATAGGAGTGGAAGCGCTTTCCATAGCAGTTTATTACTGCGCCTGCAAATGGCTTACTAAAAAATACAGGAGCGGCGGAGGCTGAAAAGGCAAATGCCTTTCGCTGTGCCAAAAGCCATGGCAAACGCAAGATTTGCATATCTGCAATATCATTTTGGCTTTTTGCGTGCCTCCTTGCGCCTTGCAGAGTTTTCAGATTCGTCTTTTTCTAGCTGCTCGTGCTCCTCTTTTATTTCGTGCTGCTCTTCCTTTATCTCTTTCTTCTCTACCTTTATCTCCTCTTCTTCTATGTAGACGAAGTACATCGAAACGCCTATGGCTGCGATTGCGATAAGCGAAGACACAAGCGCTAGGTTGTTGCTCTCGTAGAGTATGGACAGTATAGCAATTATTACCCCCATAAGCCCTATTACCGAAATCAGGTATTCCTGAGTCTTTTTCATAGAATCACGCTATTTTCTTCCAGAACGCCTCATTACGCCGAAAGCAGTTGTCGAGGCCGAAGTAACTACAACTGCTACTGCCGCAGTATCTCTTGTATTCTTCTCTTCCTGCTGCTTTTTATTGTTGTTTATCTGTGGCGCTGGTGCTATTGTCGTTGTTGGAATTGTTGTTGATACAGTAGTTGTGGTTGATACTGTCGTAGTCGTTACTGTTGTTGTCTTTGAAGGAGGGCTGTTATGGTGCTGTGGTATGGTTGTTGTTGTAGTAGTGTTTATCGTAGTTGTAGTAAGATGGCTTCCGCTCGTTGGCAGTTTTTGAATTATTGATACGTTCATGCCTGCGGGAAAATAGAAATCCAGATAGCATTCCGAATTCCCCTTGTAATATTCGTACAGGCTTACGTATGAGCTGAAATTCCTATAGTATTCCACACCTGAGAGCGGGCCCTTGGGAAGACTGCACGCGTACACGCTCTGGAGCTCAGCTATCGAAGGCAGGTAGCCATTGGTGGCATTGCGGATTAAAGCCCCGACAGAGTAAAAGCTTGAATAGCCATTTGGCACAGTTCCGGAAAGGTTAAGCGGCTTGTATACTTCTACGCTAAGGTTCTGGAACTGGAGGTCCTGGTACGTATGGTTAGATATGACGTTTGCAAGCACAGCATTCTGGATTATCGAATTCGTATCTAGCGAAGATTGATTCACAGTGCTGCCATAATAGCATTTTGCCGGATAAAACGTCAGGGTAAGATTCCCTGTTATGTATGCTGGGCCTATGCCGTTGCAGTCAAGGCTTATGCCATTAGAGAATGAATACTGTGATGAATTTATGTCGGTTATGTTTATCATCTTTGTTTGCACGCTTTCATTCACAACAACGTTTCCGTTGAGCAATATTTCTGTGGATATCTTGTAGGGATGCGCCGGAGCCACCGCGAGTATTGAGAGGTTCTGGCTTACATAGTTTGTAGCATTTCCTATCAGGCCATACAGATTCAGTATCGTATTGTGCCTTATGCTCCTGTTGTATCCAAAGCAAAAGTAGTCGGAATAACTGCCGTTGACGTAAGGCGCAGTGCAGTTCAGCTGCAGGCCGTTCGCCGAATCGTTAAACGAGAACAGGTAGTAATCCGTAGTGTTTATTTTGGAGAGAACGGTTATATTGGCGGTAGTCAGGCCGTATCCCGAAAAATTGGTAATCACGTTGGCATAATAGCTGCCCGCGACCATGTTTGAAGGAAAATAGGCGGATGATATCCCTAACAAAAAGATTGATAAGATAGCAGTTATGGCAATTGCATGTTTTATCAATTTCATCATCCTTCAAAATAATCCTTAAGCCGTGAAATAAATAAAGAAAGCACACCGGCAACCGCCGGTGCAATTGGCTGGCCTGTTGAAATCATTTGTTTACCAAAGCCCTGCTGCTTGCTACTGACTTTATCGTAAAAGTCAGCAAGCCGTTGTAGGAACTTGGGACTACAAAACCTATTACCGAGTTAGGCTGCACTCCAGGTGCATAATACCTGAACGCATTCGCCGGTATCGAAGGCATGCCTACCTGCGGCGTATTCGCAGTGTCTGCAAAGTCTGATTGGTTAAGCAGGTAGTAATACATTGAATCGGGGTTTGATGAGATGGAATTGTAGGCCTCTCCACCTATCCAGTTTGTAACTGTTATGCTGTTGGAACCCGGGTTAAGATAACTTTTTGCTGGAACGTTGTATGTATAGAAGCTGCTATGTATTGAACCGTTTTGCAGGCCGTTTAGAACGTATAGGAAATTTCCAGCACTTATGTTGTTTTGCAGTGGGCTTGGTGCATTGGTTGGGGTTATTGTGTTAGGCACGTATGAACTTGATCCGCTGCCCAAAAAGTATACATCTATCGGAAACATGGTGTTTGAAGTTGTAGTTTCGCTTATGATGTCGATGAGAGTTGAGTTTACCTGCCTGTTAGCATTGTTTATTGTGTTGACTCCATATATTATGGCATTGCCTCCTGGTACCTGAATTGAGTCAGAAGCAGCATTAAGAGAATTGCTCACGAGAGTATTGAAAGTGCCCGTAACATAATTTCCAGTGTATAGGGATATGCCTATAGGAGGGAGCACGTTTGCAGGCTGGACTACCTGTGCCACTATGGCGTTGTATACTACAAGCGTTGTTGCAGCAGTTGCTGATACGAATAGTATCGATATCAAAGCCCAGACAGGTATTGACAGCTCTCCGAATCGTATTGCCTCCCTTTTCCAAATCGAACCTTTATTGGTTTTGCCATGCATAGTTCTTCACCGAAGTGTTGCCCAAAAGCCGAACCTGTAAAGCTTAAGGACCGGCCATGGATTCAGGTTGAATTGAATATGCCAAATATATAAAGGTATACTATGTACGTTTTTAAGCAATATGGATTAATGATTTAAGGCATTTATCTGTAGGTCGCGGCTGCGGCTTGCATAGGGGTCCTTGCTTTTTTGGACAGCAGGAGAGGCATTATGAGCGAAAGGATTATGGTGCCAACCAGAACTACTGTGTAAAGGCTGTTTGTTATTATCCCGCTCTGCAGGGCCAGCGTAGCTATTATTATGCCTACTGCACCCCGGCTGCCTAAGATGCCTATGGATTCCTTGCTGCTTATCTTTGAAAGCCTGTTCTTTGATACAAAGTAGTTCAGAGCACCCCCAACCAGTGCGCTTATTATTACCATTGACAATAGGACTTCAGTATACGTGAGAGATGGAACAGCGAAATCAAGGCCGGCAATGCTGAAAAAAACAGGTATGAAAAAACTGTCGTTGAGCCTCCTGAACGTGTTTTCCAGTATCCTTGTAGCCTTGGGCCCGACACTAGTCTTGTGCACAAGCATTCCTGCGAAAAGCGCGCCTAGCACATATGTTATGCCTATGAGCTGCAGTATGGCTGCCAGTACCAGGCTCAATATTATTATTATGGCAAAAACAACGGCTTCCTCCTTCTCTTTAATCATGCGCTCGAAGAAACCCCTGATTTTGACGTCGTGATACTTGAGAGTCCTATCAATATACAGGAGGACCGCTATGAATATTATTATGCTTATTATGACCCCGGCTAAATGCGATGCCTTAAGCGCAGCCGCGAGGGCCACGAATGCCAGTATGTCGGTCATTATGACTCCGCTCAGTATCCTTTTGCCATCTTCAAGGTTTATCATAGCATACCTGTACACCAGAACCGAGATTATCGATATGGATGGCACGCCTATAGCTACCGCGGTTATGATTCCTGCTGCAACACCCAAATGGAAGACAAAAACAGCGATAATCGCCATTATAGATACAGGGACCACAAAAGAGGAAAGCGTGAATGCTGTTGCGCTTTTCAGGTGGTTTGTAAGCACCTCGGTCGTTATCTGCAACCCTATGAATAGCAGTATGAAGAATATGGCAACTTCTGCTATACCGGATAGCACAGGCGACGGCTGCACCACACCCAGTATGGCAGGGCTAAGTATCATGCCTGCAATTATCTGCCCGACTATCTCTGTTACTCCTATTCTTTCGAAAAGCTTGCCAAGAATGGTAGCGAGCGAAAGCAGAAGCAACAGCGCTATCAGTATTTCCACAATCGATTTCTTTTGTAAAACTATTTAAAAATGGTTGCGTTCACACAAAGTAGTTTAATATTAAACCATATTCTGCAAAAGGGTTAAAAAGGTTTATTGGATAATTTATATGCTTTCTACAGGGCATAATATGAGCGAAAAAGAGATAAGGTCAACGAAGGACATAGAGGTCCCGGAAAAGCTTATAGATCAGGTAATCGGGCAGACTGGAGCAATAGCGATAATAAAAAAGGCGGCCAAGCAAAGAAGAAATGTCTTTTTGGTCGGGGAGCCTGGGACTGGAAAGACAATGCTTG
This sequence comes from Candidatus Martarchaeota archaeon, assembly GCA_023380795.1. Taxonomy (GTDB): domain Archaea; phylum Micrarchaeota; class Micrarchaeia; order Micrarchaeales; family Micrarchaeaceae; genus Micrarchaeum_A. Next base: position 12,557 of record JAMCSF010000028.1, on the reverse strand, counting down.
CGCAGGCGATGTCTGAGCTTCTGTCCGTAATGGATCTTGAGGACATACTGGTTTACAGGAACGTCAACGACGAAAACGTACCGATAATAAAAACCGTAAAGACATACGCAAACCAAGAAGACAGGAAGAAGCATCTTGATGGGCAGGGCAGGCAGATAGTGCAGAAGGAGCGCATGAATGCCAGGGCAGCGCTGGGAAAGACAACCTCGCTGGTAACCCCGATAGTATTCATACTCGTAATAGCGCTTCTGGCACTGTCTCTCAGCGGATTCATAAAAGGCTATGATATAATAGTGCTTGCTGCGCTAATACTCGGCATAATGATTTTCGGCTCGGTGTTCCTGTTCATGGGCGGGCTTACAAGGCGCGTGGGCATGCCCGGAATGAACGATGCCAACGAGCCAAAGCTCATAGTTGACAATACCGGAATGGACCATGCGCCTTTCATAGATGCGACAGGCTCGAAATCCGGAGCACTTTTCGGCGACGTGAGGCACGACCCGCTGCAGACGGGCGGGCTGGGAACACCTGCGCACCTCAGGGTCGAGAGCGGCGGAATACACAAGGCGAACAAGGGTGTGCTTTTCATAGACGAAATATCTAGCCTTGACCCTAAGTCACAGCAGGAGCTGCTCACAGCCATGCAGGAGAAGAAATATTCGATAACCGGGCAGAGCGAAATGAGCTCCGGAGCGCTGGTCAAGACAGAGCCAGTTCCATGCGACTTCATATTGGTGGCCGCAGGAAACCTGCAGGACATACAGCACATGCACCCGGCGCTTAGATCGAGGATAAGGGGCTACGGATACGAGGTGTTCATGGAGTCTACAATGGCAGATACGCCGCAGAGCAGGAAGCAGCTCATGCAGTTTGTTGCTCAGGAGGTCAAAAAGGACGGAAAAATACCTCCGTTCAACCTCGAGGCAATGGAAGCAATAATAGAAGAGGCCAGGAAGAGGGCTGGAAGAAAAGGGAGATTGTCGCTTATATTGAGGGACCTTGGCGGTTTGATAAGGGCTGCCGGAGATATTGCAGTTGAAAGAGGGCAGAGCGAGGTAACCGCCAAGGATGTCGAATCCGCAAAGGCACTAGCTATGCCCATAGAAGCGCAGGTTGTTTCGCAGCAGATAAATTACAGGAAGGATTATCAGGTGTTTACCAACAGGGGATACGCAGTAGGCAAGGTTAACGGGCTCGCAGTTGTAGGCTCTTCGATAATGACAGCCGGCATAATAGTGCCAATAGTCGCAGAGGTCACTCCGGCCAGCTCGAGAAGCGAGGGCAGGTTCATACCCACCGGAAAGCTTGGCAAGATTGCAAGCGAAGCGGTGAAGAACGTCAGCGCCATAATAAAGAAGCACATGGGTAAGGACGTGGCCAACTACGACATGCACGTGCAGTTCCTCCAGACTTACGAAGGCATAGAAGGGGACAGTGCAAGCATATCCGTAGCTGTAAGCATAATATCGGCAATGGAATCCCTTCCGGTAGACCAGAGCATAGCCATGACAGGATCGCTCTCCGTAAGGGGCGCGGTATTGCCAGTAGGGGGAGTGACAAGCAAGGTCGAAGCTGCGATAAGCACCGGAATGCGCGCGGTAATAATACCATATTCGAACAAGGACGACATTTACATAAGCAAGGATCGCATAAAGAAGATAAAGATAATACCAGTAAAGAGCTTTGCCGAAGTCCTGGAGCATGCGATAAGGAAGAGCAAGAGGCGCGACGAGATAATAAACGAGCTTCGCAAGTACGAAAAGCTATAATCCGGTGAGCGTTTGCCGAAAAAGACAACTGATGATAAAAAAGGACCAGGGCACGGAGAAGAACCAGCTGAACAGCTTGAAAGGTTCGGCGCGAAGATATTGGGCGACATAGAAAGGAAGCAGAATCCATCCTTCAACGTAACTACGAGGACAAGGTCCAACATAAGCTATGACGAAAAGGAAGGCTATCTCAGGCTTGGCTCTGCCGCAGAGGAGCACAATTTCATAAACATAGCCCAGTCAAAAAGGTTCATGCAGACTGTGGCGATAGCCGCAAAATGCCACGATTTCGTGAAGCAGAACCTCCACACCACGATAAGAGGGTTATTTTACCAGCTGAAGTACTCTCTTGGTGACGACATAGACGAAAACATATTCAACGAGCAGAGCGAATCCAATCCGCTTATAGAGGATTTGGAAGTCGCGCTCAGCATGAAGAGGGAAAACCTCAATCTGAACGCAAACAGGAAGGGAGTCCTAACTGGAAACATGAGGGTGCTCGACAGCTTCGGCAACGAGAGGACCGAAATAGACACCAGCAAGATGGGGAGGAGCGGATGGGCTATTCCGAGCGACGTGGACAACGACATAGAGTTCGTTGACGTCAAGGCCAAATATGTCATAGTTGTCGAGAAGGACGCTCTTTGGCAGAGGCTCAATGAGGACGGATTCTGGAAGAAGGAGAACGCAATACTCATAAGCCCACAGGGCCAGGCAGCCAGAGGCACCAGAAGGATAATAAGAAAGCTGGCAGACATGGGCTTGCCAGTCTACGTATTCAACGACGGCGATGCCTGGGGCTGGTACATATACTGGACGATAAAGACGGGAAGCATGAACCTTGCTTACATAGGCAGAGATATAGCAACGCCAGAAGCAAGATTCATAGGGGTTACCATGTCGGATCTCGAAAGGTATGAGTTCCTTAAAAGCATGACTATGCGCGCGACAGAGGTGGACCTCAAAAGGGCCCAGGAGATGCTCAACTACCCGTGGATAAACAGGCACAGCGAATGGGTCAAGGAGTTGAAAGAGGTTCTCAAGACAAAGAAGAAGCTTGAGCAGGACACACTGCAGGGCCCAAGGCTAACATTTGTAGACGACTACATAAGAGAAAAGATAAAGAACAAGGAATTCATGCCATGATTCATGCGGAATTCCATGCCTTGCTGAGCTTTTCCTTCATTTCCTGCGAGGTAAAGCCGCTCAACATGAGATTTTGCATCAGGAGTTTTGCGTAGGTATATTCCGTATTTGATACTGATTTTGGATTCTTTCTTATCCTTTCTATGCCTTTCAGCATGCCCAGTGCCATGCTATCGAGGATTTCCTGATCCTTCCCGAACGAAGCCTCTGACATCAGGTCCTCGAACACGTTTCTGTTGGAAAGCTCTGACAGCCCTTTTTCGGACAGCAGATAATCCATTGTTTCTGATACCACTTTGCAGAACTCGGCCATATGCTGCGATATATTTCTGTCTGCGGCTATCGAGCTGAACGGCGTATTGTAGGTTACGTCTTTTCTATAAGGCGCCACAGGCCCGACGTATATAATGTTCTTGTGTTTGTGGAGAAGTTCTTCAAGCCCCGGATCAAGCTTGCGTTCTTCTTCCAACCTGATGATTTTGCTTGTTTCCTTCAGCCCGCCCATGATGGAGGTCATCATGTCCCCAATATTTGCATGGCCGTTTGAATATGCAACCGTTATCATCGCCGAAAGCGTTACGAATCTTTCCGATTCCCCCTTTTCTTCTTTGCGCTTGTCGTTATTTTTAGCCGTATTGAATACCATTTTTCATCCCTCCAAACAAGTAAAATATATGCTATTGCTGGATATATTTAAGGGTTTTGATTGGCACGGCTGGGGCTTTCTGATATAAAGCGTGCGTTCATACGACGCTGAGGGTCGTTTTCTTCTTAACTGCGTTTAGCACGTGGCCGTAGTCCCTATAATGAGATATGGTAGTTATCGCTACTGTGTACTCTCCCGGGTCTGCATTCATGGTGTTGTATATGTCCAGCCTCATCTCGCGCTCCTCCGCAGGCTTCAGCTCGCCAAGCCTGAGCTCCTTCTGCTTCTGCATGCCCATGTCATCGAACCCAAGCTGGTTCGGCAGCTCCATGACAACAGAGGTTAAGAGAACCTCTTTTGTCGCGTTCTTTACCTTCAGGAAAAGCGAGACCTGGCTTTTCCTGCTCGAATAAAGCTTATATGGTACGAATTCCGTGCTTATCCTGTACGGTATGGAACGCGTTAGCTCAGAAGCAGCATCTTTTTTGCCGAATATGTTGAAGAGTGCCATTTGATCGCCTTTCAAATGCTAAAAATATTTCCACAATTACACTTATATATGTTCTTGTCCAATATAATATCAAAGATGTGCAATATATGCCGATAAAGTACAACATAACAAAATATGATGTTCTTGTTGGTGAAATACACAGATTAGCACAGAAGTACAACACACACCACACGTATAGGGCAGATGTAAAACCCGACGGAGAACTGGTCGAGCTAACGGAAAGGGAATCGCAGCTCAAAGCCGTTGCGGTCATAATAGCTTCTTTTTCTTCTGGCCATTCGTGGCAGACCCATAAATGCATGCAGAGCGAAGGCCCGCTCGACAAGCCTGAGGTCAAGGAGGAATACATGCAGGCGGAGCAGAGCAGGTGGAAGGGCGTTAACCTAAACGATGTGGAAGAGCTCGCAGGGACGCCGATAAGCGACCAGGCGTTCTACCGCTGGCTGTTCTACAATGTTGAAAAGGGAAAGCAGAAGCTTTACAAGGAGGCGTGGATAAGGTTAAAAGCCGAATTCGACAGCTCGTGCGACGAGCTGGAGCAGAGCAAGAATTAAGCGGAATATGCATATATTCCGCTTTTCGACGTATTTTCCAATACTGGAAGTTCCAACAAAGTTTTGGTTTGTCGACAAAAAAAAGAAGCTTTAAATTGATAGCGGAACATTGCCGTTCCATTTAAGTTTTATCGCTGCATATATCGCTTTTTAAATATTAAGCCCTAATTATCAATTGCAACAAATTTTGTGGGTGTTGGAATGGTGACCAGCGTAATAAAAAGAAACGGTATGAAAGTGGCTTTCGATGAAAGCAAAGTGGTTGGGGCAATATCAAGGGCTTTTTCTGAGGTATATATAAAGAGCAACAAGGAGGACAACGAAAAAGAGTCTGCTCAGCTTGCCAAGGAAGTAATAGACCTGATAGATAATTTGGGAAAGGACTCCGTACACGTAGAGGAGATTCAGGACATAGTGGAACAGGTCCTGATGGAAAAGGAGCCTTCCGTGGCTAAGATGTACATATTGTACAGGCACAAGAGGGCAGAGGTAAGAGCTTACAAGGCTTCGCTCGGCATACAGGAGGACGACCTTAAGCTCCCGATAAACACCCTGATAGTGCTTGCGGCAAGGTACCTGCTCAAGGACGAGAATGGAAAGATTGTCGAAAGCCCTATGCAGATGTTCAGGCGCGTAGCCAGGGCGATATCCGAATCTGAGAGAAATTATAATAAGAGCGACAAGGAGGTCCAAGCGATAGAGGATATGTTTTATAATGCAATGGTGAACTTCAGGTTCATGCCAAATTCTCCAACGCTCATGAATGCGGGAACTAAGCTTGGTCAGCTGAGCGCGTGCTTTGTGCTTCCGGTTGGCGATTCCATACCTGAAATATTCGATTCGGTAAAGAACGCAGCACTTATACACCAGAGCGGCGGAGGCACAGGCTTCGCATTCTCAAGGCTCAGGCCAACAAATGATATAGTAAGAAGCACAGGAGGTGTGGCTTCCGGTCCAATATCGTTCATGAAGGTCTTCGACTCGGCTACCGAACAGATAAAGCAAGGTGGCAAAAGGAGGGGCGCCAATATGGGCATACTGAGAATAGACCACCCTGACATACTAGATTTTATAGTTTCTAAGGAAAGCGAGGGAACGCTCAGGAACTTCAACATATCCGTTGGGATAACCGAGAAGTTCATGGACGCGCTGAAGCACAATGCCGAATACAACCTGATGAACCCAAGGAGCGGCAAGCCCGTTGGCAAGCTCAACGCCAGGGCAGTATGGAACCTCATAGTCACGATGGCATGGAAAACAGGCGACCCAGGACTCGTGTTTTTGGACCGCATTAACTCCACATATTCAAATCCAGTTCCGGAAAGGGGCCCGATAGAGTCCACAAACCCGTGCGGCGAACAGCCTCTTTACCCGTACGATTCGTGCAACCTTGGGTCCATAAACCTCGCGAAGATGGTCAAGCCTGTGGACGGGCATTTCGAAGTAGACTGGGACGAGCTCAGAGAAACAGTAAGGCTTGGAACGAGGTTCCTTGATGATGTAATAGATGCCAACAACTATCCGCTTAAGCAGATAGACGAGGTTTCAAAGGCGATAAGGAGGATAGGCCTCGGCGTCATGGGCTGGGCTGACATGCTCATAAAGCTCGGCATAAAGTATAACAGCAACGAGGCGCTGCTGTTGGCCGAGAGAGTAATGTCGTTCATAACCGAAAATTCCAGACAGATGAGCCAGGAGCTTGCAGAAGAAAGGGGCCCGTTCCCGGATTTCGAGCGAAGCATATGGTACAAGCTCGGGTTCAAGCCCATGAGGAACTCTACCGTTACGACGATAGCACCGACTGGCACCATAAGCATAATATCCGGAGGCGCATCGCAGGGCATAGAGCCCATATTTTCAGTAGTATACATGAGAAACGTACACGAGAGCCTAGGATCCAACCTCATAGAGGTGGATAACGAATTCGAGTGGTACGCACTGCAAAAGAACTTCTATTCCGACGAGCTAATGAAGAAGCTTGCAGGGCGCGTGTCCATACAGGACGTTGAGGAGGTCCCGAAAGAGGTAAGGGAGCTCTTCGTGACAGCGTATGACATAGCTCCGGAATGGCACGTGAAGATGCAGGCAGCGTTCCAGAAGTACACCGATAACGCAGTATCAAAGACTATAAACTTCCCGAGCTGGGCCACGCCGCAGGACATAGAGAAGGCTTATGGGCTGGCGTACGACCTAGGATGTAAGGGTATAACGGTTTATAGGGACAGCAGCAAGAGCGTGCAGGTTCTCCAGGCCGTGGACTCCAAACAGAACCAGAAGACAATATCGCAGATGAAGGAGAAGCACATGAATGCAAAGGAGGAAGCGTCGGTGACCATGGAGTACATAAGGAGCAGCGCCAACAGCTACACGATATCCGCGAAGGAAGAGGTAAAATGCCCCGAATGCAGCAACGCGATGGTAGCAAGCGAGGGCTGCTTCACCTGCCCTAAGTGCGGATACAGCAAGTGCGACTGAATTGGCCGCACGTTTCTTTTTCTTTTTCTCTTTTCCTTGTTTTCGATTACCTTTTTATTTATGTTTTTAGAAAACTGTACTATGCATGCAGTTGGCGTGCATACAGGTTGATTTATTGAAGGATAATGGCAGCTCTAAAACGCTGCGGCTGAATCTTGTTAGCTTTGGGGCAATAACTGCGGCTTTCATGCTTACGCTTGATGTATATTCAATGCTCAATAATGCCCCTGGCGCGCTTACGCCCCTGTCGTATTTGTTCGGAATTGCATATACCGCATATCTCATATCCTTTTCCTTCCTTCATCACAACAAAAAATTTGCAAGATGGAGTACAATCTTCGCAATTGCCAGCATTTGCGCATTGGCAGCAGCCCTGCTAAGCTTTGGCAGTTTCAATAACGGCATAGCGCTCTTAGGAGGCATATACCCGCTGATAGTGATATACGCCATAGCGGTTCCGACCATGGTGGCAATTCTTCTTGGGTTCTATATCATCAAGGCGGGAAAATTTCCGCATGCAAAACCGATTGCGATTGCCTTATTTGTAGGTGCTATAGCGCTTTTCATAGTGTACCAGCTTTACATTTTTGGATATAAGGGCATAGGATCGGATGATGAGATGTTGATTGCATATTATGCCCTGCACTCAATGCTGGCCGGGCACAATCCATACCTATTCAATTCCGCAAGCATTCTGAAAAGCAATGCGACACAGTACGGCTTTACATTGCTTACCAACAATACCGTGATAAGCAGGCTTGACTACCCTGCGCTGTTCATGCTTGCAGGATTGCCTTTCTATTCGGTTTTCAGTGGATCTCCGGCAGAAGTGTTGAATTATGGAAACTCTTCCGGGTATCTAGTAATGTTCCTGATATCGCTTTTTGTGTTTGGGATTGTTGCTGGAAAGCGCTCGCTTGGCAATATGAAAATTATGGCGCCTGCGCTGTTCGTATTCCTGCTTTATTCGATTCAGATAGTCTCTTTCCAATATTCGATAGCAATAATCCTTCTGATCCTGACCATGAAATATATCGATAGCAGGTATATCTTTGTGCTCCTTGGGATTGCGGCTTCTCTGCAGGAGCTGCTATGGGTCCCCACAATCCTAGTCCTTACGTACATAGCCGTGACGAAGGGCCTAAAGAAGGCAGGAAGGCTTGCGGTCTATTCGGCACTTATATTCTTTTTGATAAATGGGTATTTTATTGCCATGGGGCCAAGCGCGTATATATCGCAGGTATTCAAACCCCTAGACGGGAATTTGATACCTTTTTACCTAACTCCAATTTCTTCGATAGTGCAAGCTTATGCAAACATACCTCTTTCTGGATTCAGCATATTGTTTTATATAATGCTGGCGCTAGCCATAGCCATAACCGCTTATAGCGGTAACAAGCTCACCATATTTACTGGAATGTTTTTGAGCTACCTTGCTCTGGACCATTCGCTGATTGTATACTTCATGCTGCCAATTGCGGTAATAGCCTCTGCATTCGTAATGGACATAAGGCTCTCGGAAAGGAGCAAGCTAAGGGAATGGCTTAAAAGCAGAAACATAAGCGATGCCAGGGCCGTTGCCTCCGCCGCTCTGGTTTTCTACATAGCGCTGATTGCATCCGTAGCTTACATGCATGGTTCATATGTCCGCGAATTTGGGGTCTCGGCATACAGCCAGCACATTTCCATAATTGGAAATTCTATATTCGACAACGTGAGCTTTAAAAGCGCGATGCCAGGAAGCCAGAACGTATACTTGCTTGGATTCTATTACTTGAGGAATTCTCTTGGAGACGTTGAAGGGCTAAGCGTAATCCCTAACCGCACAATCACAAACTCCAGCTGCACCGAAAACTGCACCATAACCGGGTACATGAACACAAACCTAGTAACCCTGCACAGCGGATATAACAGGATTTATATAACAGTGCCGCCCAACGCTACGGCTTTCTACTGCGCCGTTTACAAAAATGGCTTTTATTATCTTTGCCCTCCGATATTTAACAATAATCCAGGGGAGGTTAGTTGAAACGCGAATCTATAGCAGGAGAGGCATTTTTTGCTTCCGGAAGCATAATCTACATGCTGGTTCTAGCGTTATATTCCTCAAATATGCACTTTTCCAATTGGCTTTCCTCTATTATTGACACTTATTCCTTGGCTTACCTTTCATTTGCAATCGGGTTTTCACTGCTAAGGAGAAAAAGGTACTTTGTGAAATTTTCTCTTGCAGCCTTAGCCGTAAACGCGGTAATTGCGGCAATTTCTTTGGCTTATATGTCTTCAATCCCATTTATAGGGAATTCGGCAATAGGCGAAGCCATAAACGTTGTGATAGTTTTTGCGATAATCTTCCCCGCATTGGCAATTTCGATATTTGGGTTTTATTTTATACGGATCAAGCCGTTGAAGAAATATGCCAGAGCCATTGGCGCCATAATTCTGATAGCCGCCATAGCTCTTTTCTTCTACTACCAGCTGTATGGCTTCGGCTACAAAGGAGTTAATGTTGATGACGAAACTGTGCTTTCGTATTATGCCTTCAGTGCCATTCAGGCAGGCAACAACCCGTATAGCATAGACATAGAAGATGTCTTGTACCATAATTCGACAAAGTACGGCTTCACGCTGACTACCGAAAATGGAATAGTAGGGTATCTTGACTACCCTATTCTTTTCGTGCTGGTTTTGGCACCGTTTTATTATCTTGCCCACGGGACTGCAAGCTCAGTAATTTACTCTGCAAATTCCGAAGCTTACCTTATATTCTTAGCGCTTGCGATACTCTCCTTCACCGCAGCAGTAAGCAAGCAGAGGCTTAAAAGTTTCAAGGCTATTCTCCCGGCAGCCGTTGTTTTCATTCTTTACTTTGTGCAGATACTTTCGGTCCAGTACCTTATAATAGCCATTGCAATGATAGCGTTGTTTTATAGCATAGACAAATGGTATGCCTTCGCAATTTTGGGAATAGCCGCATCGCTGCAGGAACTCCTGTGGGTGCCGATACTTTTTGCACTGGCGTACATAGCAGCCGCCAAAGGGGTAATAAGCGGAGTAAAGGCTGCAGCAGGGGCGATTGCAGTATTTGTTGCAATAAATGGCTATTTCATACTAGAGAACCCAGGAATTTTCATAAGCCACGTTCTGGCGCCAGTAAATGGATATTTGTTGCCGTTCCTTCTTTCCCCTATTCCGTCGCTGCTGATGATGTTTTATCCGTTGTCAATGCACGGGCTTGAATTGGTATTTTACATTTCTATTGCAATAGGAGTTGTCGCAGTTTATATTGCAAGGAATAAAATGCTCGTAGCTTCAATGAGCCTGTTCGTATACTTTTTTCTTTACCACACATTGGTTGCATACTTTGCGCTTTCGATAACGATGCTGTTTTTTATAGCGGTTGTCGAAACGGAAAAGGCCAAGCCAAAGCAGATTAAAAAACAGAAGCAGCAAAGTGAAATCCGGGAGCTCAGGCTAAAGATAGGATATGCAGCTTTGGCAGTGCTTACGATTGCTCTTGCCACGGTAGTAGTATATTCCCATTATTCTTATGCACGCGATTTCGGAGTTAGCGTTTCGTATGAAGGGATTACTGCAAATGGGACTTATGCGATACTCGGCATTTCGAACGGGGGCAACAAAGCAATCAACGCAAGCGTGCTTGAGGTATATTCCACCAACTCAATAGAAGAGAACACCCTAGGGCTAAGCGTTTCGCAGCCAAAGCACATAACTAACATGAGCGTATGCGGCGCTACGTGCAGGGAACTCAATTACATGAATTACAACATACTGTCTCTGCTTCCAAAGCACTTCTACAATATAAAGATCTTACTTCCTTCGAATACGTCTTCAATGCGCTGCGAGATTTACACGAAGTATTATTATTACGAATGCCCGCCGATAATTATTAATAACTGATTAGGCAATAAGGCTATGGTTTGGATGAAAGCATACACGGGCAAATACCCTAAACTGCTGGAAAATGTGGACATATTAGGATTTGACGCTAGCGACGGCTTGATGCTGTATTCCATGCTTGCAAAGCCCAACAGAAAAGCGGAAAAGGTGATATTGCATATCCATGGGCTTGGAGGCAGTTTCTATGGCAGCAATAGCATACCTGAAATAGCTGCAGAAGCGAGAAGGGACAACATCGCATTAATGTCCATACTTACCAGGGGCAGTTATATAATCGAAGGGTTCGGATACAAATCCAAAGACAAAGAGTTGCTTGCCGGCAGTGCCCTTGAGCGCTTTGAAGATTGCGTTTATGACATAGACGGAGCCGTTGGCTTATTGCATAAGATGGGTTTCAAGAAGATATTTTTGGAAGGGCACAGCACCGGGTGCCAGAAGATCCTTTATTACATGAATTCAAAAAGGGCTAAGGGCAAAAGGCACGTATCTTCAATAGCGCTGCTGAGCCCTGTAGACGACCATAATTATGACCTTGCAATGATGGGAGAGAAAAAATACGCTGCTCTAGTAAAGACAGCAAAAAGACATGCAGAAAAGAGCCTATTGCTGCCTCTTGGGGGAAAAGGATACACCGAGAAGATTATAGGGTCGAAAAGGTTCTTGAGCACAGCGGATTTGAAAAACCCTGAGGCACGCGCGTTGTACTATGACGGGAAATTAGATTATGTTGCAGGCGTTAAAAAGCCAATGTTTGTCGCATTCGGAGAAAATGACGAATATATGAAGAAGATAAATCCGCCAACGGCAATAGGAATGCTTTCAAAAGCTTACCGTGGCGATAAATTCGGCTCAATCATGCTGAAAGGCACAGGGCACACGTTTAGAGGCAGGAGAAAAGAGCTGGCAAAGGCCCTCATTAAATTTTATTCATCGCTCTGACCGGCTTATTTTGTCAGTATTTCGCATCCTTCCTTAGTTACAAGCAACGAAGCTTCGAATTGTGCAACCTGCGCACCTCCAAGTTCTACTAGCACAGGATGGGATTCTATTATTCCCAGCCTTTCAAGCTCTGACAGGCCAGAATACAGCTCGAACCTGCTAGATACCACACCAGAAAGCCATCTTGCCGCGAATGGCTCCATGCTGAAGTCAGTCTTTATCAACGAGAGAAGGTTTCTGGAATTCGGCATTCTGGGCTGTGCCGCCTCGCCTATGAAGCTGAATATTTCTTTTATGTCTCCGTTGGATACCATGCCCCTCCCATTTAGCATTGTGGCGAAAGGCTCTATTGCTATTATAGTGTTTTCTTCCAATTCTGCTTCATCTCCATTGTCGTAATTTGGAACGAATGGCTCATCGTGAAGCTCATGTATTCCCACGCCGTGGCCCCCAAGGTTTTTTATCGGCTTGAAGCCCTTTTTCTCTATTGTGGATGCTATTTCCTTGCCTATGTCGCGGACTTTTGTGCCTGCCCTTACTATCGATATGGCGTTGTCAAGCGCTTCCTTTGCGGCTTCTGCCAAAGCGCCGTAGTC
>JAMCSF010000027.1 GCA_023380795.1 Candidatus Martarchaeota archaeon | reverse complement strand
CTATGAAGCAATAAAAAGCTCCTGGCAGATGAATTCCATGGATGAAACAAAAAAGATATATCTGGGCGCAGGCTGCTTCTGGTGCACTGAAGCAGTATTCAAGCTTTTTCCAGGAATAAAGAAAATAACTCCTGGCTACGCCGGTGGCCATACAAAAAACCCTACTTACAAGGATGTTTGCTCTGGGACTACGGGCCATGCAGAAGTTGCCATGATAGAATATTCGCCATCGGAAATAACACTTGAAAAGCTCCTGGAGATATACTTCGCGATGCACGACCCCACTTCAAAGAACAAGCAGGGCGCAGACATTGGGGAGCAATACAGATCCATAATACTTTACGAAGAGGATTCTGACAAGCAAGAAATAGAAAAATATATAGAGAAGATAAAGCCCGAATTCGACAAACCGATCCTGACCGAAGTCAAGAAGCTCGAAGCATTTTACGAAGCAGAAGATTATCACAAGGACTATTACGAAAACAACAGATTCCAGCCGTATTGCCTGTTTGTAATAGGTCCAAAGCTTTCTAAGATACGGAAGGAATTCGGCATAAAAGGCTGATTCTTTACTCAAAGACCCATTGCGCGAATTTGCAAAGGTGTCAGAAATTCCTCTACTTATTTTCCTAATAAAGCAGCATAAAAAAAATTTTATGCATACGCACATTTTTAACGGCACGATTCAAAATGGGATTGATCTCTATGGAAAAATATGACAAGGAGTTTTTAGACTACATGGAAAAGAAGTATGAGATAACCCTAGAAAAGGCTACGAACGGCAGCGAGATGGAGATAATAAGGTTCGCAGTTGCTTGGGACGTATGGAAACAGTCTAAGAAAGTCTGCAAAGAAAAGCTTGCGCCGCAGTGAATCTCAGGAATCTTGCAATGTGCGGCCAATCCGGCTGCTTCATACTATATTTCTCCGGTACTCCTATTACTGCCAACTATAAACATGTGCAGTCAGAACGCATCTATTGCCTTTTTCCGGTACGGTTCGGCTTTATAACCTATGGCCGACAAGTTAGCTGCGAATAGCTCCCTGTTGGGCCCGTATGTGTATATCTTTTTCGGAGAAACGGCTTCTATGTATTCTACGCTCTGCCGGAAGTCAGCATGGTCGCTTAGGCAGAACTGGGCATCGACATTGAACCTGAAGCTCTTGGCGAATCCGGTAGCTGTAGAAGTATAAACCCTTTTCCTGTGGGCATAGCCTACTGCTTCGACAAGGTTTCCGAAATTCCTTGAATCCACTATGCCCACGAAGTTGCCATTCAATATGCTTTCATAATCGCTTCCTTCGTCATATGCTGAAGCGTAATCAAGACCTATCCTATTTTTGACATAAATCTTGTTTATCGCGCTTATCTTTTTGTTTACAACAGGGGTTATCCCTGCGTTGTTAAGTATTTTTATGAGCTCCTGAGCCTTGCCCATTGCGTAAGCCTTGAAAAGCACTATTCCGCTCTTCAACGCCCTGGCAACCCATCTAGTCAGGGCTGTTTCAACCTCCTCCCTGGCGTCGAATCGTATCCTTGGATCGGGGTATGTGGAGTCTATTATCAAGCAGTCTGCATTTCTGATTCTTATCGGTGCCGCAGTGACGCTATTCATCATCTGGAAGTCGCCGCTGTAAATTATGCTGCTGCCTTCTCCGTCGTTTTCTATGTAAAGCTGTTTAGAGCCGAGCATGTGGCCGGAATCATAGAGCCCAATCCCGCCAGGCTTGGAGCCGATAAGTTTCGGCGCAATTCCATACGCGGTGCTTATAAGCTCTGCGGTCTGGGTGCTGCAGAGCATAGATTCAGAGCTCTTTACCGCAGCTATGTGGTCGCTGTGCGCATGAGATACGAAATCGATGTCCGAGCCTTTGAGCTTTGCGTCAAGCGATATTATCCTTGCCTTTTCTTCATGCATCTGGTCGCCATGGTTATATCTCAAACAAGCTTTAAATACTTTAAAAACAAAACTTACAATGTGCGCATTTTCAGGATTTAAATCCCTGAAAATTTATGCCAAGTGATTGAAATGGTAGAAAATGTAATAATAATAGGATCAGGCCCGGCAGGGCTCAGTGCGGCATTGTATACTGCAAGGGAAGATTTCAAGCCGCTAGTAATAACTGGAGTAGAAGCCGGAGGTCAGCTACTGCTTACGACAGTAGTGGAAAACTTTCCTGCTTTCCCTGATGGCGTTTACGGCTCCGAGATCATAGACCTGATGCGGAAGCAGGCAGAGAAATTCGGAGCCAGATTCGTAGGGGAAAATGTCGAAAGCGTAGACTTCTCGCAAAGGCCATTCAAGGTCAAAACGCCATCGCAGGAATATACGGCCAACAGCGTCATAATAGCTACCGGAGCATCTGCAAAATGGCTGGGTATACCCTCGGAAAAGCAGTTCATAGGAAAGGGAATAAGCAGCTGTGCCACGTGCGACGCGCCTTTCTTCAAGAAAAAGGACGTTGCCATAGTCGGAGGAGGGGACACTGCAATGGAGGATTCGCTCTTCCTTACAAAGTTCGTCAACAGCGTCACGATAATACACAGGAGGGACGCGTTCAGGGCAAGCAAAATAATGCAGGAAAGGGTAAAGAGCAACCCTAAAATAAAGATAATATGGAACAGCGTAGTCGAGGAAGTCCTCGGCGATGCCAAGGTCACCGGAGTCAAAATAAAAGACGTGAACACCGGAGAGCAGAAGCAGCTCAATTTCGACGGCGTTTTCGTCGCTATAGGCTACAAGCCCAACACTGACTTCCTGAAAGGCAAGCTCGATCTCGACCAGGCCGGATACATAATCACTGAAGATGAGGTAAAGACCAAGATACCGGGAGTATACGTAGCAGGAGACGTGGCCGATCATGTATACAGGCAAGCCATAACTGCGGCTGCAAGCGGGACCAAGGCCGCGCTTGAAGTAAGGGCATTCATACAAAATCTGGAGTATACTTCAAAATAATTTTTTTTGGCCCTTTGTCTTTATGAGCCTCGATACCCTTACACCTATCTTTCTTGCCGCGCCTGTTTTCATGAGCGCTTTCAGCATCGGCACAGAGCGCTTTTCTATTTCTTCCCTGGAATCGCTGTAGTTGTGCAGGGAATAGCTCTTTGCGCTTATGGAAAAATCAGTGTACCTTACCTTTGCACCGACGTTTCTGAATAGCACCCCGTTCTTTTCGACCTCCTTCATTACCTCGTCTATCAAGCCCTTAAGTACAGGCATAATCTCTTCCACGCTGGTCGCAGGGCTCTTGAGAGTTACTTCCCTGCCTATGGATAGTATCTCAGAACTCTCAACTATCTTTGACTCGTCTACGCCGTTCGCGAGCATGTAAAGCTCCTTCCCGGCAGAGCCGAACGCGTCTATAAGCACCATCGGGTCGCGCTTGGAGAGCTCGCCTATGCTGCTTATTCCCAATTCCTTCAGCTTTTCGTAGGTCTTGCTGCCAACTCCAGGAAGCTTGTCCAAAGAGCATGAATCAAGAAAGCCCCTAAGCTCCTGCGCCTTTATGAGCATCAGCCCGTCGGGCTTTGCCTTGTCAGAAGCCATCTTGGCAAAGGCCTTTCCTGTGCTTATGCCTATGGTGCACGTAAGTCCAAAGGACCCCTTTATTCTTGATTTTATATCTCCAGCAAGCGCTATGGCTTCCTCATCGGTAAGGCCAGTTATATCCATGGCAGCCTCGTCGACGCTGATTACTTCAAGGGGCCTGCCATACGACCTTAAGACATTCATTATCTCTGCAGACACGCTTTCGTAGTGCTCCTCATCGGAGTGCAGATAAGCGAGATCCTTGCAAAGGTCCAGCGCCTTTATGTTCGGCATTCCGCTGTGTATGCCGTACTTCCTGGCTTCGTAATTCGCGGTCTGCACAACTCCCCTGAATTTTTCATTGGCAGGTGCCGTGCCTACGACAAGAGGCTTGCCCTTCAGTTCCGGGTGCCTCACCTCTTCGCATGCGGCAAAGAAGTAATCCATATCGACATAAAGCACGAAAACCATCGGAAGCACGATAAGATATTCAATCCTATTTCTTTATACGTTGCCCTTGCGGGCCGCTTAGTTCCTAATTTATTCTTTGCCATGCAATTAAAATAATCTTTACTTGAAAACGGGGCAATATCTATGCGCGAAAGCGTTTTTTCAGGAAGCTTTTATCCGAAGCAGAAGGCAGAGCTCAGCAGTTTCATAAAGGCATCGCTGGCCGAGGCAAAAGCTGAGCACGGAAAGCCGTTCTCGGTAATAGTTCCGCATGCAGGATACGTATACTCTGGAAAAACAGCCGCTTACGCTTACAAACGCGTCTATGATTCCAAGAAGGATTACGATTCTGTAATAATACTCGGGCCCAACCATACGGGCTTGGGCGCGAGAATAGGCGTTTCGGCCGAGGACTGGAAGACGCCTTTGGGGGTAATGCATTCGGATACGGAATTTGCAAGTGAGATATGCAGAGCATGCGACCTGGCCGAAATAGACGAGGAATCGCATGCGGAAGAGCATTCCATAGAAGTCCAGCTGCCGTTCATGCAATACATATTCGGATCCATACCTATGGTAGCAATATGTATGGGGGTGCAGGATTTCGAAGCTTCGCAATGCATGCATACTGCAATACTGAAAGCCTCAGAAAAGCTCGGGAGAAAACCGCTGCTGGTCGCAAGCTCAGACTTCAACCATTACGAATCCGCGCATGTGGCTGAATCCAAGGACATCCCGCTCATAAAAATGCTGGAAAAGATGGATGCAAAAGGCTTCAACGAAGGAGTGATGAGCAGCGGGGACAGCGCATGCGGATACGGCCCCTCGACCGTTGCCGCGCTCTATTCCAAAGCCGCCGGTGCGAAAAAGGGGGTTCTGCTAAAATATTCAAATTCCGGAGCACAGACCGGCGATCTATCTAGCGTTGTGGCATACGCGGCAGTGGCATTTTTCTGAAGCGATAGCTTTTAATACGGATTAGAGCATAATATTTGATTTTCAAGCAGTATAGCTTGTATTTTAACGTGAAAAGATGGCTGTTCTTGGAATAAACGATTCTCATGACTGCGGCAGCTCAGCCTTTTCCGGGGGAAATGTCATTTCAGCGGTCAACGAGGAACGCTTCACTAAAAACAAGAACGAGGTCGGGTTTCCTTCCAATTCGATAAGGTATGTGGCCAAAAACACTGAAGAAGAGATAACAGACATAGCTCTTGCGTGGATAGGCGGCAACGCACTGATATCCAGGGTCATACCATCGTGGGACAGGAAAAGGCGCGCAATATGGCGACGCGAAATACCTCGCCCATCAAGGGCCATGCTGCACCTTATGAACCTGCCTTACAAGCTAATACAGAACCAGAGGCCCCATGCGCTATGGAAGGCTTTCGGCGTCCCGATAAGCAGGAACGTGGCCGCTAAAAGGCTGGCGCAGATAGACGAAGACCTTTCCCACAAGCGCATACATGTCGTTGAGCATCATCTTTCGCATGCGTCTTCAGCATATTTCACATCGGGCTTCAGCGAGGCCCTGATAATAACGCTTGACGGCTCGGGCGACGGGCTCAGCGGCACAGTTTCAATAGGGGACAAAGGCAATATAAAGAGGCTCGCAGAATTTCGGGCCAGCACAAGCCTTGGCATAATGTACGGCGCAGCCACTGTCGCCTGCGACATGCGCTATTCTGAAGACGAAGGAAAGCTCATGAGCCTTGCCGCATATTCATATCCTGCAGAAATACCAGAACTCTGGCAGTTCAGTGTATATGACCCCAAATCCAAAAACTTCGTTTCCAAGGTAAGGACGAGGAATGAGATACTGCTTGCGGAATACCTAAAAGACCACGTGCTGTCGAAATATGACAGGGAGTCCTTTGCGTACGCAGTCCAGAAGCACGCCGAGCTGCAGGTCACCACATTAGTCAGGCAGTGGGTAAAGGAAACCGGGATACACAATGTTGCGGCAGCCGGGGGATTCTTCTCCAACGTGCTGGTCAACAGGGCAATAGAGCACATGCCGGAAGTGGAAAAGCTTTTTGTGTTCCCGCAGATGGGCGACGGAGGCCTGTCTCTCGGGGCCGCAGCATACATAGACTTCAGCCTGCACGGAAAGTTCAACAGGAAGCAGATAGACAACGTCTATTTCGGCCCAGGCTACACAAACGAGCAGATATTCAACGCCCTTAAAAAATCGAAGAACAAGAACATATCCTACGAGCCCATAAAGGATCCGGCTGGCCATGCGGCAGAGCTTGTGGCGAATAAGAACGAGATATTGTTGTGGTTTCAGGGCCGCATGGAATACGGCCCGAGGGCGCTTGGCAACCGCAGCGTGATAGCCCTGCCAAACGATTCGGAGAACAGGGACAAGATAAACCTAATAATAAAGAAAAGGCCCTACTACCAGCCATTCGCAAGCAGCATGCTCGAAAGCGAGGCAAGCAAGCTTCTGGAAGACTGCGTAGGCCCGAACAGGTTCATGACGAGCGCCAATTCAGTAAGAAGGGAGCACAGGCAGAACCTCATAGCCGCATCGCACGTAGACCATACCACAAGGCCGCAGATGGTCAGCGCCAAGGAAAACAAGCTCTACTACAAGCTGATAAGCGGCATAGCCAAAGAAGTTGGCTACGGCGCAGTGCTGAACACCAGCCTCAACAAGCACCGCAGGCCTATAGCACTTGACCCTGAAGATGCGATATGGACGCTGGAAAACACGGGCGCGACAAAGCTTATAATCGGGGACTACCTGGTTTCGAAGAAGGCCAAAAATTAATCCGGATTACTGCCTGTTGTTTATCTTCAATCCCACAAGGTATTTGGTTGCGCCTACGATTTTGCCATCGTGCATTTCTATGACTGGCACTCTGAAAAGCCTTTTGTACGAAGAGTCGTAGAGCACTGCATAAGCGTTTTTTAGGTTGTCCTTGTCCTTAAGCCCGCTGTCGTAGAATATCCTGTAATATTTGGCTCCAGACTTTTTTATCAAAGGCAGTGCAGATTTCCAGTTTTCTGCGTTGGGCTTGGAATTCAGCGCTCCTATCGCGGAATCCGAATCCTTTTGTGCCATCTTCGGATCCAGAGCGCTTTTCCTGCCTGTTTTAGACGTTGCTCTTTTTACTTTTTTTACTGCCATTTCTATCACTTGGCTGATTTTAGAAATTCGATTACCTCCGAGGCGTGCCCCTTCGGGCTTACCTTTTCGTAAATCTTTGCTATTTTCCCATTCCTGTCTATTATGTACGTGTTCCTCAATGTTCCCATGCCGAAGATGCCACGGTTTCCGTAAGCTCCATAGCTCTTTATCATTTCGCTTGAAGGATCAGAAAGCAGCAGGAACTCGAGGTCGTATTTTTTCTTGAACTTGTCATGCGAAGTAAGGTCGTCCTTGCTGACTCCTACGACTTCGGCTCCAAGCTTTCTTATCTCGGAGAGCTTTTTGTTGAATTCGTTTGCCTCTATGGTGCAGCCTGGCGTGTTGTCCTTCGGATAAAAGTACAGGACAAGATACTTTCCATTAAACTCCTTCAGCGCATGCTTCGATCCGTCAGAGCCGTCAAGACTGAAATCCGGGGCATTGTCTCCTTCCTTTAGCATTTTAACACCGATAATAGTTCAACTTATAAAATATAAACCTGTTGCAATACGGCATTTACTCTCATTACTATCTTTGTTTTCAAACATCGGTCAAACCGTATGCAGGATTTGCCAAAACAAATAAATATAACATATAGCCGATAGCTAATCAATCAAGAGGTATCAAAAATGTACAAAGAACAAAACAATGTGCCGAAAAAGCTTTCGGGCAAAATGGAAATGACCCTTGTAGTTACCATGCACTGCATAGATAGGCTCCGGGAAAGGCTCATATTTCTGCGTGAGACTGACGAAAGTTTGGTAATGTCAAACCTTAATTCACAGCTTTCAGAAGGCATACTGTATAAGGACGGATCGCGCGGTGCGTTCCTGCTGGGATTCGAAGGAGTTAACTTTAGGTTTGTGGTAGTAGATACAAAAGACGGACTGTACCGCGCAGTTACTTTCGAACATTCTCTAAAATACCCCAAAGCTGGCAAGCCT
>JAMCSF010000026.1 GCA_023380795.1 Candidatus Martarchaeota archaeon | reverse complement strand
GAAATCTATGAATGGAATGGCGTCCCTTTCATCAGCTGGAATTGCAGTGTTGTTGGAATTGAACCTTGAAAATATCACTCCTTCTTCATTTGTCATATTCTGTAGCGGCTTGTAAGTATTCGTCAGCGTTTCAACTCCCTGGAAGTCCACATAGCTGCTCGAATAGCTCGAATTATAGAATGTGAACGTTGCAGTGTTTGGCTCGTAGTCTGTAGCACTGGAAGTCATATAATGAAGCTGAGAGAAGTTCCCGAATCTCATTAGGGCAACAATCATTCCCCATCTTGTTATGGCGCAAAATGGGCAGTAATCAGCACCTATGTACAGCATTTCAGGCATTCCATCTGAGGTAAGACTTACGTTGTTTCCAGAGGGAGAGGGATAGCTAGAAGCCGTACCTATTCCTATGTTGTTGGCAAGTGTCATATTGGTTGCTACATCGTAGAGCTGTGAAAGATAAGAGCTGCTCACTGCAACGTTGTCAAACTTTATGTCAGCTTTGCCCGCACTGCTTGTAGAATTCTCATAGAGTGCTATCACAGCTACGATGACTATCAATACGCCTATTATTGCATATGCCTGTTTCTTGCTCAGATTAACCTTTGCCACATAATCACTTTTGGACTGCCAACGGAGGCAATATCTTCTTCGCAATTGCATTTAACGCCTTATTTATATAAACCCTATATCTGTATATAATGTAAGCGACTACAATACTGAGCGCCGCTCCAGCGATTACGTCAGTAAAGTAGTGAAGCCCCAGATATATTCTCCCGAACAGTATAAGCACCAGCCACACTATGTACAATACTCTGACATACTTGTAATTCTTCAGGAATATGGTCAATCCAGTCAAAACTCCCGCATGGTTGCTTGGAAAGGAAAAGCTGCTTTGGCACGATATGTAGTTTATGTGCAACACATCTGTCAAATACGGAACGTTGCATGGCCTCGGCTCTTTGGTTATTATCTTTATGGCATCAGATATTACATAAAGAAGTATGCCTGCAACCACAAATGAATATACATTCATATCTTTCTTAAGCAATAGGTATATCACAAGTACGGGCAGCACTATAAAGAAGGATTTGGCCAGATATGCCATAACTACGTTAAGGTACGGGTTTGCTAGCGCCTTGACTGCCTCAAAGGCCCATATGTTTATGCCTATCTTATAAGCTTCTATAGCGAAAAGCAAGTAATCACTTCGGGGTTATGCATACTTATTTTTTGCCAAAGAATTTAAAGCATGAGCTTTTTGCTTTGGAAAAAATGCATTATAATACAATATTCCTGATATCGTCTTTTTATCAACTATCCCGTTCGATTTTACCATTGCGTAAACATCTGAAAACTTTACCTCCTCAACTTCTAACATTTCGCTCCTGTCTGTTTTTTCGTGTTTTTCCAAGCCCGTTGCCAAATAAGTATAAGACATAGTAGTGAGCAATCCTGGAGCTACATAAGCTTTGTAAAGCAGCTTGATGTTTCGCGCTCTGTAGCCTGTTTCTTCATAAAGCTCCTTTTTTGCCGCTTCTTTTGGGGTTTCTCCTTTTTCAACATGGCCGGCAGGGAGCTCAAGGACCCATTTTCCTATGGGTGCCCTATAATGCCTTTCGATTATTATGGTTTTTTCGTCTATAAATGCAAGGATGACTGCGACGTCTTTCTCAACGACCCTGCAGCGCTCCTTATTTTCTGTTTTATCTTTAAAGGTTTCCAGCCTTATTATCCTGTTTTTGTAAACAGTGCGCATACTTATGGTTAGCATAAAACATTTATAGGAGTTGCGAGAAAACAAATATGCGCGGGGTTGTGGCGTAACTTGGCAGCGCAGCAGGCTCCAGATGTTTAACTTGAAATGAGCCCAAAAGGCAATGATGATGATCTGGAAAGCAGACTAAATATGAAGTAACCTGCTGGTCCGGGTTCAAATCCCGGCAACCCCAAAGCACTACACAATTTACATAAACACCTGAAAAGCCAAGCTATATGATATGCTTGAAATCCTTGTTGAGGAAAAAGTTGGCAAGGTAAGGTGCACATCTGCTTCGCATGATGAAAAGAAGGTAATGCCTTTATCTCATGCTCACCTGCCATTGGGTTCCTCCATAAACAAAGCGCCAATATTCCCTTAAAGAATAAAGCAAGGCCGAACGGAATACTACGGTCCATAAGGCGCCGTATGTTCTCTTGGCACTGTTTTCGTAACTCTGATACATGCAGTGTCTGATCCGTAAAGGTCCTTTAAGCTGGCGAATGCCCTAGCCCTGCTTCCTCCGCATATATTCTTAAACTCACACGAGCCGCACTCCCCACTGAAACTTCTTGACCGTATACCCACGAGCCTTGCATCGTTCCTGTATACTTCAACTAAGTTTTTCGATTTTATGTTTCCCAGGACCACAGGTGTGAATCCGCCGGGGCTTATCGCCCCGTCATGCGATACAAAGATTATACCGTCTCCATCAAGGGTGCCGCTTTGTGATATCGTAGACTTAATTGTCGGTTCGCCGAACTTCGATATGAGCTCCTCGCGCATTATCAGGTAGTCCTCACAGTTCCAATATGCGCCCTGTGATGCGCGTAGTTTAACTACACGCCTTATGAAAGGTCCTTCCACAACTCTTATTATTATCCCGTACTGTGAGGCATCGTAAAGGAAATTGCACACGCTTTCGTATTCTGCAACCGAGATGTCATCAACCTCTGCTCCGCGACCTGTATTTATCAGGAAAAACACCTCCCAAACTCTTACGTTCTCGTGCTTGAGCAGCGCAAATATCCTGGGCAATTCTGTTATATTGTTTTTCATAACGGTTGTATTAATTTGGATTTCTAGGTTTTTGCTTTTTGCATACCTTATTGTATCTATGGTCTTGTCAAATGTACTGGCCTTTCGCCTTATTGCGTCGTGCTTCCAGCTGTATGAGCTGTCTAAGCTAAGTGAAATAGATGCAACTCCGCAGGATTTTATCTTATCAAGCACATTAGGTGTAAGGTCTTTAGATACTGCAGGTGCAACTGCAGAAGCTACGCCCTTGCTCTTAGCATATTCAAGTAACTCAAAAAGGTCCTTGCGCCTAAGCGGGTCGCCTCCAGTAAATACAATTACTGGCGACGGTTTTCCAAAACCGGAAACCGCATCTATTAAGGCCTTTCCCTCGGAAGTGCTAAGCTCGCCTGGCAGCGGATTTCCAATAGCTTCTGCTCTGCAATGTATGCAATTAAGTGGGCATGCTTTGGTCGTCTCCCAAAACACCAGGATAGGTTTATTGTCAAACGGCATCGATATCACCCAGTGCAAATTTCTAAATGTTACATGAGCACGGCAACAACAGTAATTAATATCATTATACACAAGTTTGCGTAAGATATGGCCGTGCTTTTCCTGCGCACTTTCTGCAAGCCCTCCAAATTTCTTTCCTTTGCAAATTTTGCTATCATTCTGCCATAATGCTTCCCGGGTCCATACAACGACACGATAAGCGCAGCAGTAAGACCTGCCATCGTAGCAACCAGTCCAAAGCTGTATGATGACCCATATGCAGAAGACGAAAGGTACCAAAACGCGTTTATTAAACCTGTTATTATGAGCGTAGCAAGCAGCATCCAAGTTATCCTTGCAAATCTCTTCGATATCACAGCCACGAAGTTCGTCCTCTGTGCCTCGTCTTTTATCGCATCTTTAGACCCTGGAACTAGGACCAGCCACATAAAGAAAGAACCGCCTATGAATAACATCGCGCTGAAAAGGTGCAACCAGAGGAAGAAATATTTCAAGATAGCAAGTACAAGCATTGCATCGTTTAATAAATAAAACTTACTGAATAATAATCTTGCTTTTTACATCGAATGGAAAGAAAAGCGTAAAAATCCGTGCGCGCCTAACCGAAAGGCGCATGAATGAAAGGATTTATTGGATTAATAATTGCCCATTCCTTAATGTTGTCAATAAACTCGGTTGTTCCTATTGAGTGCCGCATTCGGTTGGTGGATAGATAGTAACCATTAGTCTTTAGAACGAGTGCGGAAACCGGCAATCACGACCACAATACTCTCTGTCAGCAAGATAGTAAACGTAAGTTGCTCTATAACTAACATCATTATGTGTTTTTTCTGATTACAAAGAAAAAATGCAGTCCTGATTCTGGTGATAGGGCTGTAATAGCATATGTCCTGGCAGAATCCAGGGATAGACATATCACAACCATTGCTGGGTGGGTCTTTATAGAGCAGATATTGAGCTACGCGATACTTGGTATGCTTCTGCTTCCAATACATCGAATCTGTTGTAAAAGCAAAAGTTAAAAAATGGCAAAACCATAATCAAACAACATGCGTATAAATCCAGTGATTATTTGGACTACTTGAAGATAAAAATTGTAGTTACCGACCTTGACGGGACCCTTGCCCCTAGCAAAGCTGCGATGGACGACGAAATGTCCGAGATAATCTGCGAACTTCTCTCATCAAAAGACATGGCTGTGGTGGGCGGGGGCTTCTATTCCCAGTTTCAAAAACAGCTTATCGGCTCATTAAAATGCCCGGCCGAAAAGCTCGGCAGGCTCTATCTCTTCCCTACCAACGCAACCGCGTTCTACAGATTCGGAGAGCAAGGATGGTACAAGGTGTATTCTGAAGACCTTTCGGAAGAACAGAAGAAGCTTGTCTATTCTGCCTTCCCTAAAGCGCTTGAGCTTGCAGGCTTTAAGAATCCGGAGAAACTGTATGGCAGCCAGCTAGAGGATCGCGGAACGCAGATAACGTTCTCGGCTTTAGGGCAGGAAGCTCCTCTTGAGCTCAAGTCTGCATGGGATCCGAACCAGCAGAAGCGCATTGCCATAAAAATCCAGCTTGACAAATTGCTTAATGGCTTTGAGATAAGGCTTGGCGGCACCACTTCAATAGACATAACCAGGGCTGGGATAGACAAAGCCTACGCAATAAGAAAAATAACTGAGATATTCGGGTATTCTAAGAGCGAGATGATATTCATAGGCGATGCCTTATACGATGGCGGCAACGACTATGCAGTCAAGCTTGCAGGTGTGGAAAGCTTAGCCACTTCCGGCCCTGAGGAAACAAAGTCAATACTAAAAAGCATCATCGGCATTAATCCGTGAGCCAACTGCAAAACGCCCGGTATCAATGCCCCGCTTCAAGGATTGCCGTTTCAGCAGACTCTCTTCTCATCATGAGTCAGAAATACCTCGTATCATCACAAACGAGCAATCATTTTCTTTGGTCCAAAGGGACGTACGGTATGTCGAGCTGTCCGTTATAATAGTCCAAAGGCCTTATCAGCCTGTTGTCCTGCCAATACTCAAGCATGTGTGCACACCATCCGGGAGATCTGCTAGCCGCAAATAGCGGGGTAAACAGCTCTTTCGGTATGCCTATATATGTATAGACTGGCCCAGAAAAGAAGTCCACATTGGGCCATATCCCCTTTGTCTCCCCAAGCTTTTCAACCATCATCTTTTCGGCTCTCAGCGCTATCGCTGTAAGGGTTTGCACTTCCATAGTGGATCCGTTCTGTATATCTTCCAGGTAAGATTTTATGACCTTGGCTCTCGGGTCGTAAGCCTTGTAAACCCTGTGCCCGAATCCCATAATCCTCTTCTTTCCATCCAATGCGTCTTCTATGTATTTTTCCGTGTTGTCAGGATTTCCAATTGCCTTCATCATGTCAAGCGCTTTTTCATCGGCCCCACCGTGCAATGGCCCCTTCAATGCGCATATGCCTGCAGTGATTGCCGAATATATGTCTGCCAAGGTAGATCCTGCTACTATTGTGCAAAATGTAGAAGCATTGGAGCTGTGCTCTGCGTGAAGCAGCATCATGACGTCAAGCATCTTGGCTGCTTTGTCTTCTGGTTTTTTGCCCGTCATCATATAAAGTATATTTCCCGCAACGCCTAAGGATTGGTCCGGAGCAACATATTCGCCTCCTGACTTAAGCCTTCCCATTAGCGCTACGATCCCACATATTCTCCCTATTATTTCAGTGCTTTCTTCAAGCTTTTCTTCGCCTTCACTCTGGTAAACTTTCTTATCTGCAAATGCCGGCAGGGAAGAAACCGCAGATCTGAGTACATCCATAGCAAGCATGTTCGGACTCAGCGTTTTTACAAGCTCGATAATTCCGCTGTCCAGGTTCATGTATGATACAAGTTTCTTGGTGAATTCTGAAAGCGCATCGGCACCAGGAAGCGAACCGTAAAGTATGAGATAAGAAACCTCCTCAAAAGACGAATTTTTTGCTAAGCTTTCTATTGAATAACCTCTGTACCAAAGCCTTCCCTTAGAACCGTCAACCTTGCATATTTTAGTTTCCGTAAAGTAGACTCCTTCAAGCCCTTTGATTATAGTAGGAGTTGCATTTTCTGACATTCAAACACCAGTAGCTAATAGATGGCAAATTTAATAGTGCTTTTTGGTATGCAGGCATTAGCAAATATTGGAGGCTAATCAAAGCGCCATCGCACAATGCGTTATAAATTTTCCCAGGCATTTTAAATTGGTGTTTGAATGGATAGCAAAGGAAACGAATCTTATGCTGCTAAAATAATGCTTGACTCTGGAAAGGAGGTTAACTATTATTCGCTTCCAGCTCTGCAAAAAAGCGGCCTTGGGGATATATCGCGCCTGCCCTTTTCGATAAGGGTGGTGCTCGAATCGTTGCTCAGGAACGTAGACAACATCGGAATAACGATGGAAGATGTCAAGGCACTCCTAAGCTGGGATGCAAAAAATCCTTCGGATAGAGATGTGCCTTTCAAAGTTTCTAGGATATTAATGCAGGACTTTACCGGAGTTCCCGCTGTTGTAGACCTCGCGGCGATGCGCCAGTTCGTAGTAAACAAAGGTATGCCTCCAGAAACAATACAGCCAATCATAAACGTCGACTTGATAATAGACCATTCAGTACAAGTTGATTCATTCAATACAATACAGTCAATGGCGATAAACCAGGAGAAGGAGATAGAAAGGAACTCGGAAAGATACAAATTCCTAAAATGGTCCAGCTCAGCCTTCAATGATTTCAAAGTATTTCCTCCTTCGGCTGGCATATGCCACCAGGTTAACCTGGAATACCTTGCAACGTGCGTCACACTAAGGGAATCGGACGGAAAATATGTCGCATTTCCGGATACGCTAGTCGGAACAGACTCACACACTACAATGATAAACGGCCTTGGCGTTGTAGGCTTCGGCGTAGGCGGCATAGAAGCCGAAGCTGCGCTTCTGGGACAGCCTGTGTCGTTCTCGACACCAAAGGTTGTGGGAGTCAAACTGACAGGGAGCCTTAACGAAGGTGTAACAGCTACAGATTTTGCGCTTACGCTTACGAAAATCCTCAGAGACCATGGCGTCGTGGGCATGTTCGTGGAATTTTTCGGAGAGGGGCTGAAGAACCTTTCGCTGCCCGACAGAGCTACGCTTTCAAACATGTGCCCTGAATATGGGGCCACTATAGCAATATTCCCTCCGGACGAAGAAACACTCAGATATATGAAGAGCACCGGAAGAAGCGATGAGCAGGCGGAGCTGGTAAAGAAATATTACACAGCTCAGGAATCTTTCGATATTGACTATTCAAAGGTCGAATTTAGCGACGTTATAAACGTCGACCTTGGAACCATAATACCGAGCGTCTCAGGCCCAAGCCAGCCCAAGCAGCAGATTCCGCTTGGCGAAATAAAAGATGAATTCACAAAGCTGTTCCTAAAAGAAAACGGCAGCCTAAAAGCCGAGGAAAAAATGAGCATGGAAGACTATACTCGCTGGTCTGAGGAAAGCGAGGCTCCGGAGAACGGGGCAATAAAGGATGCGGTAATAAGCAACGACGGCATAAAACACGCAAAGATAAAATACAAGGATGGTCACGAAGAGATAATATCTGACGGGGATGTGGTGATATCTTCTATAACAAGCTGCACCAACACGAGCAATCCGTCAGTTATGATAGCTGCCGGGCTTTTGGCAAGGAACGCTCTGGCAAAGGGGCTTAAGGTCAACACGCGCAAGGTAAAGACAAGCTTCGGCCCTGGCTCAAGGGTTGTAACGGAATACATGAAAGCGGCAAATCTGATGGAGCCGCTGGAAAAGCTGGGCTACGAGCTCGTAGGATACGGCTGCATAACCTGCATTGGGAACAGCGGACCGCTGATAGAAGGCCAAAGCGATGCAATAAACAAGAATAATATAGCAGTAGCTTCGGTTCTCTCTGGCAACAGGAATTTTGAAGCAAGAATACATCGCGACGTGCGTGCCAACTACCTGATGTCCCCTCCACTGCTGATAGCCTTTGGCATAGCCGGGACGGTAATGAAAGACTTGACAAAGGAGCCACTTGGAAACGGATCCGACGGCAAGCCGGTTTTCCTGAAAGACATATGGCCAAGCAATGAGGAAATAGCAGAAACGGTGCACAAAGCGATACGGGTAGACATGTTCAACAAGGAGTATGGGGCTAATATATACGATGTAAATCCGTACTGGAACAAGCTAGAGAGCCCTAATGGCAAAGTATACGAATGGGAAAATTCAAGCACATACATAAGGCTTCCCCCATTCTTCGAAGGCTTGGACAAAATGGAGCCTTCGGTAAAGAGCATAGAGAACGCTTCTGTGCTTGCGGTTTTCGGCGATTCGATATCAACAGATCATATATCTCCAGCAGGAGCCATAGGCACGGACAGCCCTGCAGGGAAATATCTGATCGAGCATGGGATAAAGCCTCAGGATTTCAACACATACGGCTCCAGAAGAGGAAACCATGAAGTGATGATGCGCGGCACATTCGCCAACAACAGGATAAAAAACATAATGATGAA
Source organism: Candidatus Martarchaeota archaeon (assembly GCA_023380795.1). Classification (GTDB taxonomy): domain Archaea; phylum Micrarchaeota; class Micrarchaeia; order Micrarchaeales; family Micrarchaeaceae; genus Micrarchaeum_A. The sequence continues at coordinate 16,022 of JAMCSF010000026.1, read as the reverse complement.
CGGGAAGGAAGGCGGCTACACTATATACCTTCCTGAAAACAGGGAAATGCCGATATACGATGCAGCAATGAAATATATGGAAAGCAGCACACCCACCGTAGTGCTTGCGCTAAGCGAATACGGCTCTGGAAGCTCAAGGGACTGGGCCGCAAAAGGCCCAAGCCTAATAGGAGTCAAGGCGGTTATCGCAAAGAGCTTCGAAAGGATACATAGGAGCAACCTCGTAGGCATGGGCATAATACCGCTTGAGTTTGAAAGTGGCCAGGACTACAACACATTAGGGATAGACTACTCCAAGCCTATAACGATAGAGCTTGACCAGGCCATGCAGCCAAGGTCACCTGTAAAGATAAAGTATACAAGCAAAAAGACAGGCAGCATAGAATCAGCGCAGGTCAAGAGCAGGATAGACACCCCAATAGAGCTCGAGTACTACAAATCCGGTGGGATATTAAACTATGTACTGAAAAAGATATCAAAGGAAAATTGAGGTGCCCTTTTGGAGGACTATTACGACCTTATAATCATCGGCGCAGGAATAACAGGCACTGCTCTGTCTTTTGTGGCTTCCCGCTATTCGTCAATAAAAACAATACTGGTTATCGAGAAGTATGACAAGATAGCGCCGCTCAACTCCGATTCAAAGAATAACTCCCAGACTCTCCATTTCGGCGACATAGAAACAAACTATACACTAGAGGAAGCGGCACATACAAAAGCATCTGCAGAGCGCGTGCTGAAATACTCTGCCCTTATACCAAGAAGCGAAAGCTCGAAGATAATATCCGAAGTGCAGAAGATGGTTCTTGCAGTCGGAGATGAAGAGGCCGAAAGGATAGACAAAATATACTCTAAAGGAATGCGAAAACTTTTCCCAGGGCTAAGGAAACTAGGCCGCAAGGAGCTCGCAAAGGTAGAGCCCAATACCATAAAGGGCAGAGATCCTTCAGAAACAGTATCTGCATTGCTTTCGGACAAGGGATACATGGTTAACTTCGGGCTTCTTGCCAAATCTTTCTATGAAAGGGCGAAAAAGAAGGGAGTAAAATTCATATTCAACTGCAGGTGCCTCACTGCAAATCCCATAGAGGACGGGCATGAAATAGTCACAAACAAGGGCTGTTTTAAGGGCAGATTCGTCATATTTGCTTCAGGCACATACAGCCTCTACTTCGCAAAAAAGCTGGGTTATGACAGGAACCTTTCGATACTTTCCGTTGGAGGGGGCTTCTACGTGTCTCCAAGAGTTCTTAACGGCAAAGTCTACAGGGTGCAGGCCGGGGGCATACCATTTGCAGCTATACATGCAGATCCTGAAATAACAAACCCTAAAATAACGCGATTTGGACCTACAGTCAGCTTCCCCCTATCTCTAGAAGTCAGGAAGAGCGGAACAACCCTTGACTATCTTAGGACCTTCGATTTCGACATACCTACAGTTCAAAGCCTTTTCAATATAATAGGCAACAGCGACATAAGAAGGATAATGCGCAAGAACATGCTTTATCCGTTGCCAATAATGGGCAAGCCATTATTCATAAAAAACGAGGTTTCAAAGATAGTTCCGTCGCTAAGCCCTGATAAAATACGCTTTGACAAGAATTACGGCGGCATAAGGCCACAGATAATAGACGAAAACAAGAGATTCCTGAGCATGGGTGCATCCAAAATAAGGGGCAATAACATAATGTTCAACATAACTCCGTCTCCCGGGGCCACGTCCAGCCTGCAGAGCGCAATAGATGACATAGTTTACATATGCACGCTTCTAGGCATAGGGATCGATGAAAGAAGGATAGAATCTGAGCTTGGGGCCATAGACTACCGGCATCTGAAGGAAAAGATAAACGGGCATAAGCAAATATGAGCGATTTAATGAAATATCACCTAGAATGCACGAATTGCGGTTCGGTATTCGAGAGCGATTATGCCTCGCAGATATGCCAAAAGTGTTCCGGCATATTGGAAGTTGTTTATGAAGGCAGGATTACTAAAATAAGCCGCATAAAGTCCTTCTGGGACATGGAAAAAGCAATGCCGTCTGGCAAATATATCCATTTCTATCTTGGAAATACGCCTGAGATTAAATCAAAAGGCAGCAGCAGCCTTAAGCTTAAACTCGAATTTTTCAACCCGACTCATTCGTTCAAGGACAGGGGATCCGCGATAGAAGTTGCCAAGGCTGCCGAATACGGTTTCAAGGAGATAGCATGTGCGTCCACTGGCAACATGGCATATTCAATAACATACTACGCTAAACTCTACGGACTCAGATCAAAAGTATTCATAAGTGACAACGCAAACGAAGACAAGATAAATGACATAAAAAGCGTTGGAGACGCAGACATACACAAGGTTGACGGAGATTTCACTAAGGCGCAGGGCATGGCTTTGAAATATTCAAAAACACATAATGCGTTCCTATGTGGCGACTATTGCTACCGCAAGGAGGGCCAGAAAACGATAGCATATGAAATCTGCAATTCAGGCAAAACACCAGAAAACATCATCGTCCCAGTAGGAAACGCAACGCTGCTGAGCGCCACCTACAAGGCTCTTGAAGAAATGAAAAAATCTGGGCCAATAAAACGCATGCCTCGCATAATTGCCGTACAGTCCGACAGGTGCAAGCCCCTGGTTGATGCCTATTCCTCTGGCTCAAAAATAAAGTACAAGAAGCCCATGACCGCCGCAGATGCAATAGCTGTCGGCTATCCCACATATGGAGAGCAGGGAATCGAAGCGGTAAAAAATACAAAAGGCACGGCAATCTCTGTAAGCGAAGATTCATTAAAAAGAGAGCAAAAAAGGTTCATGAAAGATTATGGGTTGGTCGCTGAACTGGCTTCGGTATCTACAATCGCCGCTTTCAGGAAGCTAAATCCAAACGGCAGCACAGTTGCAGTAATAACCGGTTCTAATGTCTGAAATCCAGCAGCACCATCTTCAGGGAATTCTTTTTGTCAATGTAAAAATCGATTGGCTTTTTTGCCCCTATCCTTATCCCCCTATTCCCGGCGGTTCCGAACATTATCTGGCCCACATCCCTTTCTATCGTTGCGCGCACCACTGCTTTATCGCTGAAAACTCGCCTGATTTCAGGCCCGACCTTGTTGCTGCCGCAGAAATCCCTTATTCTTACCGGCAATATGTGTGCCAACCCTATTTTGCCGTATTCTATCCGCTTCTGTTGCACTCCATTCAGCACGTCCAGGTAAGAGTAGTATCCTGTAGAGCCAAGCGGCGTGGTTATTATGAAGCCATTGGATATCGAATAAGTGCGGAACGATTTTTTTCCCACCTTTACTTTTATTTCGTATCTCATTGCTTCCTTTGTCGCATATCTTTCAACAAAGAAATCGTAGAGCGAGGAATATTTTTTGCCGGAGTAGACCGCGTTTAGCACAGGCTGCTTTTCAATCGTGTAATTTCCAGCGGTAATAGCTTTTGCGATCCGCGAAAGGCTCTTCGAATCTATGTTCGCCTGGGAATTGTAGCTCACGCTGCCGTTTGGTTTGTTCCAATGCCTGCTCAAGAATAAAACTGGCCTGTCATCAAATTCAAGTGACTTGTTTGCAAAAGTCCCATCACCGCCAACGAATAGGGTCATTTCGTATTCCGAAGCGGAAATTTCAAGTCCCATCCTCTCAAGCGCCCTCTTTATGCTGTGCGCCTTTTCATTATGGTATTTATCTATAATCAGATTTATTTTCATAATTTATACCTTTTTATCCATAATCCGTATTTAATAATAATAAGCTAACTAGTGCGTTCGATGACTGCAGAACATGAGACCAGAGCCAGCGATGTCGATGAAAGCCGTATACCATCATGGATAGCATGCGAGGATCTTCTGGTAAAAATGAGAGAGGAGCTTATAGATAGGGCCATAAAGCTCCTAAACAGGGAGATAGAAGCTGGGCATATAGCCGTAAATGGCAGCACGCTTTTCTCAAGCGAGGCAAATGCTGACGTAGAAGAAGCAATGTACCTGATAAACAACCTAATAGACGATTCCGGTAGATTACACAAGGAGTACAACGAATACATAGAAAAAAATTCCGGAAAGAAACTTTCAGAAGCCGAAGCCAAAAAGTTCGAAGAACTCCAGAAATTCGTGCTTTCTGTAGAGCATCTTAACATGCTGATGGAATACAGCCGCGTATTGAGCTCATGGGCAGACGCCGCAGGCAAAATGATAGACGGAAAAAGCATAACCGACATACTGGAAAGGACAGTAGACAAAGAAGAGCTTCGCAGAACCGTGCTTGAATTCTTCATGAGCGACAACGAATGCAGAACGCTGCTCTCCGAAAAAGAAGCAGAAGCGATAAAATTTGTATTGGGCGCTTGATACATGGTTTCAAAAAAGGGCTATGCAGAACCTAAGGCATACCTAGAAGAAGACATTGAAGAGCGCCAGCGCGAAAGCAAGTATGGAAAGAATTACAAGTGGATAGCGCTTTCGAATACCACTCTCGGAGCGCTGATGTCGGCAATAAACGGAACCATACTGATAATCTCGCTCCCCGCCGTATTCTCTGGGCTTGGGGTCAATCCGCTTATAGCGAGCAACATAGCGCTTCTGCTATGGCTGCTTCTCGGCTACATGCTGGTCTCTGGAGTGATAGTAGTAACCATAGGCAGGCTATCCGACATGTACGGAAGAGTCAAGCTATACAACATAGGCTTCGCAGTATTCACTCTGGGCTCCATAGGGCTTTACATATCCTCATTGTACATAACCGGTGTCAACGGAGCGTTATCCCTTGTCCTGCTAAGGCTTGTGCAAGCTGTGGGCGGAGCCTTCCTGTTCGCAAACAGCGTAGCCATACTCACAGACGCTTTCCCGTCAAATGAAAGGGGCAAGGCGATAGGCTTCAACCAGATTGCAGGAATAGGCGGAGGCATACTGGGCCTTATACTCGGCGGCATACTCTCAAGCTTCGACTGGCACCTGATATTCCTGGTCAATGTGCCGATAGGCATAGTCGGAACGATATGGGCATATCTCGGCCTGCACGAGCTAGCGACGATAAAGAAGGGCCAGAAGTTTGACATAGTGGGAAATGTGAGCTTCACTTTAGGGCTTACGCTCATACTGCTTGCCCTGACGTACGGCCTTCTGCCCTACGGCACAAATGCCATGGGCTGGAAAAGCCCTTACGTAATAGGCGGAATGATCGCCGGGATACTGATGCTGGCGCTTTTCGGAATAATAGAGCTCAAGGTAAAGTACCCTATGTTCAAGCTCGCCCTGTTCAAGATAAGGGCTTTTGCATTCGGCAATCTGAGCCTTCTTCTTGCCGGTATAGCAAGGGGAGGATTGCAATTCATGATAATAATATGGCTACAGGCAATATGGCTGCCCCTCCATGGGGTCGCATTCTCGCAGACCCCATTCAGGGCGGCGATACTCATACTGCCGCTGCTTTTCGGGTTCCTGATATTCGGCCCAATATCAGGATATCTTTCCGACAGATACGGTGCCAGGTTATTCTCGACCCTTGGGATGACCATAAATGGCATAGGCTTCATACTGCTGGCATTCGTGCCCGCGGAATTCAAATATACCTATTTCGCTGCAATAATATTCATCATCGGAGTTGGCCAGGGGCTGTTCGCCGCGCCCAATACTACCGCAATAATGAATTCTGTGCCTCCTGAACAGCGTGGCGGAGCTTCTGGGATGAGGGCCACATTCACCAACATATCGCTGATATTTAGCATAGCCATATTCTTCACGCTCCTGGTTGTTGGGCTTTCGGTACATCTGGGCCCATCGCTATATAACGGGTTGGTTGCCCAGCACGTTCCAGTTTCGGAAGCAACAAGGGTATCGCATCTTCCCCCAACCTCTGCCCTTTTTGCCGGGCTTCTCGGATACAACCCCATGAAATCGCTGATAAATCCTACGGTGCTTGCTTCGCTTCCTTCGGCAAACCAAAGCTACGTTATAGGAAAGATATTCTTCCCTACGCTTATATCAAAGCCCTTCCATGATGGCCTGGCCCTGGTTCTGTATACTGGTGCAATAATGTCGTTCATAGCTGCAATAGCTTCAGCATTGAGGGGAAAGAGATATATTTACGGCGAGCAGTAAAATATAACTAACCTTTTACATCAATTAAAATGCTTAAAGCCAAGTGTTTCTGATGGATTTTAACGATATTGTAGAGCACATATTCGCGTCGCGATGGATATCCGGCACTAAGATAGAAGACGCGATAAAAAGTTCCAAGCATTTCAATGCATTGGGTATAAAGGCAATAATAAACTACTTAGGGGAAGAAATAACAAAGCAGGAAGTCGTAGACGGAACAGTCGACACGTACGTACGCCTGATACGCTACATAAAGAACTACGGGATAAGCGCCGACATTTCTGTAAAGCCCACGCAGCTCGGGCTTTCGATATCAGAGCAGGAGGCAATGGCCAATTACTCAAAGCTGGTAAAGGATGCGAGGATGTCCTCGGTATTCGTCTGGCTTGACATGGAAGGAGAGCAAACAGTCGACAGTACTATAAAGATGTATCTTTCTGAAGTGCAGCAGGGGGGCGTTGGCATATGCCTGCAGGCATATCTGAAGCGCACGGAATCAGACCTTCAGCGCATAGCGAAGTCAGGCGGAATCATAAGGCTGGTGAAGGGCGCATACTCGTCCAGCAAATCCAAGAGCTTCACAACGTGGGAAGAGGTAACCAAAAACTATGCAAAACTGATGCAGATGGCGTACGAGCAGTTCACCGAGTTCACAATAGCTACGCACGACATTGAAATGATAAGGAAATCGGTCGAGCTTAACAAGAAGTACAAGCGCAAGGTTACCTATGCTATGCTCAAGGGCATAAGGAACAGGCTTGCTGCAAGCCTTGCGAGGGACAACAAAATGTCTCTTTACATTCCTTACGGCGAGCAGTGGATATCCTATTCATACAGAAGGCTTAAAGAGGCAGGCCATCTTAAACTATTGTTGAAATCTTTATTCGAAAAACAGGGTGTTTGAATTGGCAGATCAGGAAAAACGCGCCATAACCGTAAAAAAATTGGATGACATATCAGAGTGGTACACACAGGTTATAATAAATTCGGATTTCGTGGATTACAGCTCCGTGTCTGGCTGCATAGTATTCAGGCCTTCTGCATATTTCTCATGGAATGCAGTCAAGGAGGCTACGGATTCAATGTTCATAAAGGCAGGGATAAAAAATGCGTACTTCCCGCTGCTGATACCTGAAAGGTTTCTGGAAATGGAAAAGGAGCACATAGAGGGATTCTCTCCAGAAGTGGCATGGGTTACCGAGACAGGCAATTCAAAACTGAGCGAAAGGCTTGCAATAAGGCCCACTTCAGAGACCATAATGTACGACAGCTTTTCAAGATGGATAAGATCCTGGAGGGATCTCCCGCTCAGGTTAAACCAGTGGAACAGCGTAGTGCGCTGGGAATTCAAGCACCCCACCCCGCTGCTCAGAAGCAGGGAGTTCCTATGGAATGAAGGCCATACTGTATTTGCAACTGAGGAAGAGGCAAATGCAGAGAGAGACCAGATACTCGGGATATACGAAGAAGTAACAAGAGAATACCTGGCCCTTCCAGGGATAATAGGCCAAAAGACAGATTATGAAAAATTCGCCGGAGGCCAAGCGAGCTACAGTATAGAACATCTTCTTCCCAATGGCTATGCAATACAGGGCCCTGACTTCCACAACGACGGCCAAAATTTCGCAAAGGCCTTTGACATAAAGTTCATAGACAAAAACAATTCTGTGCAATACGCATACCAGAATACCTTCGCCATATCTACCAGGGAGATTGGCGCGATGGTGATGATGCACGGCGACGACAGAGGATTGGTAATACCGCCTAAAATATCAATGATACAGGTTGTCATAGTGCCTATATACAAGGACGCGAACAGGGAGGCCGTGCTCGCATACGCAAAAAGGATATGCAACGAACTGGAAAAATACGTGAGAGTATACTTAGACGACAGGGATGATTACTCTGTAGGCTGGAAGTTCAACGAATGGGAACTAAAAGGGGTACCAGTAAGGATAGAAATAGGGTCGAAGGAACTTGATTCAAACGGTGTCGTATTGGTAACAAGGCACGACATGAAAAAAACGCAATACGGTTCATCTAAAATTGGGGAAATTGCAGAAAAAGAACTTTCCCGTGTACAAAAAGAGCTTTATGATCGCGCCCTTCGCTTCATAAAGGAGAAAATAAAGAAGGTCGATTCTTACGAAGAGTTGAAGCATGCGATTTCCGGAGGAAATATGGCTCAGGCACAGTGGTGCGGCCAAACAGAATGCGAGCTAAAAATAAAAGAGGAAACAGGAGCAAAGGCAACCAACATGCCTTTTGATGCCCAGAAAAATGTTGATGGCAATTGCGTTTATTGCGGCAAGCCATCAAAGCATATTGTCAATTTCGCCAAATCGTATTAATATCTGAACTTTCATATGGAATCGCAATAACCTCTGCAGTCCCGTCGTCTAGTGGCCAAGGACGCAGGGCTTTGGACCCTGCTACGTCGGTTCGAATCCGGCCGGGACTATGATTAAGGCGTCTGGATGATAAAACTCCTAATATTCGACTTAGGGAACGTGTTGCTTAAATACGACGACAGCCAGTATTACGAATACGTGTCCAAAAAGTATGGTTTCCAGTATGAGAAAGTTGCTTCGATAATGGAAAGGCACGAAACTGAAATGTACACGGGCAGGATGAAAAATTCGGAGTTTTTGCATGAGGTATCCAAATCGCTGCACATTCCTGTTGAAAAGCTAGAATTCGAGAAATACTTCATAAAAAAGGCAAAGGTAAACAAAGGACTGCTCAACTTTGCGTTAAGCCTTAAACCGAGATACAAGGTAGTAATCCTAACAAACGTATATCGTAGCAGATACAAATCAATGCCTTTGGTATTCGACAAATCGCCATTTGACAGGGTATTTGCATCCTGCTTTATCAGAATGCGGAAACCCAGCAAAAACTCATACAGATACGTCCTTAAAAAATGCAAGGCAAAACCCGAAGAGGCAATCTTCATAGACGACCGCAAAGAAAACGTTGCTGGTGCAGAAAAGGCCGGAATAAAATCCATACTGTTCAGGGGTAACAAATCCCTTTTCGAGAAACTGTCAAAATTTGGAATAAACCAAGTCAAATGATTATATGGTATTCTGGTACTACTTAGTAATCATATCCTCAATAATAATGGGGGCTTCTACAATAATAGAAAAATACGCCCTCAAAAACGAGCATGCAACATCCTTTAGTGCAAGCTTCTCAATAGTTATCGCAGCATTTTCGCTTATATTCCTTCCATTTGCTAAATTCAACATTAACGTTTATGGATTATTGATAATATACCTGATGAGCCTGTTGTCGACTTTTTCCTACCTCTTCAACGCTAGGATATACAAGCATGGCAATATATCTGTCTCAACCCCTGTCTTAAGTTCGCTTCCACAGTTCTTCGTGGTTTTGCTCGCATTCGTGTTCCTAGATGAGAAACTCACAATATTGCAATATTTCGCGATAGCCATCCTGCTCATTGCAACGTATTTCCTCATTGCACCAAAAAGCATCAAGAGGTACAAGCAATTCGATTCCAAAAAGTATGTTTATCTGCTCATTCTCAATACTCTGCTAATGGCTATCGGCGGAATACTTATGAAATATATACTAAATACTGGAGTGAATCTGTATGCGATGTTCATACTTTTGGAGGTATTCATAGCAATAAACATGACTGTGATGATATCTATAAGGTACAATGGCATAAAAGAGGAATTCTCAAATCTGGTAAAAAACCGGAAAATCATATTTTCTATAGCCATACTGAGCCTTCTCTACAGAATTTTCTATTACGCATCATTACAATTTGCATATGTGAGCCTTGCCTCCCCATTGAGAAATAGTATATCAGTAATAATAACCATAGTGATAGGGGGCCTGGTGTTTCACGAGCACAATCTCAAACGCAAGCTTGCAATAACTGCAATAATGCTGTTAATGGTGTATTTGATAATAACATAGATATAGGTGCATAATGTGACGGAAAAAATATACCTTAATGACCCGTATAAAAAGGAACTGGAATCACAAGTTGTCAGCTCAGAAGGCGGCAGAATCATACTTGACAGGACGATATTCTACCCTACCGGAGGTGGGCAACCATGCGATACCGGAACAATAAAATCCATTATCAACGGCAAAGAGTACAAAATAATTGAAACAAAAAAAGCAGGTGATGATGTAGTGCACATAAGCCAGGATGTTGCCAATCCTGGAAAAGGCGAAAAGGTAATATGCAAGATAGATTGGGAGAAGAGGTACATGCATATGAAGCTCCACACAATGCTTCACATAATTGACGGTGTGGTATACAAGAAATACAAAGGGGAAATAACTGGTGGCCAAATATTTGACAATTCTGCGCGTATGGATTTCGACATTCCTGGATTTACGAAAGAGATGCTTGGCGCAATAATCTCAGATGCACAATCAGTCATAGATGAGGGGCACAGGGTCGTTCCGAAAAAGATGACTAGGGAGGAAGCGAAGAAGATTGACGGCATAGCGCGCACTGCTCCTGGGGTTGAGCTTTTGGAAAAGCTAGATACGGTGAGAATCATAGACATAGAAGGCTTTGACTTTCAGCTTGATGGAGGCACGCACGTGGCAAATACTAATGAGCTCGGCAAAATATCCCTGATAAAGTTTGAGAATAAAGGTTCCCACAATAAAAGGGTTGAATTCGGGCTTTCATAAACTTTCGGTTTTGCCGTCCGGCTTTTTGTGCTCGTAAATGAATACCGCGTGCTTGAGGGCCTTAAGCGATATAGTTGCGCATTTAGTTCTTGCAGGCCCAGGGTCTATTCCTATCAAGCCAACTATAAAATCAAAGCCCAAATCCTCAATCTCACTTGTGCTTCTGCCCTTTATCGCATCGGTCAGCTTGCTGGCAGTCCCTACGCTTATAGCACATCCGCTTCCATCGAAACTTACGTCAGCAATCTTGCCTTCTTTCACCTTTATGTAAACCGTTATGTCATCCCCACACGTTGTGTTATATTCGTGGCTGCTGGAATCGCAGTCAGGCATGTTTTTCTTGTTGTGCGGGTGCTCGTAGTTAGCTACCAAATCTTCTGCGTACAAATCAAGTCCCATACTATTACCTGTTACTTCTTGAATATCCTTTTTACCTCATTAATCGCTTCGACCGCTTTGTCTATGTCGTCTTTATCATTATAGATGTAAAAACTCATTCTCGAAACTGCGCTTTGTTTTAATATCTGTGTTACCAGAGGCATCGCGCAATGATGCCCAGCGCGTATAGCCACGTTGTAATTGTCAAATATGCTTGCTACATCATGCGGATGGACTCCATTTACGGAGAATGATATGACTCCCCCGTGGTCATTCTTTTTCATGTCAGGACCGTAGGTTTCCACGTTTTTTATCTCAGACAAAGAGTCTATGGCGTATTTGGTAAGTTCAACTTCGTGCTTAAAGACGTTCCCCATTCCGATCTTTTCCAAATACGCTATTGCCGGAGTCATGCCTATGCCTCCTTCTATGTTGGATGTTCCTGCTTCGAATTTCCATGGTATCTTGTTCCATGAGCAGGAATAAAATTCAACTGCTTCTATCATGTCCCCTCCTCCTATGACTGGTGGCATTTCTTCAAGTATGTCGCGCTTTCCATACAGTGCACCTATCCCTGTGGGGCCAAGCATTTTGTGCCCGGAAAGGGCATAAAAATCGCACCCGATATCGGATAAATTTACTGGCATGTGTGGCGCAGACTGTGCGCCGTCGACTAAAACAATCGCACCTTTGTCGTGCGCCTTTCTGGTTATGGTTTTAACATCGTTAATTGTCCCAAGCACGTTTGAGGAATGTGTTATCGCAACAAGCTTTGGGCTCTTCTCAAGTCCGTTTTCCAAACTCTCTTGATCAAGCCTGTAATCCTCGCCTACTTTAATATAATCCAAAACTGCTTTTTTTCTCTTGGAAAGCAGTATCCACGGCACAAGATTGCTATGGTGCTCCATCTCCGATATCAATATGTGGTCTCCTTCTGATATGTTCTTTTCTCCCCATGACAGCGCGACAAGATTTATTGCTTCAGTAGTATTTCTGACATAAATAAGTTCTTCATAAGATTCTGCCCCGAGAAATTTTGCCATCTTCCTTTTCGAATCCTCATAAGCTTCAGTTGCCCTTTCGGCTATCTGGTATATGCCCCTGTGTATGTTGGCATTATAATTTCTATAATAATCGCTTATTGTATCTATAACCTCTCTTGGCTTCTGCGATGTGGCTGCGCTGTCTAGGTAAACAAGCCTGCGGCCTTCCTTGCGGGATTCAAATATTGGAAAATCCTTTTTTATCTCTTCTGGGTTTATCTCTGCCAATCAATCACTTGCTCTCAAGATGATATGACCTTATCGTATCCGGCCTTTTCTATTTCCTCTATAAGCGAAACTCCTCCTTCCTTCACTATCCTGCCATTCAGCATGACGTGCACGTATTCTGGTTTCATGTATTTCAATATCCTGCTATAGTGTGTTATTACCAGCAGTCCAGGGTTGTTTTCTTCCCTAATTCTGTTTATGTTCTCTGCGACGATCTTTATCGCATCTACATCAAGCCCGGAATCTGGCTCGTCCAAGATTGCTATCTTTGGCTTTAGTATTGCCATTTGTAGGATCTCGGCCTTTTTCTTTTCGCCCCCAGAAAATCCTTTGTTCAAAGACCTTCCCACTACGCTCTTGTCAAAATTAAGATGCTCAACATTGCTTTTTATGCTGTCCATGAATTCCTTTGTGTTCAAAGTCTGCTCGTTTACAGATTCAAGTGAAGATCTAAGGAAATTCACAAAACCTACTCCATCTATCTCAGAAGGATTCTGGAAAAGCATGAACAACCCAAGCTTTGCCCTTTTATCTGGTGTTAAACCAACTATAGATTTTCCATCTACAAGTATATCTCCGCCGGTTATTTTGACTCCTGGATGCCCCATTATGGCCTTTGCCAGTGTAGTCTTCCCAGAACCGTTGGGACCCATCAAAACGTGGAATTCGTTGATATTCAGTTTCAGGCTAACTCCGTTAAGGATATTTTTTCCTCCTATTTCTGCTTTAAGGTCCTTTATTTCAAGCAACACATTATGCACCTATTTTATCATTATACGGCACGATTTAGACGCTCCTTTCGGGCAAATACTGCAGACTATCCTTTGGGCATTGTACTCGTCCTTTACTACTATGCTATGTGCGAAGGCTTCTATATCCCTGTCGCTTATCTTTATTCCATCGCTACGAGCTCCCTTTCCACTCAGGTATTTGCTTACTTCTGCCTGGCTTACTCCGAGCATTTTGGATATGCTCTGCTGCGTCAGGCCGTATTCGTTGAAAAGAACCATGGCTGCCTTCGATTTCACAACAGGTATGAATTTTGCCGCAATGTAATCATAGCTTTCCTTTTTATTAGTCATACCAAACACCATAGTGCTTTAATTCCATTTCTTGAATGCCTATCCTTTTTGTTTCCAGCCTATACTTCGCGAGAAGCATACTGAACGCCATTGAATCGTGGTTTCCAATGCTTTTCAAAAGCTCGTATATCAACCCACTGCCCACAAGGAACTTTGCCTTTTCTTTGTCGAGCCCTCTGCTCGATATATAAAATATGTCGTCTTCGGGGATTGGGCTTGTGGAGCTTGAATGGGAAGCCTTTACATAACTTTCATCTATTGACATATCTGGCATCATCGTTATTTTGGCGTTCTTGTCGTATATGAGTCCTCTCTCCTTTATGTGGGATTCTGAACCTTCAGTCCCCTTGACCATTTTTGCGAAGCTCTTAACTATTCCAGAAGAATCATCGGCAAGGACGGCCCTCACTTCATAATTACATTGGCTGTTTGGTCTCAAGTTGGTCATATTCGTGTTTATGTCAAATTTCTGCGCACCGGAACCTATTATTGACTCCTTTGCGTTTATTGTGGACCCTTTTCCAGAATTTTTGAAAACGCTCCTCTGCCTGGATGTTGCGCCTCCGGTATAAAACGCATTAAATTTCAGCTTTGAATTGTCTTTAGTGAAAAATGACCTGGTAACCAGCGAATTTGTGTTTTCCGATTCGCAGTGTATCTCGTTCACTTCAAGCTCGGAATTCTCCTCCAGTTCGAAGAGCTGAGCAGCCCCATTTAGGGAGTTCTTGCTCCCTCCGAGTGAGAAGTAATACTCATTTACCGTGGCTTTTACACCATTAGGGATCCTGAACAATATGCTTGATGGGGAGCTATGCATTCCAGAGTCCAAAAAAAGCATGTCGAGCTCATTTGCTCGTGGTCCGAACTCCACTATTACTGGCTCCGGGGAAAAATCGTATGCAAACGCAGAGAACTTGTCCAAGGGCAATTCATCCCTTATATGCTCCTTGTCAACAATGCTCCCTACATGTACTGATTTGCTGCCCTTGGCTAGCACACCGTCGTACATTACTGTTGAAAACTTAGCTCCAATCTTTGCATATCTAGCAAGCGAAGATTCGTCATAGTCCTTAATTATTTCCTCTTTAGTATTATGGGTCTCGAATTTGGAAAGGTCCAGATTAACAAAGTACTTTTTGTATAAGGGATCGGTCTCAAAAAGTATGGAGCGGTAGCTAGGGTTCCTGTCTCTCTGCTTCTGAATTTCATCTGCAGGCATGCAATTACCTTACGCTATCGAATTTGAAGTGTCAAGTTTTATGAGACGCTTCAGCTCAAGCGAATATTCAAGCGGCAGCACTTTTACCAGCGGCTCTATAAAACCCAGAACTGCAGTCGCTATGGCGTCGTCCTCCTTCAATCCTCTGGACATCATGTAGAACAGGTCATCTTCACTAAGCCTTCCAACCGTTGCCTCATGGCTCACGAAAGCATCATCCGCATATATTTCGTTATACGGGTAAGTGTTTGTTTTGGCCTCTCTGTCTAGCAATAGCGCGTCGCATTTGACGCTGGATTTGGAATTGTAAGCCTTTTTGTCTATGTGAACAAGCCCTCTGTACGAAGTCACGCCGCTGCCTTTAGATATACTTTTCGATATTATCTGCGACGTGGTATTCGGCGCCAAATGGTAAGCCTTGCCTCCCGAATCTTGAGTCTGTTCCTCTCCAGCCACAGCTATCGAGAGTATTTCGCCCCGCGCCCCCTCTTCCTTCAAGTACACGCTTGGGTACTTCATGTTGACCTTGCTTCCTATATTTGCATCTATCCATTCAACATTACCATTTTCGTATACGAAGGCTCTCTGTGTAACTAGGTTGTAGACGTTTTTTGACCAATTTTGTATGGTTACATACCTTATGTGCGCATTCTTGTGCGCGACGAGCTCTACAACTGCCGCATGCAAAGAAGAACTTATGTATATGGGTGCTGTGCACCCCTCTATGTAAACAACTTCCGCTCCCTCGTCTGCAATTATCAGCGTTCGCTCGAACTGCCCTGCTTTTTCTGCGTTTATCCTGAAATAAGCCTGCAGAGGCATGGAAAGCTTTACTCCCTTGGGTACATAAATGAATGATCCTCCAGACCAGACTGCAGTGTTCAGTGCCGCGTACTTGTTGTCGCTAGGCGGTATTATGTTTCCAAAATACTTCTTGACCAGATCCGGGTATTTCTTGACTGCATTGTCCATGTCTGTGAATATAACTCCCTGCTTTTCAAGCTCCTCCTTCATATGGTGGTATACTACCTCCGAATCAAACTGCGCCTCTGCTCCTGCAAAAAACTTCCTTTCTGCTTCCGGTATGCCCAGCTTATCGAAAGTTTCCTTAATATCCTTTGGCACGTTTTCCCATGAATCGGTCTTCTTTGCGTTGGGCTTCAGGTAATAATAAATGTCGTCGTAGTCTATCTTGCCTAGGTCAGGCCCCCACGACGGAACTGGCTTTTCCTCGAATATCTTATAGCCCCGGAGCCTCTTTTCAACGAATACGGCCTGACGCAGCA
>JAMCSF010000025.1 GCA_023380795.1 Candidatus Martarchaeota archaeon | reverse complement strand
ATGGAGTATACTATGCTATCGAGTGAAGATCATGGCGATAAAAAAAGAGAAGAAGGCAAGGGTCAAGAAGAAGGGCCATCCAAAGTTCAACGTGCCTAACGTAGGCGCAAAGAACAGGAAAAGGGTCCCGGACAGGTGGCACAAGCAGCGCGGCCAGGACAACAAGAAAAGGATAAAGAGGGACTTCATGGGAGCCACTCCGACGATAGGCTACAAGAATCCAGCCAGCGTCTCAGGCGTGCGCTCGGACGGCAAAAGGCTTATGCTCGTGCACAACATGAATGAGCTCAACGACGCGCTTAGGCATCCTGAAATAGCTTCATACAACATAGTCATATCCCACGACGTAGGGAAGAGGAAGCGCCTCGAAATGATGAAGGCAGCTTCATCGTCCGGAGTCAGGATAGTAAACGGTGTTCATCAATGAGCATAAAACTTACAAAGAGGGTTGCAGCTGACATAATGAAGCGAGGCGAGACCAGCATAAGGATAAAGCCGTCCGCTATAGACGACGCGAAGAAGGCCATAACAAGGGACGACGTGAAGGAGCTCATAAAGAGCGGTAACATATACGCCATGGCCGAGAAGCACAACGTAAGCAAGTACGGAAAATCGCTCAAGAAAAAGAGGGCAGAGGGAAGGAAGCGCGGCCCAGGAAAGAAGAAGGGCACGAAGAAAACGCGCTCTACTGCAAACCACATGAAGAGGATGAGATCTCAGAGGAGAATTCTCGCTGCGCTCAAATCCGACAAGACGATAAACAACGAGCAGTACAAGGAGTTCTACGCCTTGGTCAAGGGAGGCACATTCCAGACGAAGCTCACTCTCCTGAACCACATAAGGAGCAAGGGCGTTGAGATAAGCGATGAAAGGCTTGAGAAGCTCAAGCATATATGAGGCATTTTTATGGAAATCAAAAAGAGGAGGCGCGCGAAGTCGCTAACGAATTACAGGAAAAGGATTGCGATTCTTAAGGGCAGGATGCCACGCGTAGTCATACGCAGGAGCAACAGGTCCATAACTGCACAGATAATATCATACGAGCCAAGTGGCGACAAGGTCGAAGCCAGTGCTGTCTCTTCGGAGCTCAGGGCGATGGGCTGGATGCCAAAGTCGAACATACCTACTGCGTACCTGACAGGCATGCTCCTTGCAAAGAAGGCCCACGAGAAGGGCATAAAGGGAGCAATGGTGCTGGACATAGGCCTTAACAAGCCCATAAAGGGGAATGTAATATTCTCGGCGGCAAAGGGCTGCAAGGACAACGGCCTTAATCTCATATCAGAAATAGAAGCAGACGAATCCAGGCTGACTGGTAAGCACATAGCCGATTACGCGAAGACGGGCTCCGAAAAGGGCGTTTCGGAGTTTGCACAGTACGAGAAGGCCAAGCTCAACGTAAAGGAGCTCGACAAGATCTTCGCCGATGTGAAGGGCAAGATTGCCATTGCAATAAACAAGTGATTTTTTGAGAGGAAGAGGACGTTTTAACAATCAGGAAAGGCGCAGGGAATTCGACGTCGCTGCGTGGGAGCCGGTAACGGTTCTCGGAAAGATGGTGAAGGCCGGATCGATAACGAGCCTGGAGCAGATATTCAGCATGGGCAAGAGTATCGAGGAGAACGGCATAGTTGACGCGCTTCTCCCCAACATAAACAGCGAGGTTGTTGAGATAAGGAGCGTCCAGAGGATGACGAGCAACAACAGGAAACAGAAGTTCAGGGTCACTGCAATAGTCGGAGACGGCAACGGCCACGTGGGCGTCGGAGCCGCGAAGGACGTTGAAGTCAAGGCTGCGATAGACTCTGCGATAAATGCTGCCAAAAGGAACATAATGCCGGTAGTGATGGGATGCGGCTCCTGGCAGTGCACGTGCGGACAGCCACACAGCCTTCCGTTCATAACAAGGGGCAAGTGCGGCAGCGTAGAAGTATTGCTAAAGCCCGCCCCGAAGGGCCTCGGAATAGTGGCGAGCAAGCACGTCAAGCGCATGCTTGAGCTTGCTGGAGTCAAGGACATCTGGAGCTTCTCTAAGGGAAGGACGAGGACTACCTACAACGTTCTCATGGCGGTGATGGACGCGTTCAAGCACACGATAAGCATGAAGAACCTCGAGGAATTCAACAAGTCCAAGTAAAACTTTTACATCGGGTTAACGAATCTCCGCTGTTAGTTTTAAATGTTTTTGTAGAAATATAAATTGACCAAGTGATATAAATGAAAGTGTATGTAGACAAGCCATTGTGTACTGGATGCCAGCACTGCAAGGACGTATGCCCTGTTGCTGTATTCGAGCTTAAGGACAGGAAGAATGTTGAAGAGGTAAACAAGGACACTGCGCCGGAGAACGCACAGTGGAAGGGCACAACCGACCAGGCAATTTTTGACAAGTGGTCAAAAGTAGAGGACGGCCATCACCACTTCGCCGACACGAACGACGGCACCAGCGGCGGAATATCCGTTGCGGTAAACGGCGACGCATGCATACTGTGCCAGGCTTGCCTGATACAGTGCGAAGGGGAGTGCATACACATTATAGACGATTCCGGAACGGAATACAAGTCCATATATGCATGAAATGCGCAAAGCGCGCATACGCTTAATTTTCAGTCGTGCCGGGTTTTCCGGCCGTTATTTCTTCTTATCCATCCTTATGCTTAGGTGTTTCATCTGATAAGCTACATGAGTAAGGGCTTCAGCGACAAGGAGTCACTCGGCGTGCTCAACAATGACGTCAGGGAATGGTTCACCGGCAATTTCAAAGAGCTTACGATGCCGCAGAGCTTTACCTTCAAGCTCGTGAGCGAGCACAAAAACATACTGGTGGCGGCTCCGACGGGCTCCGGAAAGACAATGTCCGGATTCGTAGCAATACTTAGCGATTTGTTCAACAAGGCTTCAAGGGACGAGCTTAAGGAGGGAGTTTACTGCATATACGTTTCTCCGCTCAGGGCTCTCAACAACGACATATACAAGAACCTGAGCAAGCCCTTGGAAGAGATATACAAGCTCTCGGAAAAGAATGCCAAGTCCTCAAAGGTCACAATAGCCGTCAGGACCGGCGATACTCCCCAAAAAGACAGGCAGAAGCAGCTCAGGCATCCTCCGCACATACTCGTTACCACTCCGGAGAGCCTTGCGATACTGATAACTTCGGAGAAATTTGCCGAGAATCTCAAGATGGTGGAATATGTAGTAATAGACGAGATACACGAGCTCGCGAACAACAAGCGCGGCGTGCATCTGTCGCTGTCTCTAGAAAGGCTGCGAAGCATGATAGGCCATGACTTCACGCGCATAGGGCTAGGTGCAACCCTATATCCGCTGGACGAGGCGGCGAAATACCTGGTGGGATGCAACGATGACGGAACTTCGCGCGATTGCGTGATAATAGACGCTTCATGGGGCAAGAAGCTCCAGGTGCAGGCGATAAGCCCGGTAAAGGACATGATATACACGCCTGACGAAAAGATAGAGCAGAACACCTATTCAATAATAAACGACATAATAAAGAAGAATAAGTCAACCCTTATATTCACAAATACCAGAAGCGGAACCGAGCGTGTTGTATTCAATCTCAAGAAAAAATTCGGCTACAACGAGGACATAGCTGCGCACCACGGCTCTCTTTCCAGGGAATCCAGGCTGGAGGTGGAAGAGCTGCTCAAAGCGGGCTCGCTGAAATGCGCAGTGTCCTCCACAAGCCTGGAGCTTGGCATAGACATAGGAAGCATAGACGACGTGATACAGCTCGGCTCCCCGAAAAGCGTAACTCGCGCGGTTCAAAGGATAGGCCGTGCCGGGCACAAGTACAAGTCCGTGGCCAAGGGAGAAATAATAGTGCTCAACAGGGATGACCTAGTCGAATGCAGCATAATGCTTGACGCGGCGCTAAAGCGCCATCTGGATTCCTTCAGGGTGCCGATGAACGCTCTTGACATACTCTCCCAGCACATAGTCGGAATGTCCATAACCAAGAAATGGGATGTCAAGGAAGCATATTCCGTAATCAGGTCTTCATACCCATATTCGAATCTGTCATATGGGGATTTCATTGCCACCATAAGGTATCTTTCCGGCGAATATGTTGGGCTCGAGAGCAGGAGGGTGTACGGGAAAATATGGTACGACGAAAAGGAAAATGCATTCGGCAAGCGCGGAAAGATGATACGCCCAATATACATGCTCAACCTCGGAGCCATACCTGACGAAGTGTCGGTCAATGTATTCGACTCCAAGACAAAAAAGTGGATCGGCAACATAGAAGAGGAATTCCTGACAAGGCTGAAGCCTGGAGACATATTCACGCTTGGCGGCCGGCTCTACAGGTTCGAATATGCAAAAGGGATGAGGTGCTACGTGTCAGCCGCAGTTTCGGCAGCGCCAACAATACCTCCATGGTTCTCCGAGCAGCTGCCTTTGAGCTATGAGCTTGCAATCGAGATAGGCACATTCAGGCGCAATTTTTCAGAGGCCATACAAAAGCATTTCAAGAAATCCTCGCTAAAACTGGCTTCGAAGATGCCTAAGGAGCTTTCCGAAATGCTCGGATCGCTTCCGATAGATTCAAACGCTTCAAAGGCCATATACGGGTATTTCGTAGAGCAGCTTCTCTTCGCGGGATCGGTGCCTAACGACAAGCTCATGCTTATAGAAATAACAAAGGATCCGAAAAGCGGCCAGAATCTTGCAATATTCCATTCGCTTTATGGGAGGCGAATAAACGACACCCTCTCCAGGGTAATAGCCATACACATAGGCAGGAGGCTCGGAACCGACGTGGGCATAATGATAAACGACAACGGCTTCCTGATAAACACTGAAGGAATCCTAAAGCCTTCAGACATAGAAGAAGCCATAACCTCAATGGTGGGCAGGGATCCGGAACCGCTGCTGAAATCCAACATAAGAAAGACAGAGATAATGAAGCGCAGGTTCAGGCACGTTGCAGCAAGGAGCTTCATGATACTGCGCAACTACAAGGGCTATAAGCTTCCAGTCGGCAAGCAGCAGATAAACGCAACGCTTCTGATCAAAGCTGTAGAGAGCATAGACAAGGATTTCCCGGTCTTGAAGGAGACCTACAGGGAAATATTCGAAGAGGTTATGGACCTGCCAAGGACAAAGTCGCTGCTCAAAAGCATAAAATCGGGAGACACGAAATACAAGATCATAAAGACCCAAATCCCTAGCCCATTCGCGCACTCCATGATAACGTTCGGCCACGCCGACGTGGTGCTAATGAAGGAAAGGCACGAATACCTCAAATACCTGCACAAAATGGTAATAAAGAGGATAAACGCATCAAAATGATCAAATGATGCTTAGCGAAGATATAGAGCTCATTGACGGCATGCCGCTGCTATTCATAAAAAGCCTGAACGCCATAGTTGTCGCCGACATGCATCTTGGGTATGAGGGCGTAATGGCGAAGCGCGGTGTGCTCATACCAAAGATAAATTTCAAGAAAATGTCCGAAACGATAAGCGCAGCAATCGAGAAGACCCATGCCAAGAAACTTATAGTTGACGGAGACATAAAGAACGAATTCTCGAAGGTCGACGAGGAAGAATTCAACGAGCTATACGATTTCATAATGTTCTGCAGGAACGCTGGAATCGAGCCCATACTCATAAAGGGAAACCACGACAATTTCGTAGAAAGGTACAGGGAGCCATTCAAGCTTTCGGTATACAGGCAGCAAGCAGTTATTGGCAAGTACTTGTTTTTCCATGGCGAGGAGCTTCCTGAGCTTGGAAAAGCAACAAAGGGAATAAAGGCAATGATAATGGGCCACGAGCACCCTGCGATAGGGATAATCGATGCAATAGGCAAGCACGAAAGGCTGAAGTGCTTCCTTTATGGTAAATACAAAAATATTCCCCTCATCGTGATACCTGCGCTTAACTTCTTCGCCGGCGGTACCGAGATAAACATGGTACCCAGATCCGAGCTGCTAGCCCCGATATTTTCAAAGCTCAACCTGGATAGCATGCACGCGATAGCGGTAGGATACGGCTCGACGATAGACTTCGGCACGATAAAGGAGCTGCGCAAGCTTGCATAATCATATCCAGGGCAGTATGTTGAGAAGCAGGGCTATAACCACTACCGCAGCAAGCACGTTTATGTACCCCTTTTTCAGGCTGTTGTCATATATCCTCCATCCGTCAAATCCTGGAACTGGAAGAAGGTTAACTACTGCTATTAGGAAGTTCAGCATGAACGATATCCCAAAAAGAGAGTAGAAGAAATATGCAATACCTTTCAGAGGGGTATTCGTTATCGGGAAATACTTTTCGTAAAGGTTAACTCCTATCACTCCGCGCGATGTGCCATTGTATGATTTCGCCACGAAGGTATAGTTGCCGGTGCTTGTCGCTACGCTTACAAGCGATCCAGGCTTGTCGCGCAGAGCTGCAGCTCCAAGCTGTGTCAGGTTGCTCACAGCTTGCCCGTCCCACGCCAAAACTTCGGTTCCCGGCTGTATGACATTGTATGCAGGGTATCCCGGAGTCGTGGAATAAACGAATATGCCGTGGCCGTATATGTTGGTCAGCACGAACGGCAGCATCAAAAGCATTGGTATTAAAAATATTATCATCGCCAGGAAGTTTGATGATACTCCAGCAGAAAATATCTTGTTCTGCTTTCTCTTGTCAAGCTTCAGCACCTCCGCCTCGTCGGGCTCCACGAATGCGCCCACCGGAATGACGCCGAAGAGCAGAACCCCTACTGATTTGAGCTTTACTTTGAAGGATCTTGCAAGTATGCCGTGCGAAAACTCGTGTATTATCAGGATTATTGCAAGCGACAATATGCCGCTGAACAGCGGCAGGTCTATGCCAGGTATTACCGGCGCCACCCCTGGGGTGGAGCTGTGCAGTGGGGCTATGGAGTTTATTGATATGGATTTTATCAAAGCCTCCACTATGGATCCCGCATTGGCCACAAGCAGGGCGATTATGTATCCGGAGAAGCCGGCCACTATGACTATGCCTTTCAATATGTAATCGAGGTAATACGCACCGGGGTATGTGAAGCTGTACACCAAGGCCTGGAGCGATGGCAGCGTCGTAGAAAACTCTGCGCTCGATATTAGGTTGAAGCGGGATATGTTTATGAAAAGAAGCGCGTAAGATGTGAACGGAAGCACAAACGCCATTATGAGCATGTTGCTTATGATACCTATTGCGTATACCTTTTTTGATGCCCTTCCGCGTATAAGCGGATATGAGAGTAGCCCAAACCCAAGCACCATGCCCCACATGGAAAGAAGCTCCCAAAAGCGAGAATACCTCTTTGCAAGGTAGTCTATCTCCCTTATCCCGTGCTCTCCGCTCAGCATGACCATGCCGTAGCCTCCCTTGAGTGAAAGCAGCTTTTTGATTGCCATTCCGGAAACGATGAGCACTGCTATCGGAAGGATTACCTGCACCGCCAATCCAAGGTAACGGGCATAATAATCAAAATATATGAACGAGAAAACGACTATGGCTATGGCTACGGATGCAGCTTTCTTGTATGCCAGAAAACGCGATCTGACTGTTCTGTTATTGGCCTTGCTACCCTTAACCACCAAAGCGCCTCGATGCAATAAGCTTTGCCGATAAAGCTATTTAGCGTTTATCCCAGCCAAAATGGCTTTTGGCATTCTCTATCCAAAATCTCCTGATTTGGAGAAACTGCTAAACATTTCTAAACTTTTCCATACCACATAAAAACATCTAATGGTGGGAATTTGGGAATAAGGTTCTGGTACTATAGGCATTTTAACAGGGAAAAGCTGCTTGAAGAGTTATCGAAACCTGCAGAAGGAGACTATGTTGCGGTAACCGAGGGAAACATGGTGACTAGAGTAAGAAGGGACGAGCTCGAGGAATACATGCGTTCCATAAGGGAAAGGGGCCAGAAACGCGAAGTCGCCCAAAACGCCGTGCTAAAGCGTCCATAGCTTGAATATCACCTATTCGCGGCACGGCATCTCATTTTGCGGCTTGGCCATATATGGGAATATATAACTTGCCGGCATTAATATACTGGGTGTGATTTGATGGAAGAATGCGAGCTTTGCGGCAGGCAAATGAGTGTTGTATACGTCGTATCTATAGAAGGAGTCGAATTCAGGGTATGTGCAAGCTGTGCAAAGGGAAAGAAGATAGTCTCAGAACCCGACGAGCGCAAGCCCAACAGCAATGGCAGCTATTCAAAGAGGCAAAAGCTTGAAAGCGACGAGAACGGCCCAATCCTGATAGACGGCTACGGAGCAGCGATACGCAATGCAAGGGAGGGGCTTAAGATACCTCTAAAGGTGCTGGCAGAAATGATAAACGAGAAGGAGACGTTCCTGACTAGGGTCGAAGAGGAGAAAACCGAGCCCCCAATGCCGTTGGTGAAGAAGCTTGAACGAGCCCTGAACATAAAACTCATATCTGCAACCGACAAGCCAGAGACAAAGACGCATTCTATAGGCCAGCAAGGCAGCGTTACTCTCGGGGACTATGCTACCAAATGAAAAGTGCTTAAGATGGCAGTAGACCTCAGCAAACTTATAATAAGGGAGAAAATATCGCTCAAGGAGCTCAGCGGCAAAACCGTTGCCATAGACGCGTACAACGTGCTTTACCAGTTTCTTTCCATAATAAGGCAGCCTGACGGAACCCCTCTCAAGGATTCCAAGGGCAGGGTTACAAGCCATCTTTCGGGTCTTTTTTACAGAAGTATAGACCTGATACAGAGCGGGATAACTCCAATATACGTGTTCGACGGGATACCGTCAAAGCTCAAGATGAAGACCATAGAGGCCAGGACAAAAAGAAGGGACGAGGCATACAGCGCTTGGCTGGAAGCAAAGGCACAGGGCGCATTTGAAGCAGCTAGGACATACGCGCAGGAAAGCACCAGGGTGGACAAGACCATAGTCTCGAGCGCCAAGCATCTCCTGGATCTCATGGGCATACCACAGCTGACTTCTACTGGAGAGGGAGAGGCCCAGGCAAGCTACATGTGCAGAGAGGGCCTCGTGGACGCCGCAGCAAGCCAAGACTATGACACGCTGCTCTTCGGCGCGCCAGTAATAATAAGGAACCTTACGCTTTCCGGAAGGCGCAAGCTGCCAAAAAAGAACGTTTACGTAGACGTAGAGCCGGAGCGTGTGATACTCGAGGAAACCCTGAAGGCCCTTGGGGTATCAAGGCAGCAGCTTATATGGATAGGCATAATGCTCGGTAACGACTTCAACGACGGCATAAAGGGCATAGGCCCGAAGACTGCGCTCAAAATAGTCAAAGAGGCCAAGAGCCTTAAGGAAGTCGAGGCAATGGTTGAGGAAAAGTTCAAGGTCTCTTTCCAGACTGACGTAAGCGAGGTGGAGGAGCTTTTCAACAATCCGGATGTCAAGCGCATAGATCGCCAAGAATTGGAGAAAATGAAGGGATTAAAACCAGATACAGAAGGCATAAAGCGCATGATGTGCGACGATTACGAATTCTCAGAAGGCAGAATAACCAAGTTCGCCGAAATACTCGCAAAAAACAGGGACTCCTCAAGACAGGAAGGCATATCCAAGTGGTTCTGAACCTCACATACAAATAAAGGTAGGCCCAGTTATGTGGTTTCTGCAAAGCTTTTTATATCTGGGTCAAAAAGTAAAGAGTGTGGCGATTTTATGCCAGGAAAGAAGAAAAAGAGCGACAATAAGGACCAAAATCCGAATGGCGTTCCAGATATAGAAAACCTGATAAAGCTTATTGCAAAAACACTGAAGGAGAATTTTGATAACAATGATATGGCCAGCATAGCCAATGAATTCGGAATAGACATAAAGCTTTCTGCAAACCCCTCAAAGGCGGTGCCTCCTGCAAAGCCAATGCGAATACAAAAGCCTGAATCAAAGCTGCCCCAGGGCATGCCACCGGAAATACAGACCCCGACAGAGCCATTCGTAGAGGCGATATACAAGAAGGATTCGGTAATAATAGACGCGAGCATGCCAAATGTTTCCAAGGATGAGATAAACGTTATTGCATCGCAGGGAACGCTAATCATAGAGATAAGCCACAAAGGCACGATATATAGCAAGAAGCTCCAGCTAGAGGCCAATGTCGATCCCGAAAGGGCATCAGCAACGTTCAAGAACGGGGTTCTTGAAGTGGTCATGCCTATAGTTGAAATGGCATATATGAAGGACTTCAAGCTCAACATAAAGTGAGCGAATCAAAAGCAATAAATATGTCAAGGGGGAAATAAAGCTGTCAATGGTGCTTTAATGCAGAAGAAAGTAACAAAATCGAACAGGAAGATCGGCAAGGAGTACAGGAACAAGAAGAAGATCAACAGGCTGAAGAAGGAGCACAGGAAGAGGCTCAAAGCAGTAAGGAGGAAGGGCAAGGTAGTCGGCTGAGTTCACGTTATGTCAATGTACATCTTATCGTTGAATTCATAAGCAACCAAATCCTCTTCTATGCCTATTTGCGCTAGCATTTCCTCCTTGGTGCCGAATTTCCTTATCTCGCTGTCGAAGCTAATAAGGTAAATTCCATCAAGCTCGTAATATAGCACAGGGTTGAGCCTTTCGTTTTTTTCTATTATCAATATCTTTGCAGAAGGATTTCCAAGAGCTATTATCAGGCTGCACAGAAGCGTATACCTGTCGAGCTTTTCACCAGCGGCAAATTCTATGGTCTCAGCAGGCTCGAGCCAGAACTCAACTGGAAGGTTTATCTCATCTATTTTATTTCTAACAAATTCGTATGCTGTAACGCTAGCCGCGTAGAAGTCCCTTTCATACGAATACTGCTCAAAGCCGTTCTTTATCTCCTCGTCCAT
>JAMCSF010000024.1 GCA_023380795.1 Candidatus Martarchaeota archaeon | reverse complement strand
TAAGGGCAAAGAGTAGTTCTAGAAAAGGGTATATTTCCCCAGCACTCACTCCTTTGTTCAGGGTATTACTTAGGCTTTTAATTATCTCGTATCCATGTCTAGGTTTCTCATACAAAAGTGCTAATGTATAAAACTTGACCATGTTTGTTATTTTGACTTTGTCTTTTCCCATAGTATATCTTCTCTTTGATAAAATATTTATATATTTGGCTATGATATATCTAAGTACGATATATGCGTGTATAAAATGGCCAGGTATGTTATCCCATTGCTTGCAGCAATAACTATCATAGTCATAGCTGCGGTTTCATTCGTACTTCTGTCAGGACACTCTGCAAGCGCGCAGAGTACCCCCGAATTTGCGCAGTTCACTGCGTTGAGCAGTGCTACAAGTGACCAGTGCGCTTACCTTGGAAATAAGGCAGCAATATATAATTCTGTGGATTCCCAGCCAAACAACGCATACTTTCAGGGTTCCTGCTGCAGCCCTATGGACTGGAACCACTATCAGCAGCAAATCGCGGGCCTAAAAAATTATTCTAATATAAGCGCAATACCACAAAATCCATATAACGTTTCAGTGTCGCAGGTCAAGCAAATGCTAGGCTATTACGATAACATAACGCTCAACCAGAGCCAGAACGTGACATTCACTCAGGCAGCGTCTCTTACCCAAGACAAGAGTTGGTGTTGCTGCCAATGCTGGGCATGGTATGCACACGCCGGTCTTGCCAAATACATGATAAAAAACTATAACTACAATGTCAGCCAAGTCGTAACGCTCATCAACTTAGAGGATTGCTGTGGCGGGTGATTTCATTACAAAACATGCGAAACGCAAGAATACGATAATAAACGCCACTTCGTTGCTTTTAGTAGTGGTGCTGCTTCTTGTAGTGATTATAATTCTGCTGGTCCTCAACGTATCTGGTTTTAACATGATGAATGGGATAGCCGGAATGATGGGTGCAGGCATGTTCAGTAGCATGATGAATGGAGGCTCAGGAGGCTACGCCGGCATGATGGGCGGAACTGGAGGCTCTGTTCTGAACACACGAATAAATATAAGCACAGCCGAAGCAGATACAAATAAATTGCCTTCTTACGCGCACGCGTATCCAGATAACAATACTGTGCTGTTCACCTCTAGCAACATCACGTTGGTCATACTTGCAATGGGTGCGCAACGTGCGATTAATCTGACGCGTGCGCAACCGCCTTTGTATGATTCCAACAGCTCCGGCAATGCATTTGTCATATATGGGTTGATAGATCCTACCCTAATAATACCAAGGGACGCGATAGTCCATGTGGAATTTATAAATCTAGACTCTAGCGAGTACCACAATGTAATAATGACTGCCACAGGGCCGCCGTATCAATACATGCCGATGTCTGCTATGAATGGCATAGTGTCCATGATGCCGATAATACCACATGCCAATTATTCCGGGGGTTCGGCATCGGAATATAACTATACTACTGCCTTCGCCAATACCGGAACATATTGGTATATCTGCATGTATCCTGGACATGCACAGATGGGAATGTACGGTAAAATAATAGTAGAATAGGTAAATCAATGCAAAAAAAGAAATCAAATACGACAAAGGAGCGCAATCTCAGGAAAGGCAAGAATAGAAGTGTGGTGGGGGCAAAGCACTTGCATTATTATACTGCGCTCATGGTGCTTCTGGTTATGGTGGTTTCATTCGCAGCCATTTCAATATCACATATAAATATATTTGGAAACTTTGATGCCGCCCATCCAGCAACAACTAATACGTCTAACATTTACAATAATATCACAACTAACGCAGCAAAAACACCTGGCGACAACACGATAAATCAAACGCTATTAGCCGCGCAGGTAATTCCCACTACAGGCTACACATTACCTTTTAAGTGGGGGGATAGCGTACATAAGCTTGTAGAAACAGGAGCGTTGAATCCATCAAACCTATCGATTATACTCAACAATTCTAGACAGCCACTAACTCCTGTTGAAGAGGAGATATTAAACGGAACATACAATGGTTATATACAATTCAACGCTACAAACACTGAGTTTATCCAACTCGTTCTGTGGTCTTTGGGCATAAACAACAACAATACAATAATAAATGCCGGACCAATAATCAACGCGAGTGTTCCATATGCCGAGCAGATAAATAGCAACGCCTCCCTGAATCAGAAAATCACTCCTGAATACGTAGCAAGCCGGTATTTTGCCAGTACGGGCGGCTATGGTCCGCTGGGAAAACTGCAATTAGGCGAATTGAATATCATAAGCCTGAACTCACAGCAGCAGGCTCTGATGTACGACGTTGCCACGCATTCGTACCGCCCTTGCTGCGATAATCCCACGGCGTTTCCAGACTGCAACCACGGAGCAGCAGCTCTGGGCCTAATTGAACTGCTTGCATATCAAGGTGCAAACCAAAGTCAGATGTTCGATGCTGCCAGATATTTCTATCAATATCAATTCCCACAGCAATACGCTGAAATAGCCGCATATTTTGATTCACAGGGAGGGAACTACTCCCAAGTAAATTCCAGCGATGTGATGGGTTATAACTTCTCAAGTTATTCAGGCTACGCAAGCGTAAACCAGTATCTGATAAAAAACAAGATTCTTGCGCAGCCCAGCGGCGGCGGAGCGTCTTGTGGGGCGTAAGGTGGTGCGTTGATATCTTATGATACTCTTCGGGAAATCTATAAGCCAAAATACGCTGTCCTGACGGTTGTTCTAGGGATAACCTATTCTTTTGCGTTCTGGTATCTGGCCTACATTCAGGGCGGCAGCGCAGTCATGCTGTCCGTACCAATTTATATGGTTTTTCTGCTTGTGGCAAGTTCCTCCATTCTCATGACAATCGCTGTATACTCGATGTGGAACACGCGTAAAAACAACTCAAAAGCGATAGGCACAGTGCCCAGCGTAGGTACAATCGTGCTAGGCAGCGGCCTATGCGGTTGCACTACTACCTTGCTACCAACCCTGGCCCTGGCGGTGGGCATGAGCACTCCGGCGGTCTATGCGCTCACCTCGTTCCTGAGGGATTACAACGTGGAGATCATCTTGCTGCTGATAACCCTCAACGTTGTGATCATAGCATACTACCTGAACAAGCTGTCTAGCCCTCAATGCAAAATAAGGAAAAGGGCTTGATTGTCCCGTTACAAGGAAACCTATAATCCTTAAAACCACCACTCTATCGCTAATCCTTTAGGGATTAGCTCACGAGGGGGTCGTCCCAACGGACTTTAAGCTAGCAACCTAGCAAGCGGCTGATTTTGCGGGGGGTCAAAATCAGCCTTAACGCCGCCATGTCCTACAAAGTAGCCGTAGCCCGCCGTGCGACACCCAAAGGCGTCTTAAAGGCGGGCGGAGGCTGCGAGGCGGGAGAGTCTCTACACGACTCTCTACATGGACGGCTATAATATTGATGTGCAGTAGTTCCTCGTGAAAAAGCCCCGATTGGAGGGTTTCCGTCGAGACTTTTCTCTACATGGATTGCCAAGTTCATGTAGAGAATTTTGCGGCATGTAGAGAAGGCCAAAATGAGGCGGAGAAGACGACCAAAACCCAAGATTAAGCCATTCTTGGCCTTACGCCCAAGCTTATGGCTCAGTCTGGGTTGGGGTTCAG
Organism: Candidatus Martarchaeota archaeon; assembly: GCA_023380795.1. Taxonomy (GTDB): domain Archaea; phylum Micrarchaeota; class Micrarchaeia; order Micrarchaeales; family Micrarchaeaceae; genus Micrarchaeum_A. Next base: position 45,588 of record JAMCSF010000024.1, on the reverse strand, counting down.
TTTCAGTATAAAACCGCACCCGGCGTCTATATAAATTTGGAGCGGCATATACCTATGAATAACCGGGGTTCATTTGCAGGCAAATGTGTTTAATCGGGGTTGCTATGGCTAGAAAGGATACACGTCGAACTTTGTCAGTTCTTCCGTCTAAGGTTGCTGGTTCAAATCCCGTCATGCCCGCTACTGCAATGACGGGTATCCGAGTTCAAATCTCGGCAGCCCCATGCTTATGATAAATCTTTTAGAAATGCTCACAGCAACATACGATTGGGTGTACCTTTCTGGATACGCTTAACATAGAGTTCAGGTACGTAAGAATATACTTAGAGCAGTTGCTTGGCAAAAGGATAGACGAAAAGCTTGATGGGGAGCTCAGAAAATATCCTGAAATATACTCTGGCTACTGGAGCAAGTACGCTGTTACAATACCCAAAAGGATTGCAGAAATATCTGGGCTTGAATGGAAGGAAGCCAGCGTCACCTGTTATTTGGTCGGAAAGCACAGGTCATTCTCAGACCCGTTGAGCATAAGAACATACCAGAAAGAGGACCCATTTGTTGCGACGCTGGTACACGAACTGATACACAGGCTGTTGTATCAAAATCGTGAGCAGTTAGCAGTATTTTGGAGTTCATTAAAGCAAAGGCATCCGGATGCCAAGCCACTTGCACTCAGGCACATACCAGTATTTGCCATACAGAAGGCTCTTTATATAGATATTTTCGGCGAAAATAGCCCCGAATTCAAAATGATTAAACCGCCGGAAACAAGCATTGAAAGTGATTATCCCTTAGCATGGGAAATAATGGAAGAAGAGGGTCATGACACTATAATCAAAATGATCAAGAACGGCAAAAGCGAACAAGCTTAAGTGCAGCTGCACATATTCTAGCTTGGTGTACACATGAAATTCGACGAGATAGCCAAAAAGACTAAAGAGTTAGACCTTCGCATCGGAGAATACGCACTTTTTGGCTCCGTGCCGCTTGCGGCCCATAGGATCAGGGAGTCGCACGATATAGACATTATAGCCACACACGAAGTTTATTACAGACTCAAAAGGTTAGGGTGGGAAGAAGAGCAGTTAGCTAACGGCAGGAAGATGCTGCAAAAAGATTGCTTTGAAGTTGGCGATGATTGGAATTTCGGCGTTTATAACCCTGATCCTTCAATGCTCATAAAAGATGCTGAAATTATAGATGGAATCCCTGTTGTAAGGCTTGAAGAGGCGCTAAAGTGGAAGAAGGCATTAGGCAGGGAAAAAGATCTAAAGGACGTTGAACTTATAGAGGAATTCATGAAGCGCAAAGATTGACACCGCTAAAGCAGCATATTGAAAATTATGCCGCGAAATCCCGCGGCAGCAAAACCAAACCTTTCAAGGAGGAGCCAAAAGATGTGCGTATATCCCGGCATAGCCTATGAACAATGCAGCAAATGCAGCCAGAAGCAGCAGCAGGGCCAAAAGATAATAAGCCATCTTCCCATTGTTGCTTTTCGGATCCAGATACACAAGCGGGGACAATATTGCTGCCAGGCCAGAAGATAAGTAAAGCCCCATTGAGCTTATCAAGTCAACTCCTGTCTCTAGCTTGAAATTGTATATTGCAATTGCTTCGACGAAAAGGTATATTCCAAGAAAGAACCCGAATATAGAAAGCACCTTCAGGTTCATGTTCCTGTATAGCATGTAACCTCCCATAACCATCAGCAGGCCCAGGAACAGCAACGGATCCCCGAAAAGCATGTTGTATGCTGGAGGAAGAGGCCACGTGAATGACATCAGGAAGCCGCTGGCAACATCGAACAGCCCGAATCCGATTATAGGTATTGCAAGGTTGCTTATCGATTTCTTTTGTCTTACCGCGCATAGGACATACATAGCCAACAGCGATGCGCTGGAGCCCAGTGCAAGCAACATTATGGTCAACGAATCTACAAAAACTTCTGCTGCCATTAAATCACTTGGTGCATGTGCATGAGAGCATTAATCTTATTGCCTTAGTGCGCAAATGCACAAAATAGAAAGCCCAAAACAAGTTATTAATAGCATGAGTTGTATTTAGTATAGCAGATATAGTGATGGAATGGCACATTCTATGGTATCAGATAAGAAAAAAGGCGCTGCAGGCATTTGCATAATACAGCATATGCTCGATTCCAATGAATTGCAGGGCGAGAAGCTCGAGAGAATTGTGAGATCGAACTGGCAGATCACTATTGCTTTAATACTAAACGCAAAACCAGAGGGCATGTTCTTCAATGAAATATTGTCAGAATCCGGGCTTACCGCTAGAACCCTCTCTTCGGTGCTTAAATCCCTAGAGGCGGAAAAAATGCTCAGCCGAATGGTTGTGGATTCGCATCCGATACGAGTGAAGTATGCGCTGACAGGTGTAGGAAAGAAACTGGCGAGCTCAGGGTGCCCGATAATAGTAGCAGGAATGCAGGGCTAGTTTCCGTGCATATATTAATCTTTTTATAGTATTAAGAAACGATGATTCCGGGGCAAGGGCAGAGTAGCGAAGAAGGATTTGACATAAACAAAAAACTAGAGGAGCTGCCCGTGGAGATAAGGCTCAGGGCAATAGACAGGCTCAAGGTCGCACGGCTTAGGCACAACAGGAGCCTGTGGACAAGGATACTCCTGGTAATAGCACTCATAGGGCCTGGAATACTGGTCATGGTCGCAGACAATGATGCAGGAGGAGTTATAACCTATGCACAGACTGGCTCTATATTCGGGCTCGGGTTTTTCATACCGCTCATGATACTGATGGTCCCCACGGCTTATCTTGTTCAGGAGATGACTGTGAGGCTTGCAGCGGTTACCAGAAGAGGCCATGCCGAAATGATATGGAAAAGATACGGGCCATTCTGGGGGGCATTCTCACTGGGGGATTTGGTAATAGCTAACTCGCTGACTTTGGTTACGGAATTCATAGGGATAACCTTCGGAATGAGCATATTCGGGGTTAAGCCGCTAATTGCCGTAATAATAGGGATAGCGTTTATATCCACAGTAATGCTTACGCTCAGGTACCACAAATGGGAGCGCGCCAGCCTGATAATAGCTTTCTTCAACATGATATTCATACCGTTGGTGTTCTTTGCGCATCCTGACTGGAGCCTTGTTGCGAAGAGCTTCCTGACTTGGCACATAAGCGGAGGCATAAGCACCCTATTCATATATGTGCTGCTTGCGAACATAGGAACTACAATAGCGCCGTGGATGCTCTTCTTCCAGCAGAGCTCTGAAGTAGACAAAGGCACAGTGCCAGAGGACATAGGGGCTGGGAAAAGGGACACTTTCGTAGGCGCGTGCATAATGGCCACAGTAGCAATATGCATTCTTGTGCTGACCGGAACACTGGTTTTCAGCACTGGGCATGTGGGAACCACGACCTCAACTACAAGCTACAACATAGCATTCATACTTAGCACCATATCAAAGAAGATAGGCACAATACCTGTTGAGCTATTCGCCCTTGGGCTTATTGATGCGGGAATAATTGCAGCCATAGCGCTTACCGCAAGCACTTCGTGGGCTGTAGGCGAGGCTTTCAACTGGCCCAAGAGCATAAACCTTCCTTTCCTGGAAGGCAGGAAGTTCTACATACCGGGAATAATAAGCATGCTAATTGCCGCTGCCATAGTCCTCGTACCCAACGTGCCCCTTGGCTTTCTCAATATAACCGTGCAGGTGATAGCCTCTATATTCATGCCGGCTGCGCTGCTTTTCCTGCTTCTGCTGGTCAACGACAAAGAGGTAATGGGAAAGCACGTAAACAAGAAATGGGAGAACGTTTCGATAATAACGATAATGATTGTGCTAGTGAGCATGAGCAGCCTTTACGGGCTAAGCTTGGTGTTCCCGCACTTGCTGTAGGTGGTTTGAATGGATGCCTTGGATGGAAAAGAATTTGGATTCATAAAGAATGACAAAGACTGGGAAAACTTCCTTAAGAAGGAAAAGCTAAAGGATTATTCCAAGATACCTGTAAAAAGGGCCAAGGTCAGCGGATGGGTAAAGTTTGCCTTTGTGTTTCTTAGGATATATATAGTGATAATGCTTGTGCTAATAATTTTAGGATTCTTAAACATCATATGAATTATTGCGTTATTTCTGTATCTGGTATGACTAGAATGCCTTCTTTCTCAATTGCAGACTTATAGAAGCCGTACGCTTTTGTGTTTACCACCACAACTACGAACCCGTAATCCCTTATCCTTTTGTCAAGCATTTTTGAAGTTGACGATGCGGATTTCTTTCCGGTCTCGTATTCCATGGCTATCCTGTTGCCATACGTGTAGGCGATTGCATCCGGGCCTTTGCTGTTGTCTATAGCACGGTTTTCGATTCCTTTGGAAGAAAGCCATAAGCAAATTGCTTTTACTCCGAGCTCGTGCCCTATGCTAAGGGACGGATTTCTAGCCATGAGCCATTCCGCACCTGAGGAAAAGCCGCTGGATATCTTCATTGATTTTTTTAATGATTCTATCTGTTCTTCGGTAAAGCCCATTCTAATCGCATCCTCTTTGCGTACCGGCTGCTTCAAAACATTTTCAGAAACACCATTTGCATAATAGTTATTTTTATTTTCCAATTGCCTTACGCCCTTTATGGTTGCTTTCACTGGAAGCGCAAATTCAGGACATGAAAGAAGAAAATAGTATTTTTGCAGGAACGATATATCGCTATAGAGGAACTTTTCCATTGCCGAGTCTCCGTGAGCCATTACTGAAGAGATATACCTTCTCTCTGAAGGATCCGGAGAGCCAAAAGTTATTATGCATGAAGAGTTTTCGACCATGTCCTTTGGGAGCGATATAGCCATATGTGTCGAAACTATTATGCCTATGCCGTACTTCCTCCCCTCTCTTACTATCTTTTTTATTATCCCAGTTTGGGAATCATAGTCCGATATTACAAAGTCCAGCTCATCTATTATTATGTAGTTTGAAAGCTTGTGCGTTATTGGCATCGAATGCATCCTTGCATATAGCCTTTCCAGAAGCTCGTGCATTATTATCCTCTTTGAATAAGGGCTTCCCACGTGTCTCAGCGGTATTGAGACTACGCCTTCAAAAAGGCCATTTATGCCCTCTGCGGCGGTTTCCCCATAGCCCAGGTTTAAAGAGCTAAGCCTGTTGAGAATGCTATAAAGCCTTGACTTTTCTGCAGCTGTGCGGGAGTTTGCAATGAATGCATTGATTACCTTAATCAATGCCGCCATGCTTGGCACGTTGTCAATGTGCGCTTGATTTACGGAGCGCATGCCAGAAATTGAATAGGCATAGCGTATGCACGAGTGCAACGAATTTGACTGGAGATACCCAAAATTGAATACGTCGGAAAAAAGGGATGTGAGCTCCTGTATGCGCTCCCCGGCGCTCAGTCCGTCAAGGGCGAATATGTTTATGCCTTTGAAAGGGTTTATAATTTTCCCGTTTACCGAGCTTATTATATCGTAATGCTCGCTGTCGGAATCGAATAGAAGCACATTGATGCCCGAAGAAGCTAGCCCGCCTATGAGCTTTTTTAGCAGGGTGCTCTTGCCGTTGCCGCTTGCGCCCGCTATTATTATGTGCGGGCTGTTGTATTCATGGGGCTTTATGTAAACGGCGCCCTTGGCCTGTTTCCATGCAAACGGTATTGTCTTTTGCTCTGGCCCATGAAACATTAGCTTATGCATAGATGGATAGCCTACGGCTTCTCCTATGCTTATGCCTTCGATCACTGGTGCGAGGCCGCTGCGCGGCTTCTTTTTCGTAATGTATTCCATGAGCCTTCCAAGGCTCGCGCTCATATTGTTCATTTAAACACCATTTTTCAACGGCTTCCGGATAAGCCCAGGCCTTCAATTCGCGCAGGGAAAAGAGTCGCGCTTTGAATCAAGGCAGCATGGGCCCCGGTGCCATTATTGAATGCTTTATATACTTTTTCAGCAAAACCTGTAATGCTTGTCAATATGCCAGGGTGGCAGAATCTGGTAACGCGCCGGTCTTGAGTTTTCAAAACGTCAAGAGCTGATTGGTGATGCAAAAAGGCGCGACAGGTAAACCGGTGCCCTCACGGGCTTTAGGGTTCAAATCCCTACCCTGGCGAATATGTTTGCTTATATTTAGGACATGCTTTTTGAAGCGCTCCAGCGCCTCATGCTGGAATTCCTGCTCTCGTTTCTTAAAAGCGCTGCACTGTGTTGTAATGGTTCCTCTTTTCTGAGGCTGTTCAAAAGCGCGTATATGGAGCCATCCTCGTTCTTTAACTGCAGCTGCAGCCCCAATACTACGTTGTATGGTATGTACCAAACGTCGTCGCATATGTCTTTCGCTTCATACCCGTATTTCTTGAGTTCTATCTTCAGCTTGTTCGGCTTCTTTGGCACTTTATCCGTTATGAGTATGAGATGGTAATCCGAGCTTATCGGGTCGCGCTTGAATGAGCTCATTTTTTCTATGAATCTTTTGTTTATGTACTTCTTGCCGTGAGGCTCTATTAGGACGGTTTTATCGTTGTACGTATCCGTCAGCACAAAATCAGGAGTATACGTTATGGCTTTGCCGTTGCTTGTTATCTCAAACTGGAGGTTTTTGCATGAGAACCCTATGCCCATCAGGTCGAGTGCTGCCGCAACATTGGCCTCAAATGTCGAGGAGAATTTGAAATTGTTTTTCTCCATTATGTTTACCGCCATTTGTTCCCAAAGCTCCAATGATACACCTCGGCAAAGCTCACGCTTGCGGTCAATCCGTACTTCGGCGCAAGCAACCCATACCCTCAGTAGCTTTTTATTGCATCCTTTTTTATTGGTTGGCTTTTCTATCAAATTGTTAGATTTATTTCCTCCCAAAAAGCTTTTGGAGATTGTCCCTCACAGCGGTTTCTGACTTGGGGTCGAAATGCGCCGAGCCGACCATGCAAATGCCTATGTCAGAATATGTTTTTATCGAAAGACTAGGAACACTTTCTTTCGGGTTAATTACGGATTCGAGCTCTTTTATCGTCTCTTTGAGTTGAATTACAAAGCTCGCTATTAGGTTGTAATCCCTGGGCTTTAGATACACTATTGCAAAATAGCTCGAACTCTTGGCGAAATGCATCGCCATCCCAACGTCCTTTCCAGATATTGACCTTTCTATCGTTATTTTTGGCCACGAAGGCACATCTTCCTTGGCTATATGCTCAGAGGTTATTGCTGAGGCAGTGCGCAATATAGCTTCGTGCCCCTCCCCTACGCTTTTTTGAGTTATTGACCTTATACTTATTTCCTTTATGCATGCCTTTAGATATGCATATTCGTTTACGAAATCCGCAAGATTGCTTCCCAATTCCTCGGTTGCTGACAGGACCTTTTCCACGACGTAAGAAAAGTTTGTGATGTCCGATTGCTGTTCTGTGGCAGAGATTATTTTATTCGCGGCAAATATGGTTTCTTTTTCGCCCATCTTCCCGTATGCCTTCCTACTCACTTCTAGGAGCACTTTGGCAATGGACCATGAATGTTCGCTCAGTTCGCCTTTTATTGATTTGGAGAGACTGCTTTCGTCAATGCAGACAGAATAGGGGTCTATTCCCGGGGTTTTAAGGCCGAGTTCATCTCTGATATAATCTATTGCAAGCCTGTAGTCCATTGCTTTGCCGGCAGCATATGTGAGCTTTTCTATGTTGGAATAGGTGTTTGCATAGCAATTCAGGGCACCTTTGAGGCTTTGCGCGGCATGGATTGTCTTTTGGTCCTTTACCCTCAGGAGATTGTATAATACCGCTCCAGAGAGCTTGGACACGAGTTCTAACCTCTGCTTTTCCGTGTTTTCCACTGGATGGGAGTCAAATTCTGCTTTAGGAAAATTTTTTTTGTTTTTTTCCATGCAAAACATTTTGTTTTTTTAATTTCAGTTTTTATCGGCATTGGCCTTGTAGCTTATTTTCATGTCTGTGACTTTGTTTGAATCTCCGAAAAGAAAATGTGCGTCAACGAATTTACCATTAAGTACGTATGGCAGCCAATATTTGTCATCGTCCCACATCATGTCTAAAGGTATGGAGCTTATTTTGAACCATTTAGGTTCCATTTCCTCGCTTTCTGATATCTCCCCATCCCATTCTTCAGCTATGTATACATGAACTCTTTGGTTAAATTCACTTTTGGGATTGCTTCCGCCGAAATAAAAACGTAATGTGCCAGCCTTGTAATAGCTCTTTGGGCGGACTCCAACCTCTTCTACGGATTCCCTTATCATGGCTTCCTCGACGGTTTCGCCAGCCTTGAGCTTGCCTCCAGCACCATTTAGCTTGCCCTGTCCGAATCCGCGCTTTTTCATGGCGAGCAATACTTCAGACTTCTTTTTGTCCACAAAATAGCAAAGCGTTACGTCCCTTAAAGAATCAGAGTACTTGTCAATGTAATCGCTTATTTTGCCGCCATCCATGCAATCAGACCAGATAACAATAGTAGCAATGGCAGATATAATATTTATTTGTTAACTGCTGGAATATGTGCCCATATATTCACAGTGCGCTATAACGCTCGACTTTAGCTTGTCGTCGATTGGCTTCCTGTGCATTCCTTTGGGTAGCTTTTCTAGGGATGTGGCATATGCCCTAAAATAATACCTGTGTGGCTTTCCCTTAGGAGGGCATGGGCCATTGTAGCCTTCGTTTCCGAAATCGTTTATGCCGAAACTTATTTCCGAGTGCTTTGAGGCACGATCTATCCTTACAACGTCAGGAGGTATATTATAGGCTATCCAGTGCGTGAATGTACCCATTGGGGCGTCAGGATCATCCATTATCAGGACTATGCTCTTTGTGCCTTCCGGTACGCTGCTTATCTCCACAGTAGGCTGCGTGTCTATGCCTTTGCAGGTAAACTGGTCCGGAATGCGGTCTCCCTGCTTGAAACCTCTTATAGATATTTCCATTTTATCAAACTGCAATAAAAACTGCAATAAAAAGTATAAATTACTTTGCGGAAAGAATTTGCCCAAAATGGTTAATTAGGCATAGCTATTGGCGCAGTATAGGTTCTAGGCTGTTACCCGCTTCTTTTTGAATCCTATTGGCAATTTCTTCGATCAAATCCGCCATCCTACGCGCATTTTCCTCGGAAGGATACTTAAAAAGGCTTTTTATTTTCATATTCGCTGCTTTATCCCCCTTTTCGAGCGAAAGCGAGTAAAATATCCCACTCCTTATATCGGCGAATTCTTCGCGCTCGGTTATCTTGTAGAATATATCTCTTGCCTTGTTCATCTGCGCTGGCATGACTTTCACAGAGAATTCAGCTTTAGCATGCTGGCTTTTGATTTCATTGACAGAATCTTGCATCTCACTCACATATGATAAAGTAATAAAAAGTATTCCGCTTTTCATAATATTTATAGCTTTCTTACCGTTTCTGCCTATACACGCGCATACTTAAAGCCATCATGTCACATTATTCAAATGATTGTTCCATGAATGGCATAATATCGGCAGGCTTGGGCTGGATTTTTGCAGGCTTTGTCTCTGGAGCAGTCTGGGGCGTTTTGCTTTCGCATGGGATAAACGATTATGGAATGCTTGCAGTGACTGCGATTGTGCTACTTACCGGAACCGGAATGATTGCAGCTAACAAGAAGATAGCCGCAATAAGGGATTCCATAATTGCGCGCAGGAAAAAGCAATAAAAAAAGAAAAAGGGCTTTCGGTCATTTGTGCCCAAAAGCCAAAAAACTGAAGCCCGAAGGAGTTGTTTCGGAATTGTGCCTGTAAACAAGCACCCTGTTCATGGTTCTTTTGGTTAGCTGTGCTGTCATGTCCTCTTCGGTTACCAAGGCTATCGCCCTGACGAGCTCTGATACGGTAGATGTGCTTACCTCTTCCGGATCTATCCCGACAAGCCCGTACTTGTAATCCAAGAGCTTTTCTATGCCGTCCCTTATTTCCTGTTCGTACATGAACTCCCTCCGCAATTTTCCTCCATTTGGCTCACGCTCACATTCTTCGTCTGTGTCCATTCTAACCCCTCGGACGCGCCTTTGCTACGCACAGGTATAACCCCAGAAAAAGCTGTCTGCCATATTTGTATTGTGCATGGCTTGCGCACTGTCCAGTCAGGTTTTTCCGTTAAGCTATTTATACTTTACTATAATTATTTTACTTTAATAGACAATTAAGGAATTAAAGTAATGTTTAAATACTTTTATTACGTATTTCATACTGCCAGGGAAACTTGGCAAACCCCAGAGGACGCGCCTGCGTTATGCGCAGGCGCTGTCTTAAATAATAAGGATTATTCTACTCCAGGCTCAAGCATTTCCATCGTGCACTCGGAAGCGTTGAGCTTCACCCTTATGCCCATGGGTATGGTTGTTATGTACTTGCCATGGCAGCAAGCGAACTCTATGAACGCCGGTTTCTTTGGCATCTTGTTTGAGAACAGGTCCTGCAGCGTGCTGTGCATCGTGGCGTTTATGTAGTCTTCTATGAAAAGATGTTTCATCAGGTATGACGTAACGCCCTGGGATTCCGATATGTTTTCTATCCCGTAATTTGGCAACTGCCCGAAGACTATGCCGTTGGCCTTCTTCAGTATGCCTTTTATCACAAGCGATGTCAGAAGGTTGTCGAGCATCCATGGCTCAACATTAACATCCTCGAAGAAAAGAACCTTGCCGCGCGCGTCTGGTATATATTTTGTGCCTACTATCAGCGAGAAGACAGTGAGGTTGCCGCCCATCAGCTGGCCCTTGGTCGTGCCGTCGTTTATGGATTTGGCCCATCCGCTTTCCAACGGGTTCTTTATCATGACCTCTTCGCCGCGGCTTATTATGTTTATGAGGTTGTTCCAGTTGGTCTGCAAGGCAGCCTCGTCCTCCTCGAAGAGATCTATGAGCATCGGACCCTGGAACGACGCCATGTGCGCCATCCTCATGAACGCCAGCTGCAATAGCGTTATGTCGCTGTACCCTATGAATATCTTTGGATGGTCCTTTATTATGTCATAGTCTATGCCGTTGAGTATGTCTATGGAGCCAGCGCCGCCCTGAAGCACCATTATCGCGTCGTATTTGTCGCTCTTGAACGCATTCTCTATCTCGTTTTTCCTAATGGCGTCTCCTGCAGTAAGGTAGCGCGTGGGCGATTCCCTTATCATGCTCTGCGCCAGGCTTACCTTGAAGCCCTGCTTCTCCAGAAACCTCACGGCTTTTGGCAGGGAACTGGTTGACGTGGCTGCGCTTGAAGGAGCTATTATCCTTATGGTTCCCCCCTTCCTGAGCCTCGGAGGCTTTACCATCGGTTCGTACATGGTTGTAATTAGGCTAGCAAAGGATTTAACCTTTGGCACGCACGTTAGCTTATTATTTTATCGCTGGCAATTACGTATGTGGTCTTATGGCTTATCAGGAAAGGATAAACGCGTTGATAGAGCACCACAGGAAGCTTGAAAAAAAACTCGAGGACGGAAGGGACAGAAAACTCGCAAAAGGCATAGAAGACAGGTTTGAAACTGCCCAGATGCTCATGAGGGACTACGAGTTCAGGCTTGTCAAAAAGGACAGATAGATACGGTGGGGTGCAGCATACGAAGAAATCTCTAGAGATAGGAAGACTTGTTGTAATCACCGGACCAATGTTCTCGGGCAAAACATCAAGACTGATAGAGCTTCTTGAACGGGAACGCTTTGCAGGGAGAAAGGTCATACTCTTCAAGCCGGAGATTGACAAGCGTTACAGCGAAAACAAGGTTAAAACGCACAAGGGCGCAGAACTAGATGCCACAGTAGTGAGGGTAGGCAAAGCCGGAGTCAAGGCCATATTTGACGTAAGCTCTGATTACAACGTCATAGGAATAGACGAGGCCCAGTTTTGGGACGAAGATTCTGGACTTGAGGACACGCTTGACAGGCTGGCGTCAATGAAGAAAATAGTTTACGTATCGACCCTCAACAAGGACTATAAGGGCGTCCCGTTCAGCATATCGGAGAAGCTGCTAGCTTATGCGGATTATATATATTCGCTTACTGCGGTTTGTACGAAGTGTGGAGAAGAAGCCGTGTTCTCGCAGAGGATGATTGACGGCATTGCAGAATCCGGGCCGCGCATAGTTATAGGAGGCAAGGAAGCGTACCAGCCGCGGTGCAGAAACTGCTTCGTAACGCGTTAGGCTTTTGCCACTAATGCAAGCAGATCCTTGAGCCCTATTGCTGCACTTATCATTTCTACTGCAGCTTTTGTGGATCCGACTACTATTATATCTTTGTCTTTGAGCTTGGCAAATGCGGTTGCAGCATCAGCTACTGGAAGAAGGCGCTTCACTCCAAGTCTGTCGGATAGCAGCCTCGCCTGTACTAGCGCCTGGGGGTTCTCGTATGCTATGGCTGTAGGCTTTTTGCTTATGCCAGAGCAGAATTCATCTATTTTCTTGTAAATGCTTGAATATTTGCCCTCCGGATAAGAGGCAAAATGCTTGCGGAGCTCAGGGAGCATTGTAGGGTTGGCCTTTTCAAATTCCGAGAGAGCCTCGTTTCTTTCATAATCGAATACCACCCACGTGTCATCAGAAACCTCCTCTGCACATATGTCTGGCTTTGCCGCTGAGCGTGGCTTTGCAAGCATCGTGCATGTTACGAACCTCTCTTTGGGAAATTCGGCGCGCAGGCGCGTCATTATGCTTGCCAGCGTTTTCCCTGTATCCACCAGCTCGTCTACCACTAAGACGTACCCTTCGCCGCTCGGGATTTTGAGCGTATCCATTCCTCGCACGAATACCTCCTTTGTTGGTGTCCCTATGTCATTATAATGGCTTGCGGATATGCCGTAGGTTTTTGGATTTCCAAGCTTTGAGCAAAGTGCAGAGGCTAACACCATACCGCCTCTCTCTATGTATATCATTCCCTTCGGTGTGCCCGCATCCTTCAATGCAGCAGATATCTTCGCAGCGCTTGCTTCGATATCGGCGATAGATTTGAAGACTATCTTAGTTTTAGATTTCAGGAAATTAAAGAACTCAAGCCATTCTCTCGCGCTTATCAGCGGTTCATCAAGCAGACCAGCATTCATCATGCCCTTTGACAGCCTTACGGATTGCGGCTCTGACAGCGACGAAAGGCGCAACACTTTCTCGTCCATGAAAAGGTTTTCGGGAGTACCGTCGAATATAATTGAGCCCTTGCTCATTACTATAGCCCTTCGGCAGTATTCGGCAACTAGCCTCATGTCATGGGTTATAAGAATAACAGTAACGCCATCCTCGTTCAGGCTTTTTATTATCTCCATTATTTCCATTGCCATTTTATAGTCCTGGCCTGTGGTCGGTTCGTCGACTATGAGCACTTCTGGCTTTATTACTATGCTGCTTGCCACCGCAAGCCTGCGCTTCTGACCCCTTCCAAGGAATACGGGATCTTCGTTGGCCTTTTCCGAAAGGCCTACGCGCTTGAGTATTTCGTCAACCTTTTCGTCAGCTTCCTTTCCGATTATGCCGGCATTCTTCAGCGAATAGTTTACTTCAGAAGTGACGCTCCTGGTAAATATTTGGTGGTCTGGATTCTGAAAAACGTAGCTGACATGCATGGGCAGCTTGAGCCTGTCTCTCTTTGAGCGCGGATTTAGCCCTGCAACATTTGCCGTACCGGAACCAGGCGCGAGTATCCCAGAAATAATTTTTGAAAGCGTGCTTTTCCCTGAGCCATTCTGCCCGACCAGTGCCACGAGAGAACCTTTTTCTATTTCAAGATTTATGTTCTCAAGAGCCTTGGTTCCGTCGTCATACGAGAATGATACCTCATTTAGCGTTATTATCGGATTTGATATTGTTGGCCTTTTCCGCTCTATCTTGAATCCCGTTTTTGGTATGCCCAGCTTTGGGCTTTCGTCAACGGAAAAATAATCGGAAAGTTCAGATACCTCCGGCGCGTATATGTTGTATTTGGATATAAGCTCCTTGTTCGAATATATTTCTTCTGGCCTGCCTGTTTTGACTATTGAACCATCGTACAAAAGGGCTAGTCTGTCGGCGAACTTTAGCATCACGTCAGGATTGTGCTCCACAAGAATTATTGTCATTCCAGATTCTTTCTTTATCTTTGCAATGGTCTCTATTACTTCCATTTTCCCCTTAGGGTCTAGGTCTGACGTTGGTTCGTCTAGTATCAGGATCTTGGGTTTCATGGCCAGGAAGCTTGCTATTACGAGACGCTGCTTCTGGCCTCCGGACAGCTCAGAAGGGTGAATCTTTTCGGCATAGTCATAAAGCTCGCCCAGGCCAACGAGCTCAAGGGCGCCCTTTATGCGTTCGCGCATTTCCCCCTTTTCTAGGCCCATGAGCTGCAGCCCCAAAGAGACCTCGTTCATGACGCTCATGCTGAGGAACTGGCTTTCAGGATCCTGCATTACGAGACCAACCTCTGGAGCAGTTATGCCTGTGCCTGAAAGCTTGAGCTCCCCGTTTATTATTTCTGCTTTGGTGACTGTTTTACCAAGGACATTTATCTCTCCTTTTATCCCATCCTGAAAATTGAGAGGCAGCTTTAGCTGATGGGGTATCAGGCCTGCTATTGCATAGCAGAGCGTTGTCTTGCCTGAACCGCTCGGCCCTGTAATGCCGAGAAATTCGCCCTCTCTGACGCTTAGGCTAATTCCCTTCAGGGCATAATCGCTCTTTATTCCGGTAAAATTGGGATATCTCCAATAAAAATCGCTTATTGTTATCGAATCCATGATTGCACCCGCTCAGATAAATGGAAGGGCCAGCATGAAGGCGCCGAAAGCCATTATAATCGCATCGCTGGCCTTGAACCTCTTTTCTGAGATAAAGTCTGACAGCCCCTTGGACTTGGAGAATCCCCTGGATTCAAGCGCGAAGCCCATGTCTACGGAACGCTTTATCATGGATGTAGTCAATGGTATCGAAAGCATTACGAATGAGGTGACCTTCTTTAGTATGTTTGTTGACGCGCCTCCAGCTCCCCTGGCGAACTGGGCCTGCCTTATCGAATCAAGATCGTCGGACATTATGTTAAGGCTCCTTGCTATCAGCGATGCGAAGAACACCGCCTTGAACGGTACCCTGAGCCTTTTCAATGCTGATATTATGTCTGCGTCCCTGGTGCTCATTATCGTGAGCAGCGTCATGAAAGCCATAGACGCATATCCGGATATTTTGCCTATGCCCACGTATATGGATAGGTACGTTACCCTGAGCGTTGCGCCTAGCACAGTTATGCTAAAGATTGGATTAGTGCCTATCTGATTGAATACTATCCACCAAGTCATCATGACGAAAAGCGCAACTACTAGAAGCGCGAGATAGCTCTTCACCAGATATTTTATAGTACCACTCTCGACTAGAAAGCCTACGGCGAACGCAAGTACAAGCAGATTGTACGAAAGGTCAGGGACCGGACGTATTATCGATATAACCACCCCTACTGAAAGAAGTATGAGCAGTAGGAACTTGACTATCGGATTCATGTTTACATAAAATGAGTCGGAACGGGCAGAGAAAAGTATAGTCTTAACCCTGCGTTTCTGCCCGCGTGAGACCGACGCTTGCGTTTACGACACCCAACCAGTATTCACCAGCCCGAAGCGCTCCACAACAGGAGTAACGTATCTGGCCAGGAATGGGGCTATTAGTAGCACTATCGCATCGCCCAGTATCCACAGCCCGGCACCCAGCAAATACGCGCTGGCTGGAACGAAACCGAGAAGCACAAGGATCCATACGCCCCATAAGCCCCCGATTATATTAGTAATGCCCATTACCCATATAACGAACCATGCCGCGGATTTCTTGCTTTTCATTATGTCCCTGCCCAATGGGTCTATGCCGTGCTTTCTAAGGTATCCCCTGTAAAGAAGGAATATCAGCAGTGCGGGAATTAGGTCGCCTATGCTGAATCCCAGCGCAGGAAGAACTGGCAGCCCCGTCAAAAGACCAGACCCCACGAAGGCGCCAATCCATGCCCCCAGTATTCCCCATACTCCCCACCACAGAGTAAAAACTACAAAGAAAGGATATGCCCAGTAAAGGAACCCGATGCCAGGGCCAACTACGGGAGTGGCTATGGCTCCGAGCCACGAAAGCAGTATTACAACTGCCATCTGTATCGCAAAAAGTGCATATTGCGTAGTTGTTAGCTTTCCTCCCCTCCACTTGAGGGTGTATTGCGAAAACTTCTCGTTCAAGCCGGCTGTAATTTCACCCATCACATAACCCCGATTTAGATTTTGATGGATGATTTAAATAGCTTGGTTTATTGCGCTATAAAAAGTTTTCGGGTTTGGGATTTTTGCGGATTGTTTTTATAGTTTCGTTCACATTGATACAGTTTAGAGCATGAGGGCCTTCTAGCATAAAAATTGGGATGGAAGAGATCGGAAGGTTGCCTTCCTTGCCAATTCAGAAGCTTATTGGCGTGTATCCCTCGTCTATGCTCTTCGTTATGTATTCCCCCGCTTTTACAAGGTTTACCTTCTCGCCGAGCTTTTCTTCCACCTTGGCACCCTGCGCCACGAATATGCATGCTGACGGCTTTTCCCCACTGAATGAGTCCCCTATGAGCTTCGACAATTCCTCGTCGTTAGCCACGGTTACCTCGCTCTGGCCGAAGAAAAGGACCCTCACGTCATGTCCTGCCTGCTTCTGCCTGGCGCTGAAGTTTATACCCAGGCTTATCTTTTCCTTTTCCTTGCTCGATATTATTGACAATATTTTAGTCATTTTTATCACCGTTATCTGGCAACTTTTCTATTATTTCACTCATTTCTGCATAATGCTTCCTTATTATTGGTTCTGCTTTTGGACCCAGCATCTTCTCAGTATTTATTTTGCATAGGCCCATTGCTTCTCTCAGGCCTTCCTTTGTTGGATTCTTTATGTCGACATTGCACTTTCTGAAAGCGTCGCCGACGAAGAGCTTGACCCTGGCGTTTAGCTCCTTTTTGGGGATTTCCTGCCCCAATGCCTTATTTATTTCCCCGTTGGCCGTTTCAAAGCAGTTTATGAGGCGTTCGACTGCAACTTCCGGTGTTATATTGTTACTGTGCCTTTTAGCCATTTAAACCGCTTAGCATATGGATTATTCTTGGCTAAATCATTTACCACAAAAGCCTTTTAGAAAGGGTAAATATTTGCAAATCAAAGCCTTTTTAAATTTTAAAGGTTATGTTTCTGCTTGCGTGATTATATGGAAGAATTGGTTATATGCTGCATGGACAGGAGGCTCAATAGTTTTTTGGAAAAGGAGCACGGAAGCGCTTTTGTCTTGAGGAATGCAGGGGCGAACGTGGCGCCGCTGATGCCGATGATAAAACAGGCAGTAAGGGAAAAAGATATAGATACGATAACGCTCATAACCCACGACGACTGTGGGGCAATGGGAAAGACATTTGCAGTCATAAAGGAAAACGCTGAAGCTACCGACGAGCTTAAGGAAGAATTGATAAGCCAGTTCGAGATTGTGGATTTTAGCACTAGGGGCGAACTCGAAGAGAAAAATACAGCACTGCAGCTCAATGCATTGAAGATTGAGTTTCCGAATATAAATGTACAGGCAAAGCCCGTGAAGATGTCCGCCATAAAGGTGCCAAATGATACAAAGGAGCACGTGTTGCTGGTTCTGAGCCCCGAAAAGCCCGAATATGATAGGATATTTGCAGGGCTTGGTTTGGAGCCTTCGCAATGCTATATCGTGCAGGCATCTATAAACAACGCGATGCCGGACATCGAATTGGCCGCAAAGGACCTCAAAGCGAAAAAGGTCTTTTTTATAGTAGGGAATAAGGATAACCCAAGGGATGTTAAGCGTGACGCAGATACCGCTTCGCTGAAGCTTTCTAGGCTTGGGGCTGAAGTAAAAAGGTATGATACGCGCACGGTAAGAAAAAGTTTCGCATAGATTGGTTTTGCAGCTGAATCATTAAGGATACTTTGCGCGTATATTTTATCACCATAATAGCCAATTAGTTTGATATGCAATTGCTGTTATCTTAGAACAGTGACAGAACAATCGCTGCCATGACCATTATCCCGAATCCTGCCCATTGCAACGGCTTGAGCTCGTCTTTGTAGAACAGCCTTCCAAGCATGGCGACGAATATCGGCGATATAGCTATTATGCCGGCGCCTATAGCAACAAAACTGGTCGTGCTTACGAAGCCGAAGGCATCGTTGCCCAATGCGTCTACGATGCCTATTAGCGCAGCCATGAATATGGGAACGTAAAGTGAGCGCAAGCTTGGAAAACATCTTTTTGCATGAGTATGCCTCGCATGTCTTGACAGAATCGCAAAGAACGCAATGACTGCCACTGCAGCTACGATTCTGGCTACGAGCAGCGGTTCGGCAAAGCTCCCATACAGGTGTATTACCTCTATCATTAGCACCCAGAACAGGCCCCAGGACACGTTGGCCAGCACAGCATAAAGAAGGCGCAGGTTGAACCTGAGGTTCCCGTCAAGCATGACAACCGTTGCGCCGCTGAATATGACCATTATCAGGACTGCGTTAAGCACGCTTATCCTTTCCCCCAAGCCGATTATGCCGAAAATTATTATTATGGCCGGGAGAATTTCGTTTATGACATATGTGCTGGTGACATTCTCGGTGGAAACCGACTTATATATAAGCATGAAGCCTGCACCCCAGAACAGGCCAGCGACTGCAGACATCGCTATTGCAAAAAAGGTTATTGGCGCGGGATACATTATTGCCACTATTGCAAATGGCAGCAAGCCTACCACGAGGATTATAATAGTTGTAGGGCTTATTCCTAGCCTTGATACTGGCTTTTTAGAAAGAGCGTCCTCAAAACCCCAAAGGATTGATGCTGATAAAGCAGCAATTATTACGTACTGCATCAGGTCCATTTTACCGCCAAAGCCATGTACCCGAATGCATTGCCGCTTATAACTTTATAAAAGACATGGGCCTGGTGAGATTTGAACTCACGACCTACGGCTTATAAGACCGCCGCTCTGACCAGGCTGAGCTACAAGCCCATTGCTGCAGAAAGTTATGTTGAAAAGCATATTTATTACTTTTGAATTGCGCTCAGCGCGTCACTGCATCGTGAGATTGTTGTGAACGTAGCTCGGCTTCTGCGGCACCGGAGGAAGCCCGCCGGTGTAGTTGACTATCTCCATTATCCTTAACGGATACGTCCCGTTAATTAGGTTCTCGCCAGGAGTGGTTGTAATATTGGGGTATACCTGCTTGAACCCTGGAAGCGTGCCGAACATGAAGCCCTTGTAGAAGTTTGATATGTAGAAGGACGAAGGGGCATTGGTTATCGTGTCGTTCGGGCCGTTTGGCGTATATACTACCAGGTACTGCACGAATTCTATGCCATCTATACTCGTGACTCCCAAATCGTAAGAAAGTGGTATCATTGCATTGAGCTTCGTTCCGTTGCTGTTGTAAAGCTGTATGTCGCCATTCTTCGTTGGTGACGTGCTGGCGCATACGGTAGTGTTTGAAAGCGCATCCCCTATCGCAGTGTACGCCTTTATGTAAAGGTTTGTGCTGTTAGAGATCGAGCAGTAGTAGTTTATGTTCTGCGACGTGCTTGAGCTCGGAGGCTCGAGAGCTGCAAGAGGCAGGAATGCATATTCCGGATCGTGGCTTACCTCGCATGGGGAGGTGCCAAGCAAGTAAGGCACTGGAGGACTCTGTGCTGCTCCCTGGGCTATGGCGTACGCCCTTGAAGTCTCGTTTACATGAACGCATGCCAGGAAGTCGAGAGCCTGCCATTTCTGTATTAATCCCTGATCAAACACTATGTAGCGCGTCTGGTTTGTATTCATCATGTTCTGCAGCACTGCTGGTGTGTAGTTGTCCTTCGGGCCCAATACATAGCTAGCTGCCACTGCATAGTCTTCAGTGGGCTCGGAATTGTCTCCACGTATTACAGCATTGCTGTGCCCGAACCAGTTTATCCAGTCGCCGTAGTCCCACCACGCCAGAACGCGCGGTGCGTTGGGGCCAACGTTCGCACGCATCCATGCTGTCGCGGAAAGCCAATAGTTAGGCACAACGTTGCAGAAGAGGTCGTACCCTATGCTTGACGTTGCGGCTATCGTACTGCAAGCAGTTGCAGGATTTGAAGAATATACCGAGCTAGAACTTAGCGCAGACACCACCGGGCTTATCTCTCCTAGCATAAGGCTGCCGTTGAGCAGCGTGCCTGCTACAAATATTATTAGGAATATGCCAAAGACGTACCATAGCTGCTTCTTGTACTCGTCCATCTTGTGCATCAATATAAGCGCTATTACGAATATCAGGGCAAATATAGGGGATATGAAGAATATTCCAAGGCTTATCGCCGCGGTTATGTAGAATTCCGCGTTCTTTACTGGCTTTGCCTCTAGCATGTCAGTATATCTTGTATTTGTGGCAATCTCGTAGATGAAGCCTCCTGCTACGCCCAATATTATAGCCAGTATTATGCCGTAGAACGAGCCGAGTATTATGAGTACTGCTCCGAGGGCCACCAGTATGCTTATTATCGCAGCTTCGGCGTACTTGAGCTTGAACCCGTTCCTGAATAGATATATGCCCTCTCCGAGCATTATGCAGAACAGCATTATGTACACTGTGCCGAAGTGGGGCAGATATTTCACTTCAGAGAAACCCGCAAACATCAGCGGAGTTGCTATCGAAAGGTAAAGTATCGACGTGTTGCTTTTTTTGTAGAATATGCTCAGTACTATCAGAACCATAGCCACTATGCTTATAACCCATATGAGAATAGGTATGCCCGCAATGTCGGCGCCTATGAACCCAAAACCGGAAGAGCCGAAGTTATACATTGCCCCTGTAGGTATGAATTCTTCGACAGTCATGAACAGCGGCGTAGAGGGCGTTGTGAACCTCTTGCTGAGGTTAACATAAGCAGTTATGGGCTTGCCAATAGGAGTAAAGGCTATTGCAATAAAAGCGATTATTATTATTAGAGCTATCCATTCCAAGTACGTCTTCATATTGACTTCCTTGAAAAGGATATTGCGCTTTGCCAGCATTTCAGGCATAAATTCTATTACCGCTACAAATATTAGCGCAAAGAGGGGTCCGCTCACGGTTATAGGTATGCCAAGAATTGAAGGTATCCTTCCTGACAGGGTTGCGTGATACGGGTTGTACATTGCCAGGAATATGGCTATTACTATTATGATTATAGCGTTCATCTGGTAGAAGTACTTGCTTGTCTTGTTCTGAAGCACGTTGACTATGCCCTGAACTATTATGTATATTGTTAGCACGCCTGCATCCACTGTATAATAGTGCGCGCCGAGGAATGTAGTCACGAATGCAAGCCCTGCAAGTATGGCAAGGCGCTTGCTCTTCATGTCCTTAATCGCCAGCGCATACGCGGCGAAGAAGAAGAAAAGGGTGAATATACCCCACGGCTCCAGCAACTGTTCGCCGGAAACGAAGGTAGTGTAGAGCACAGGCATCGTGGATGCAAGTGCTGCGCCTATAAGCGCTATCTTGTTGCCGTATTCGTAATAAAGAAGTATGAATACTGAGAAAACCAGCAGTGCTGCGGTTATCGGAGGGTATATTCCTCCAACATAGCTCATCAGCGTGGTGGAGAACGTTGTGTACTTGGGCCCTAAGGCATTAGAAAGGTCATACCAATAAGCTTCCAGATACGGAACCACAGGCTGTATTCTCATGCTTGTGCCCTGCGGAACTATGGGCCATGCGCTTGGCGATAGATAAATCTGATAACCGAACGTGAGTATAGACTCCGCGGAAAGCATGTCGAAATACGGATCAAACTCGAAGAACTTAGGAGTTATGCCTATGCTCATCATGCGCGTTCCGAAAACAAGAAGCATCAGCAGGGCCAAAACCAGATAAGTCTTATTTATCTGCATGCCTGATTTTGCCGCTATCGTCTTTGCTGCGTTGCTGGAGAGCTTGTTAAGCAGTATGCGCTCTTCCTGCTCATGGTCCTTTATGAGCCTGTTTCTCTCGTCGGACTGGAGCGCGTTTATGCGTTGCTTATCCTGCTCCGACAGGTTTATGGCATTGAGCTCCCTGGTATGCCTTTCCGAAAGCACCTTCTCCTCTTCTATGTGCTTTTCAATTATTGATTTGGCCGCGTCGAAGGACCTGAGCTGATGCCTCAGTTCCGAGAGCTCCATTGCTTCTCTCTGTTTCATGACGTCGAGCTCTGCTTCCTCGGCCTTTGCCTCGCCCTTTCTTGATGCAGGGTTTGATAAGTTAAGCTTGAATACACCTTGCCACAGGCACAGTATTATGCCGACTATAGACAGGACTAAAGCGTTTACTTCTACAAGGGCAAGAGAGAAAGCGAAGAAATGTATGTAATTCATGAGATAGGACTCGAGCCATGTAAGAGTCGGCACAGCGACGAGGCCGAATATGAATCCTATTACGGAGATCTCGAAGAGGCCGAGCTTTGTCTTCCTTAGCAGGGCGAATGCGAAAAGCTCTCCAGGTATCGTAAGCGTCAAGAACGCTATTATGCCCACAAGCAATATGTCCATTTAAGCTACCGTAACTTCACAATTCAGCTGTTGAGTATGGATTTTGGTATTTCTATTTTGCCAAGCTGCCTGTCCGGAAATACTGTTCCAGGAGGTACTATCCTTACTCTTACGCCTATGGCGCCATACTTAGGGTATGCAGTTGCATCGCCCTCAAGCACAAGATTCGTGACGTCGCCGGCCTTTGGTATGTAGCCGACGCTCTTCCTTATGGTTTTTGCCCTCGCACCCTTTGCGGCGAGCTTTCCCCTTATTATTATTTCAGCTCCAAGAGCTCCGTTTTCCATTATGCTCTTCAGTGTGAACTGCAGTATCTTCCTCGGGTTTATCGACCTTTCGAGCTTGAACGTTATGTCCTTGGCCACAAGGAGGGGCTCAAGCATCTTGTTCTGCACTTCTATGACGCTTATCTGTGGGTTGCTTACGTTGAAGTTCCTGTGTATAGATTCCGTCAGCTCGTTTATGCTCTTTCCCATCCTTCCTATGACCCTTCCCGGATTAAGGACATAAACTGTTATTCTGGTAAGAACTGGAGTTTTCTGTATCTCCACCCTCGAGAAGCCGGCCTTCGTAAGCTCCTTGCTTAGGAACTTGGAGATGTTCATCTTTATTATTGCGTCATCTATAAACTTCATTTCTATTGCCATCAGATCATTCCTTTTGTGTTGCTGCCTGTACCTTCTGCTTTTCCTTTGCGGCTGGCTTTGGCGCAGTTTTTGGAGCAGCCTTTGGTGCCTGCTTCTTTGCGGCTTTCTTCGACAAAGCGCTGTTGAGGTTTAGCATTTTTGTTGCTTTTTCGCCAAGCTTTACGTCTTCCGGCGACGCTATCCCTATTTCTACCTTGGCGAATTCGACGTCAGAATGCCTCATTGCCGCGAAGCCGTAGCTGTCGCTGTGGTAGAGCATTCCCTTTGACGGAGTCCTCCTGTATATCTGCGTCTTGTTGGCTGACGCATGCACTACGAAAAGGTTCTCTGCGTCTATGCCCTTGCTCTTGGCGTTGCTTATTGCCATTTCCAGGACCTTCTTGACTACCGCAGCGCATTTTGTAGGGTACCTGCCCTTGCGCCCTCCGAGCTCGTGCCTGGAGCCCATGCCCTTGTTGTGATTCCTGTAAGGCACAGGTGCCGCTGCCTTCACCACCTTTTCAAGGGCTTCGGCTGCCTGGACAGCATTCTTGTATCTTACATAGTCGCATATTGCGCCTAGGTCCTTGAAGCTGGCGTTTATGTCCTTTGCGCCGGCGAAGATTACCTTTCCCTTTTCCATGTTGAAAGAATAGTTCAAAAAAATCACTTATTTCTGCGACAGGAACTTGCTTCCGCGCGTTGCCTTTATTCCGGGTGCCGAGTGCTGCACGCGCCTTGTCGAGTAGACGAATTCGCCTAGCCTGTGCCCCAGCATTGCAGGCTGGATCTCAACGTGCTGGTATTCCTTGCCGTTATAAATATCAAAAGAAAGGCCGACCCAGGATGGCATTATAAGGGCTTCCCTCGTCCTTGTCTTTATCGGACCCGTGGAGCCAGAAGCTTTGGCATGCTCTATCTTTTCGTTGAGCTCCCTCAGCTGAAGCGAGTTCCTCTTGAGCCAGCGCCTCTGCCTTGACTTTATGAGCTTCGAGTACTGCGCGGCATCTATGCCTGCGGCTTCCGCCGGGAGCATGCCCTTGAATGCTATCCTTTCGACCATTTAAAAAACCTTCATCTATTTCTTAGTTATTACTTTGCAGCCTTCCTTCCGCGCGCCTGTTTTACCCTTGACACGTAGCCGTTGCTGTCCACGAAGTAAAGGAAGCCCTTTTCCCTCTCTACTTTTTCGTTGCCTACCTTAGCCTTCTTTCCGGACTTGTTCGACCTAGTCGGGTTCTGCCATACGTAGCCGTCCTTTCCGAGATAATACAGGTATCCCTCCTCTCTCTTTATTGCTTCTCTCGAAATTTTTTCTGCCATGTCAACACCATTTAGTGTATTTTTATTTGTAAGCAAAGCTTTTAAACCACATCTTTTGTTTTGCTTTTAGGGGTTTACCTCTTTTTCCTGCCTACGCGGCGCGCTGCTATGTGGCCGACCTTCCTTCCTGGAGGTGCGTTCCTTGATGTCATGCTGCTCTTTCCCTTGTGATGCTGCTTTCCTCCGAACGGGTGGTCCACCGGGTTCATCTTGACCCCGCGGTTCCTTGGCCACGTCCTGTTTAAAGTGTGATACATGTAATGGCTCTTGCCTGCCTTGACTATCGGCTGGTCCTTTACTCCTGCGCCTGCTATCATGCCCAGCTGGGCCCTGCAGTCGCTGTCTAGAGTTACCGTCTGTTTTGAAGGCAGCTGCAGCGTCACGCTGTGCTCTGACTTTGCTATTATTACTGCGAACGAGCCAGCGGCCCTTACTAGTTTTCCTCCGTCGCCCTTGAGCACTTCTAGGTTGTATACCGGGACTCCCTCTGGGACGTCACCGAGCCTGACTATGCTTCCAAGGACTGGCTTGGCATCCGGACCCATGTAAATCTTGTCTCCTATCTTTATGCCTTCGGGTGCTACGTAGAACCCCCTGTTGAAGTCCTCATACACAACGCACATCAGTGGCGCGCTGTGCCCCGTATGGTTGAATATGTCTATTACCTCAGCGCTCATGCTGACATCCGGAGCCTTTTCATAGGCTACGCTTATGTCGAACGTATTTGGCAGCTTGGTGTATACGTTGGAGCCTTTGCCCCTTCTCTGCTGTCTAAGTTTCTTTCCCATATGTCACACCAGCTTAAGCTTCATTGCGATGTCGCCTGCGCTGCTTTCCTTGGAAAGCTTTATGTATGCCCTCTTCACATTGTTGGGCATGTTGACCGTGCGCACTGCGCTCACCTTTGCGTTAAAAACGCCCTGAAATTCCTGCTTTATCTGGGCCTTCGTTGCCCTGGAATCCACCACATAAATTATGGTGTTACCCTTAGTTATGAGGCCTACGGCCTTTTCTGTACGAAGGCCCAGATAAAGCACTGACATTAGTTGCACCTTTCTTTATTAATACTGCCTTTTCCACAGCGGCGTCTAGGCTCTTGATGGCCGAAGCGCTCCACAGCACTGTGTTAACCGGATTGCCGCCTGGGGCCAGCTTGCTGACCTGAAGCTCCGAAAGCGTGCATGTGGTAACGCCCTTGACGTTGCGCGAAGCCCTGAAAGTGCCTTCCTCGTCCGAGGTTACGACAAGCATCCTGTGCTGCTGCTTGCTCCTGGTCTTTCTTATGCTCCTTATTGTCTTTACGCGCGCTGATTCTATTATCGAATAAAGCTTGTTTGCCTCGAGGAACTTTATGAAGTCTTTGGTTTTGGATATCTTGGCTATGCCGTCGAAAACAGTTGGCTTTCCTGCACCGGATTTAACTGCCATGGCTATTGCGCTCTTGAGGGCGTTGACGTATTCCCTGTTGTTGAGCCTTTCTACCAAGGTTTTCTCGACCATGTGCGGGTGTGCCCTCTTTCCAGATACTGAAGAGGGTATGCGCCTGACTCTTCCCAGTGCTCCGCCTCCGAGCTTTTCCCTTGGCCTTATAGCCCTTCCGACGTGCCTGCCTGCCCTGTATGAGCCCATTGCCCCGAAATAAGCTGCAGTAGTCTGCATTCCGGCAAGGACATAATGCCCCTGCGGCTGCAGCTTCAGCGACGTTTCCGCTGCAACTGCCCTGTCGACAAGCCATTTCTTTGGCTCGGCCTCGAACGCCTTTGGCGCCGGTATTTTCGATACGGGCTTGCCTTCTATGTTGAACACTTCTATTTCCTGCAAAATATCATCCCTTTATGAAATTCACTTTGGCTTCGTTTATGCCCCTGCTGTTCCTGTTCTCGACCGATTTCTTTATTCTTACTATGCGCTTAGCGGGTCCCGGAACCGAGCCTTCTATTATGACGTAGTCGTTCCTTACAAGGCCGTAGTTTTTGAATCCGGATTTCGGGTTTATGGTGGTCGCTTCTTCTTTTGTCCCAAGCCTGACTATGCGCTTGTTGTGCTCCGTCCTGTAATTGAATCCCATCTGTCCTGCCATAGGCACAGTGTACATGACCTTTCCAGGAGTGAATGCGCCGAGAGTTCCCACGTGCCTGATCTTTCCGGTTGCTTTGTGGAACATCCTGGACACGCCAAAACGCTTTATTGGACCCTGCCATCCCTTGCCCTTCGATGTGCTGACAACGTCTACGAATTCGCCGTTCTTGAATATTTCGTTTGCCCTGAGCTCTTTGCCGAGCTTTGACGTTGCGAAGGCGAGCTTCTCCTTTACGTCCTTGCCAGTCACATTGGCTTCGAACCTTTCGTGGTGGTTTGTGTTGGTCCCGGTAGTCTTTGGGTCAGCTGCTACTAGCAGCGCTACATCGGTTATACCGTCGAGTTTCTCTCCTGAAGGGATTTTGGATTCGTCGTTTTTGACGCTCTTGATGCCTAGCTTTTGGGCTGCGGCCTTGCTGAGTATGTCTACGTGGGCTTTCTTGTAGCGAGTAGCCTCGTCAATCGAATATAGCCTTATGCCATAGACTTCCATAGCCGGCAGTTCTAGGATCGTGCACGCCTTCGAGACCTCCTGCCCCTTTGCCGGAGAATTGCTGTCGTCAATAATCGACAGCGTTGTCATCCCGACCTTGTACGTAAGCAAATTCGAAAGCGATACCTCTTTTACAGAGCCTGCGCTCCTGATGCGCGGTAGACGCCTGCCCGCGCGCCTTCTGGGCCAATACTGCAATGAGCCTGCCATTTAAACACTTTGTAAACGTTAAAATTCAGTACTTGACGTAGGAATTGTCGCAAAGATTAAAGCGCTTTCATATTTATTGTGTATATTTATATATTTTTACTTTTCTGTTTTTTTGCGGAATTCACGCCTATTGAAGCTATGTCGTCGACAAGCCTTATTTCCTTGAGCACCGAGTTGCACGCTGCGGTTAGGGCGACTATGTCGTCCGCCTCTATCTTTACATTTATCCTTTTCGCAGATTCGCTCAAGGACAGATTGCTTCTTGATGTACTGTACTGCTGCCGCAATTTCTGCGCATATTTTATGTCGTGAAGTTTTGGTATGCTGATGGCTATCTTATATTCCATCATAAGCCTCTCGACTTCTTTCCTGAAGATGTGAGCGCCCTGTTGGCCCTGCCGCTCTGCGCAGCCACAGGAGCATATACTGCATCCCTCTTTATGCCGTTGTCCTGCTTTGATATGAGTATGACCTCATAGAACCTTGTTGTTCCTGTTTCGCCAACAAAATATGAATTTAGCACTTCGTAATTGGAGAATTTCTTTGAGGCACGCTCCTCTGCTATCATCTGCATGTTCTTGTGCCTAGATATGAACCTCGCGCTCTTTGAAGGCTTTCTGCCGCCTCCCACTGTTTGCCTCTTCCTGTTTCCCTTCCTTACTGCGGTACGCACTACCACTATGCCCTGCTTGGCCTTGTAGCCTAGCTCCCTCGCCCTTGACAGGTTTGAGGGCCTTTCCACTTTTGTAATATTGTCCTGTTTAGACCATTCGGCCAGCCTATTTTTGTATTCGGGGCTTCGCTCCTTGTACTCTTTTTTGATTGTCTCCTTTATGTATTTACTTGCTCCCATGAAAATCACGATTACGGCACGTAAGCGCGCGTCGTAGATGAATGTTCGCCTGATTATTTACTATGGAAAATTATTAAATACTATGCAGGTGTTGGAGGCCGATTGTTTTTATCGCTGCTTTATTGTGCTTTTGCAAGGCATCAATTAGTTTTTATAAATACTTATCAAAGCCTGCTACACTGTCTAAGTTTCGGAGAACCGCCAATAAACCAGCAAACAAAGGCAAAACAACAACGCTGTTTTATACGGTTTTGTGGTATTTTTGGGATAGATTTAAATAATATAAAAGCCATAATAACTAAACGCTTGAACGCTAAACCCGTTACGGTGCTGATTATGCAAAAAAATAACAAAAAAACGACCCATAGTAAAGGTAAGGCAGGTGCAATGCCTGCACAGAAGCATAAGGTAGTTTTAAAGGCAAAGAAGAATCCGACCAATTCTAGATTTGCAGCAAAGCACAAGATAATGAAAAGTGCAGCTAAAACAGTAAAGAAAACCACGGAAAGCACTAAAAAGCGCATGGCTGTAAAGCCCATCGCAAAAAACCAAAAGGCAAAATCAAAACAGCCAGAAAAGCAAAAGCCAAGGCAGATCCAACGCGCTACAAAGAGCGCACCTACAGAGGTAAAGGAGATAAGCGACAGGAAGGCACAATCCATCGAAAAGGCCAAAAAGCAAAAAGAGCTTGACGAAGCAACGTACACTGCAAACGCGATGAAATACATAGAGGCGCTTGTCGAAGACACGAGAATATCAGACTATCTCAACAAGAACGTCAGCAGGCACGCTTCTGAGGTGATCGACCTGTTGACCACGCCGAGAACCGACGAAGAGATAGCCGCTGCGCTTGACCTGAAAATAAACGCAGTGAGGCGCATACTTAACATAATGCAGGGCTACGGGATAACGAATTACAACGTTTCAAAAAACAACGAAGGATGGCTTTCGTTCGCATGGTACATAAACACCAACAAAGTCCCGCAGTTTTTTGACTATGTGAAGAATACCGCTTCGGAAAAAGCCACGCTGAAGGACGACTGCAACGATTATTTCATATGCAAGTCATGCTACGACGACAACAAGTTTGTATTTACATTCGACGCCGCTTATGAATCCAGCTTCAAGTGTAATATATGCAGCAAGCAGCTTTCTAGGATAGATAAGGGAAAGGCTTCCGAACTACTTTCCGGAGCAGCACAAGAACACGAAAAGCTTACTGCTTCGGACCAGTAACCCAACACTAACCTATTTTAACTTTCATTCCGAAACCAATCACAGCAGCGAGGTAGGGTAGTCTGGAGTGCCCGCCGGGCTCATAACCCGGAGACCGGTGGTTCAAATCCACCCCTCGCTATCCACAACCCCCACCCCACACTTCCGCTAATCGCGCAATTTTATTTATATATATAAACTAACCAAAACAACATATAGTTACGTTATTCCAAAACTAAAAACCGTAAATATTTTCCAATATTGATAATATAATACTGGAAGTGTGGGGTCATCGTGGCAGAAACTATCACTTATAATTTTTTGTGGGAAGTTCTCCAGAAGGAAAGATCTAGCAACGCTCTTCAGCTCTTGCCTAAGAATTTCTATTCCGATATAGGGGAATTTATAGAAGGCACAAAAAACGAAATAGCCAAAAACGAAGAGGCTGGAATACAAATTGCGAACATAGAAAGGCTTGTTTCTGAAATATTTGACAAAAGGAAACAAAAAGTTGCGTTGTACGTTGCATACAAGAAACCGCTGCCGAACCCAATAACAGATATAGAAACTGACTTATATAACAAAATGATGGAGCTTTACATTAACACTAAGATAGCTGGCCCAAAAGAAACCAAAACGCAGCAGAACAGGCTTAGGGTAATAATAGAAAAACTGCCGGAAGTGTTTTTGCCTTCAGGATCTAAAATAGGACCGCTTGAAAAAGGCCAGCTAATAGAGGTACAGGACAAGAACGACAGCAAGTTCCTTATAGATAATTCTTTATGTGTTTACGAGAAATTATAAACGCAAGCTTATAGGAGTGATGTTATGAAGATAGCTAGAGAACTCAACGTTTACTGCCCTAAATGCGGTAAGCACACTGAGCACAAGGTAGTGATATATTCCAAAAAGCAGGAAAGCGGGCTCAATGTTGGAAAAAGGCGCAGGGCCAGAAAGCTTAAGGGAATAACCGGAAAGGTAAAAGGGCAGGCAACAGTTGTCAAAGTGGCGAAGAGACAGAAGGTGCTCCTTCAGTGCAAGGAGTGCAAGTACGAGGTAGAGCGCGTTCTCGGTTCAAGGACCAAGAAGAAGCTAGAATTCGCCATATGATTTGAATGACAGAACAAAGGCAACAGAGGAATTCCCCGAGGCCCGGAGAGCTGGTTATAGCTCAGGTATCCAAGATAATGCAGTTCGGCGCATACTGCAAGCTGCTGGAATATGACGGGATAGAGGTTTTCATACCTATAAGGGAAGTATCCTCTGGATGGATAAAGAACATACACGAGTTCCTTCACAACGGCCAGAAGCTCGTGTGCAAGATAACATACATTGACAATCAAAAGGGCACGATAGACGCTTCCATAAAGAAAGTAATGCCTAAAGAAGCGAAGGACAAGCTCAGTGCCTATAACCTCGAGAAGCGCTTCTCGATACTGGTAGGCAAAATGATAAAGGAGACCGGCGAAGAGAAGAACAAAGAGAAGATAGGCTATGACATAATTTCTGAATTCGGAAGCTACGCGCAGCTCTATTTTGACCTCTCGGAAGGCTCCAAGCGCTTCAGGGAGTCCAAGATGCCGAAGAAGCTCAAGGACAGGCTCACTGAATTCATTGACGAACAGAACGCCAAGAAGAAGCACAGGGTTGCGTACGTGCTTGAAATGGTTGTCGAGGATACAGAAAACGGGATCACGATGATAAACGAGGCCCTCAAAGAGGCCGAAAAGGCCGACGTGGAAATATCATACATAAGCTCCCCGAAATATCACATAGTGGCAGAGGGGGCTGACTATAAGGATTCGGAGGAAAAGGTAAAATCGGCCGTAAGCGCCATAAGCGCAAAGCTCAAGAATGCGGAGCTCAAGGTAGAAAAGGAGAAGATAAGGAAAGACAAGGAAGGCATATTCGACAGCGATTGATGGTTATATGGAAAAAACAGTTATAAGGTACAAGAAGAATCTCAAGCTTAAGAGCCCTGTGCTCATAGTCGGCCTGCCGGGAATAGGCAACGTAGGCAAGCTCGTGGCCGAGCATCTCATAAAGGAGTTCAAGGCAGAGCGCATAGCTACTGTTTATTCGCCACATTTCCCCCACGAAGTCTTCATGACAAAGAACGGCGGCATAAGGATGGTAAGCAACAGGTTCTACCTTATACGGCGCAAGGGAAAGCAGGATGTCGTGGTGCTGACCGGCGACGCGCAAGCGATAAGCCCGGAGGGCCAGTATGAGGTGAGCCACAAGCTCGTAAGGTTTTTCAAGGAAAAGCTCAACGGGAGCTTTATCTATACAATAGGGGGCTACAACGTAAGCGGCAACGTGGTGTCCTCCCCAAAGGTCTTCGGCAACGCCACTTCAAAAAAGACCATAAAGGAGTTTGAGAAGGAAAACGTGCTTTTCGGCAAGGCACACACCGTAATAATAGGAGCGGCAGGGCTGATGCTCGCCTTCGCAAAGATGGAGGGCCTTGAAGGCGTATGCCTTATGGGAGAGTCGACTTTCTTCGACATGGACCCTGCGGCGGCCAAGGCGGTGCTGGAAATGCTTACGAAAAAGCTGGGCATGAAGATAGACACTACGCACATGGATTCAATGATAAAGGAAACCGCAAAGGCGCTTAAGGAGCTCGAAAAGCAGCTTTCAGGCACTGCGCAGCTTCCCCCACCCATAGGAGGAGAGAACAATCCTAAGCCGTCTTACATAAGATAGGGATAACCGAGCAAGAATACCTGGCATTTCCCGCGCGCCAGTCATCTAGCCTGGTAGGATATCAGCTTCCCATACAAGACTGGAAAAAGCTGAATGCCCGGGTTCAAATCCCGGCTGGCGCAAATCATACTAAAAGGTGGATGCATGTCGCAGGAAATAGTCTTTACGGACAGGGTCAGGATTTACGACACTGACGCACAGGGAATAGTACACTACGCAGGATACTACAGGTTCTTCACTGATGCCGCGGAGAGCTTCATGCACGACACCCTGGGCATAAGCTACCCCCTCCTTGACGAAAAGACATGGTTCGTAGTGGTGGAATCAGAAGCCAGATACTACAAATCCGCAAAGCTTGGAGACGAGCTTTCGGTAATATTAAAGCCCAAGCTTCTTTCCCCAAAAACCCTGAGGTTTGATTTCGAGATATTCGTAAGCGGCTCGGCAATCTGCGCAGGGCATATAACTCAGGTATCGATAAACAGGCAGCACTGGAAATCCTCTCCAATGTCGCAAGCAGTACAGGAAAAGATAAAGCTTCTTTCCGAATCGAAGAACCCGCGAATCAAACTAAAAAGGCGAGCGCAGCAAGGCAAACGGCGCTAGCTCCAGCAGCAGCGAAAAAGTTCGAAGTGAACTTGTTTCCGGTTCCCCTGTCTTCAAAATAGCCCAGCATTGAATCGAATACGGTGCCCAGAAATCCAGCAATCAGTACTATGAGGAAAATCGTGTACTTCGGAATGAAAACTCCGAACTGAGGCGCCGCGAAAACCGTCACGCTCGCGACTACGCTTCCTAAAAGCCCCATTGCAAGGCCGAAAGCAGTTACGCCTCCGGATGTGCCCTTTTTCACCTTCTTGAAATTGAATATCATCCTGGGCTCTCCGTCCAAAACGCCGAGCTCGCTGCTGAACTTGTCTGCGGTCACGGCACTGACTGCGCTTATGAACCCAGCCAAAGCGAATAGGTCAAGCATCCCATAATGGTAAATCCTACCGAACGCGAAAACCGCAACGAAAATGAGCGGCAGCAGGCCGTTGGCTATGACGTTCTTGACGCCTCTCTGCTTTTCGTAAAGCCCTTTCTTCTTCTTGTACGACGTGCCTGCGAAAGTAACGACTGCAGAAATTGCCAGGAACCACAGCATTACCAGGAAGAAAAAGATGCCGTAGCTCGGCCAGGCTAGCAGCAGCATGGCTAGCCCCATCACAAGGGCTGCTACTGTCGCCTTGACGTTCAAGGTTAGAAAAGTTGCCATTAAGATTCCGCAGGCTGCGCAACGCAAAACTAGGGTCACATGCGTCGCTGCTTTCCAAATACAAGGATATACTTTGAGCCAAAAAGATATAAAAGCTCCCCTCTGTGCGCCGCGGAAGGCCCTGCGGCGGTCAGGCATATCCAGAAGCAAAATCTCCGAGAAAAAACGCTTTAAATTATAAATATTCCGCTATTTCAAAAGTTTTTTAAACTTATCTTTTTATATTATATTACGGGTTCTCTACTGTAGGAAGGTCGTGAAGAACTGGTCGCCTTGCCAGCGTGCATTGCACGCTGGCACTTTTTCTGCTTAATTTAGGCAATTTTGGGGCATAGCGAATAGTATAAATGGCTAACGCAACAAATACATATGCTTAGTTGGTGCTTATTGTATGGCAAAGGAAAAATCCGTGAAGGAGCTCGAGGACCTGCCAGGCATAGGTCCAACCACAGCAGAAAAGCTCAGGGCCGCTGGCATAGACACCCTTGAAAAGGTAGCAGTCTCGGCTCCTCATGAGCTAGCCGAGCTCGCTGGCATAAACGCTGAAAAGGCCAAGGAGGCGATACAGGCCGCGCAGGAAGCCACAACAATAGATTATGAGACCGGAGGCCAGATACTGGAAAGGCGCAACGTGCTTGGCAAAATAACCACAGGATCAAAAGACCTCAACGAGCTCATAGGCGGAGGGGTCGAAACCAACGCCATAACTGAAGTATATGGAAAATTCGCAAGCGGAAAGAGCCAGCTGGGCTTCCAGCTATCTGTCAACGCGCAGCTGCCAAAAGATAAAGGAGGCCTAGAAGGTGCGGTGCTTTTTATCGATACGGAAGGCACGTTCAGGCCTGAGCGCATAGCCGAGATGGCCAAAGCGCAGAAGATGGACGAGCAGCAGGTGCTCCAAAACATAATAGTCGTAAGGGCCACCACAACAGAGAAACAGATACTTACAATAGAAAGGGCGGATAGCATAATACCGGAGAAGAACATAAAGCTCATAGTGGTCGATTCCCTGATGTCTCTTTTCAGATCAGAGTTCATAGGCAGGGGCGCCCTCGGGGAAAGGCAGCAAAAGCTCAACGTTCACATTCACAAGCTCCAAGCTCTTGCCGATAAATATTCGTTGGCTGTATACATAACCAACCAAGTCATGGACAATCCTGGAATACTCTTCGGAGATCCTACCACTCCAATAGGCGGCAATATCCTGGCTCATGCAGCCACAACTAGGCTTTACCTGAGGAAAAGCAAGGAGGACAAGCGCATAGTCAGGCTCGTCGACAGCCCAAGCATGCCAGACGGAGAATGCGTCATAAAGGTAACTCCCGAAGGCATAAGGGACTGAATGCATCTTATTTTTGGGTTTTTGGCGTCTAGCTCGGGCTTTGTTCTTTAGAGCTGGCTTGCGCGTCGCCGGTCTCGTCCTGCTTCTTTACTGCCTGTGCGTCAACCACTACCGTGCCCTCTTCCAGCCTCATTAATCTGACTCCGCTGGCGCTCCTGCCGCTCTGCCTGACCTCTGAAGCGTCGAACTGTATCGAAAGCCCTGCGGAATTAACCAGTATTATGCTGTCGTCAATGCTGCATGAGAGCGCCTTTACTACGTTGCCTGTCTTCTCGTTTACCTTGAGGTTTATTATTCCCTTGCCTCCCCTGTGTTGCAGCCTGTATTTTCCTATCTCGGTTATCTTGCCATATCCCTTTGCGCTTATGCTTGCAACCAGCGAATCGTCTTTCACTGCTACGGCGTTTACCACGCGGTCGCCCTTCCTGAGCCTTATCGCCCTGACCCCGGTAGCATTCCTGCCTACCGATCTTGCGTCGGTCTCTTTGAACCTTATTGCCTTTCCGCTTGATGTGGCAACGAAGATGTCGGAAGATCCGTCTGATATGCATACTTCTGCCAGGGAATCGCCTTCGTTTATGCTCAGCGCTATTATTCCGGTGGAGCGCGGCCTGGAATACAGCGCGGCCATGCTCCTCTTTATTATTCCGGAGCTAGTCACGAAGTTTATGTACTTGCCTTCGAACTCCCTGGTGTTAACTATTTTTTCTATCCTTTCGTCCGTTCCGAGCGCAAACATGTTGGCCGCGGCCTTGCCGGAGCTGTACCTGCCGCCCTCCGGCACAGCGTAAGCCTTTAGCCAGTACGCCCTGCCCTTGTTTGTTATGGCAAGGAGGAAGTCCTTTGACATGCACTGCAGGCTCTGCCTGACGAAATCCTCGTCTTTAAGCTCCATGGTTATGACTCCCTTGCCTCCCCTAGCCTGGCTCTTGTATGCGTCCATATCCAGCCTTTTCATGTAGCCCTTGTTGGTTATCAGGACAACGCAAGGATAGTCTTTTATGAGGTCCTCGTTCTCTATGCTGAGCGCCTCGTCTTCCACTATTTCTGTCTTTCGTGGAATCCCGTATTTGTCCTTGAGCGCAAGAGTCTCCTCCTTTATTATCCCGTAAACCATGGATTCGTTCTCCAGCACGCTGTTGTAGTAGCTTATGCTCTTGTCCAGCTCTGCCTTTTCGGCCTCAAGCGACGTCGTTTCCAGCCTTGTGAGCCTTGCCAGCTTCATGTCAAGTATCGCGTTGGCCTGCTTCTCGCTTATGCTGTAGTTGCCTATGAGCGTTTCCCTTGCTTCTCTTGTGTCCGAGCTGGCCTTTATTATGGATATTACTCCGTCAATATCCTTGAGTGCTATGAGAAGCCCCTCCACTATATGGCGCCTGTCGGTTGCCACTCCCAAATCGTATCTTGTCCTTGCGCGTATGACCTCCATCCTGTGCTCCACGAACACCTTTATGAAATCGCGTATGTTGAGCGTAAGCAGCCTGTTGCCCATTACGGCAATGTTCATTACCGGAAGGGTTATCTGCATCTGCGTATGCTTGTAAAGCTGGTTGAGCACTACATCGGGGTTGGCATCCTGCTTGAGCTCTATGACTACTCTCATGCCCTTCTTGTCGCTCTCGTCCCTTATGGTGCTCATTCCGTCTATGAGCTTCTGCTTCCCGAGCTCTGCTATTTTGGCCACCAGCGTGCTCTTGTTGACCGTGTATGGTATCTCACTTATGACGAACTGCCTCAGCCTGTGCCCCTCCTCGAGCTCTGCCTTGCCCCTAAGTATGACGCTGCCCCTCCCTGTTAAGTATGACCTCTTGAGCTCCGGGCTCATGAACGCTATGCCGCCAGTAGGGAAATCAGGCCCCTTTATATTGCCCATAAGCTCAATCGGCGTTATCTCCGGGTTGGCTATGTAGGCCATTATCGCGTCGCACACTTCGCCCAGGTTGTGCGGCAGTATGTTCGTAGCGACGCCAACCGCTATGCCCGAAGAGCCGTTTATCATCAGGTTCGGTACTTTCGAAGGCAGCACCGAAGGCTCTTCCTCGGTGTTGTCGAAATTAGGTATGAACGGCACTGCTTTCTTGTCAAGATCCTCAAGCATCTCTTCGGCAAGCCTTCTAAGCCTGACTTCCGTGTACCTCTGTGCAGCAGCCGGGTCTCCGTCTATCGAGCCCATGTTGCCCTGGCCCTCTACAAGCATGTGGTTCATGGAAAAATCCTGCGCCATCCTCACAAGCGTCTCGTACACCGCCGCATCTCCGTGCGGATGGTACTTTCCTATTACTTCTCCTACAATCCTTGCGCTCTTCTTGGTTGCCTGCTCGTGCGTGTTCTTGAGCATGTGCATTGCGTAAAGTATTCTTCTCTGGGCCGGCTTCAGCCCGTCCCTGGCATCCGGGAGCGCCCTGCCTATTATGACGCTCATCGCGTAATCGATGTAGCTGCTCTGCATTTCTCCCTCTATCGTTACCTCGAGGTTTCTGCTGTCGTAAGCGTTATTGTTCTCTGCCATCTGTATCACACGTCGAGGAAGGCCACCTCAGTCGAGTGCTCCTCAAGGAAGTGCCTCCTCTTTTCAACGTCCATTCCCATCAATATGTCAAAAATGGAGTTTGCCATCTCCGCATCCTTTATCATTATCTTCTTGAGTATCCTGTTCTTCGGGTTCATGGTGGTTTCCCATAGCTGCTCAGGATTCATCTCTCCAAGACCCTTGTACCTCTGCAGCGTCCCCTTGCCGTTGTGCTCCTTCATTATTGCGTTGAGCTCAGCATCGCTGTACGCATATAGGATCTCCTTACCTATGCTTACCCTGTACAATGGCGGCTGCGCTGCGAATACGTGCCCGCGCTCTATTAGAGGCTTCATGTATTTGTAGAAGAACGTAAGCAGCAGCGTCTTTATGTGGCTTCCGTCCACGTCAGCATCTGTCAGGAATATTATCTTTCCGTATCTGAGCTTGTCGGGCTGGAAGCCCTCCTTTATGCCTGTTCCCAGCGCAGTTACCAGCGAATGCAGCTCTGCGTTGTTGAATATCCTGTCCTCGGTGGCTTTCTCTACGTTGAGTATCTTTCCCCTAAGGGGCAGTATTGCCTGGTAAAATCTGTCCCTTCCCTGTTTGCTGGATCCGGCAGCGCTGTCGCCCTCCACTATGAATATTTCGGACTTTTCAGGATCAGTTTCGGTGCAATCAGCAAGCTTTCCAGGAAGGACCGTTCCCTCGAACGCGCTCTTCTTCCTTGCGAGCTCCCTTGCTCTCCTGGCCGCTTCCCTAGCTTCGGCAGCGCTTACTACCTTGTTCACTATCTTCGTGGCTTCCGAAGGATTTTCCTCAAGGAACTCCGAGAATTTGGTATACACTGTGCTCTCGAATAGGCTCTTTATGTAAGAATTTCCCAGCTTCTCCTTGGTCTGCCCCTCGAATTCTGGGTTTGGCATCAGAACAGAAACTATCGCAATAAGGCCCTCGCGCATGTCCTCTCCCTCTATCTGCGGCGGCTGCTTCTTGAGGTTCTTCTGTATGTAGGCGCTTATGGCTCTTGACAGCCCAGAGCGGAATCCTATGACGTGCGTGCCTCCCTCTGGCGTCTTTATCCTGTTCACGAACGAATAAAGGTCTTCCCCGTAGCCCTGCGTGTACTCTATGGCGAGCTCTATCTTGACTTCGCCCTCCTCCTTTTTTAGTATGAACGGCTTTGTTATGGCGTTCTTTCCCTCTGAAAGATAAACCATAAAGTCCCCAATCCCATTCTCCGAATAAAATTCGAATACCTCTGGCTTCTCAAACCTTTCGTCTGTTAGCCTTATCCTTATGCCTGAGCTAAGATATGCGGTATCGCGCAGCCTTTCTGCTATTGCTGTAACGTCAAACTTGTTAACTGAAAATATCTGCTTGTCTGGCTTGAATCTTACTGTGGTGCCAGATTCGCTACTCTTGCCTATGGTTTCGAGCCCCGATATCGGTGCGCCCCTGCTGAAGCTTTCCCTGTATGTGCTTCCGTTGCGCCTGACCGTGACGTCAGTGCGTTCTGAAAGCGCGTTGACGACAGTAAGCCCCACGCCGTGCAGCCCTCCCGAAACCTTGTAAGCCTTGTTATCAAACTTTGCTCCTGCATGTATAGATGTCATAATTACCTCTATCGCAGGCTTGTTTTCCTTTGGCATTATGTCTACGGGTATGCCTCTTCCGTCGTCAGTGACCTCGGCTATGTCATAGCCGTCGCTGTCCTGCTCAAGCTTTATGCTTATGTTCCTGCAGTACCCTGCTAGAGCCTCGTCAACGGCGTTGTCTATTATTTCGAACAGCAGGTGGTTGTAGCCCTGCGCCCCGGTAGAGCCTATGTACATTGCGGGCCTTTTTCTTATTCCCATGGTTCCGCTCAATACCACTATGTCCTTGGCTCCGTAGTCTTCCTTTGGCATCAAATCAACTGCAAATATCAAGCGCAGGTCGTGAGTGTTTTCACTGGCAAAATATTACGATAAATATTAGGGATTTTATATTTAAAACACTTTTGGTAAAGCCTGCTTTACCTATGAAACGCGCACAATCGCAGCGAGCACCGCACTTCATGCACTGTAGGCACAAACTATAAATACTTAATCATGGTAATATACGAATACATATATATGTAAAATGTTACGGACATCTGTTTGTATTGTAATGGTCCGAAAACATCGGCAATAAATGACGAGAGAATAACGCTAAAACAAAGTGATAACATGGCAGAAAACAATATGGGCGGACAGCAGGTATTGCTGCTCCCGGAGGGAGCATCCAGGCTTTTGGGCAGGGACGCGCAACGAACAAACATCGCAGTGGCAGTGGCAGTGGCGAACGCCGTAAAAACGACTCTGGGTCCTAAGGGTATGGACAAGATGCTGGTTAGCGACCTCGGAGACATAGTCATAACCAACGACGGGGCCACGATACTAGAAGAAATGAACGTAGAGCACCCGGTTGCAAAGATACTCGTTGACGTCGCAAAGACGCAGGACAGGGAGGTCGGAGACGGAACCACAAGCGTAATAATAACGGCAGGGGGATTGCTCAAGGGTGCAGAAGACCTTCTGGAGCAGGGCATACATCCTACAATAATAATAAAGGGATACAAGATGGCAGCCGGAAAGGCGGCTGAAATACTGTCAAAGTATTCGAAGAGCGTCGAAATAAGCGACGAGCAGACTTTGCAGAAGATTGCAATGGTTTCGATGGGCTCAAAGAACATAGGCGACGACAACACAAAGGCGCAGATATCAAAGCTGGTAATAAAGGCGGTAAAGCAGGTAATGGAAAAGAGCCAGGACGGCAAATACCACATTGACCACGACTTCATAAAGGTGGAGAAAAAGGCCGGGGGCAGCATAGCAGACACTGCACTGATAAACGGCGTGCTTATTGACAAAGAAGTGGCGCATCCAGGAATGCCAAAGTCGCTGACAAACGCAAAGATAGCGCTTTTGGACGTGGCTCTGGAGATCGAGAAAACGGAAACGGACGCAAAGATAGAAATAACGTCTCCGGACCAGATACAGTCATACCTGCAGCAAGAGGAGCGCATGCTCAAGGAAATGGTCGAGAAGGTCAAGAAGAGCGGCGCAAACTTCGTTGTGACGCAGAAGGGGATAGACGACATGGCGCAGCACTACCTTGCCAAAGCCGGCATAATGGCAGTGAGGAGGGTAAAGAAGAGCGACATAGAGAAGCTCTCAAAGGCCACCGGAGCAAAGATAATAACTAGCCTGGACGACCTCAACTCAGAAGATCTGGGACACGCAGGCATAGTCGAAGAGCGCAAGATAGCAGGAGAGCAGATGGTCTTCGTAGAGAAGTGCAAGGACCCGAAGAGCGTAACTATATTCGTGAGGGGAGGCACGCAGCAGGTAATAGACGAGGCAGAGCGTTCGCTCAACGACGTGATAGGTGCGGTATCCGCCACTATCGAAAATGACGGAAGATACGTCATAGGCGGAGGCAGCATAGAGATAGACCTAGCAGACGAGCTAAGGAACTACTCAGGCCAGGTCGGAGGAAGGGAGCAGCTCGCGATACAGAAATTCGCAGATGCACTCGAAGGCATACCAAAGACCCTTGCGGAAAGCGCCGGAATAGACGCCATAGACACGCTGGTGCAGCTCAGGAGCAAGCACAAGGCGAAGGACGGCAAGATATACGGCGTTGACGTATACAGGAATGCGATAGGCGACATGAACAAGGTCGGGGTGTTCGAGCCTGAAAAGATGAAGGTGCAGTCCATATACAGCGCGAGCGAGGCAGCGGAGATGATCCTCAGGATAGACGACATAATCAGCTCCAGGGGAAGGTCTCCTGGAGGCCCAGGCGGTGCGCAAGGAATGCCGCCTATGGAATAAACGGCACGTAATGGGGTGACGGGCTAGGGCCCGTCCCTTTTATTTTTCTTTTTTTAAGCTTGCATAGTCCCAATGCAAAACATTTTAAACTCGAAATCCGAAACACAAACGTGCATCCAATGGAACACAATCCTGAAAACATAATAATACTCGTTCTTGGTTCTCCGGGAGCAGGAAAAACAACCCTTATAAACAGCGTGAATGCCGAAACACGGAACTTTGAGGTCGTAAACATAGGCACGCTGATGGCCGAAGAGGTAAAATCCCAGAACATACCTAGGGACAGGCTCAGGTATCTCCCAACAGAGAAAATAAGGGAATTGAGGAAGGCGGCCTTCAGCAAGATAGCGAAAATGAAGGGCACGGTAATAGTTGACACTCACGCAACGGTCGAAAAAGGAAATAAATTTATATTTGGACTGCCCATAAATGACTTGCAGTATATGGGAAGCATACGCGGCATAATATATGTCGATGCCAGCCCAGATGAGCTGATAAAGCGGCGCTCGACTGACACTGTAAGGAAAAGAGAGAACGATGACGAGGAGGTGCTGAACCTGCAGCGCCATCTTAATCTCTCAGTAGTGACTCTTTACGGGTCGACATACGATATACCGGTTTACATACTGCACAACAAAGAAGGAGGGCTTGAGGCTGCAAAAGCGGACTTCAAGAGCTTCATAAATGATATAACTGAAAACAGCGAATACCATGGCCGCAGTAACTCTTAACGCACT
Organism: Candidatus Martarchaeota archaeon; assembly: GCA_023380795.1. GTDB lineage: Archaea > Micrarchaeota > Micrarchaeia > Micrarchaeales > Micrarchaeaceae > Micrarchaeum_A. The sequence continues at coordinate 3,863 of JAMCSF010000024.1, read as the reverse complement.
GATGCCCATGGGCACAGTAATAATAATTATAGCCATAGGCATAGCCTATGTGGCCTTCTCGACGTTTGCCCAGCGCAAGGTAGGGAATCCAAAGAAGATGAGGGAGCTGCAGCAGCGCATGAATGCGCTGTCGAAGGAGCTGAACCAGCTTGTAAAGTCAAATGCCACAAAAGAGGAGATAGCCAAGAAGCAGAGCGAGCTAATGCCACTTATGAGCGAAAACATGAAGACGTCCATAAAGCCAATGCTAGTCATACTGCCTGTATTTTTCCTGCTTTATTACCTTGTTCTGCCAACTACTTTCCATTCGATAGCCAACGAGTACGTGCCTTTGTCTATCCTTGGCTCTATGAAGCTAAACTATCTAGGCGTGTTCTTCGCATGCGTTTTCATTTTGGGAATAACTACATCGATAATAATAATGATATACGACAGAAAGAAAACGAAGCTGGAGCGCCAAGCGATAGCTGCAGCGGAAGCAGCAGAATCAGGTACAAACACATAAATAGTTTTTCAATAGAATTTCCTTTACTCAATTAAGTTGTTGTTTTAAAAGGTGTTTAATTTGCCAAAGCCAATGCACAGGTCTCACAGTTTCAAGAAGGTACAAAGAGTAACGAGTTCAAAGAGGACGGTCACTCATTACAAGCGCGGAAAGGACATGATGCCGCACTGTGCGATATGCGGCCAGGAGCTCAACGGCATATCACAGAAGGGCCCAAAGACGAGGAGGACCAACAGCAGGCTGTTTGGGGGAGTGCTCTGCGCTTCCTGCACTGCCGAAGTGGTAAAGCTCAGGAGCAGGGTGGAGCAGGGCGACATGAAGCTCAACGACATAGGCATAAGGCAAAGGTCCTACGTGCTACAGCTCGTTGCACACTGACGCTATGATCAAGATATGCATATCCGGCTTTACCTCCAGCGGCAAGACTACTGTCGCAGAGCTGGTTTCGGAAAAGCTCGGAATAGCTCATATACACAAATCTTACAAGGAATATGTGAAGAGCGAGCTGGAAGTGGCAAAGTTCACTGACAATGCGTCTGACGAATTTGTGAAATCGTTCGACAACGAGATAAAGAAGCAGGCTGATTCCGCAGGCTCGTGCGTACTGAGCACATGGCTGGCGCCATGGTTCATTGAAGACGCAACGCTCAGGATATGGCTGCACGCAGGCATAAAAACGCGCTCTTCCAGATGGGCAAAAGTGTACAATATCGGAATATCCGATGCGGAAAAACTGGTGTCAGAAAAGGACCAGAGCGAAGTAAGGAGCATAAAGCGCATATACGGAATAGACCTTAACGACAGGTCGATATTTGACATGGTCATAAACACGGAAAAGATAGGCCCTGGGGAATGCGCAGAAATAATATGCCTGGCGGCCAAAGCGAGCGAGAGGTAACGGTGCTAACAATTAAAAGGGTTAAGTGGCAAATATAAGCACATATCGATTACAAAGTGATACAAATGTTGGTTGAACAAGGCAGAGTATGCATAAAGAAGTTCGGAAGGGATGCTGGCAGCATGGCGGTCATAACTTCGGTTGGCCAGAACGGCTATGTAAACATAGTGACCTCGAAGCGACAGAAGGAGCGCAAATGCAATGCTAGGCATTTGGAATTCCTGAATGAGAAAGTAGATCCTAAGAACAAGGACCAAGTAAACAAGATACTTGGAGTTTCGTCCGAAGCCCCTAAGCACAAATAATCAGGGGTCCTCTTCTAGAAACTTAAGCGCGTTTTCTATTATTTTGTCTTTCTTGGAAGTTTTTTGATCCGAAAGAATCTCGAAGAGCTCCTCGACATTTATTGCATCTTTGAAGCCGAGCTCCTTCAGCCTGCTCCTCAGCAGCTGCATTCCTATATCTTTTATTCCTACGCTGTCTATGCTGTTCTCCCTTATCCCTTCTATGCTTTTTTCTATCTCCGGCTCTTTCAGCCCTGAAGTGTCCATTTCCAAAATCGCATCCCCTGCATGTTTCATTATCAGCGCCCTGAGGCCCAGCTCGCTAGAGCCACCAAGCTCAAAAGTGCCTTCAAGATAAAGCTTTACTATTGGCTTTTTCTCTCTGCCCGCAACACATTCGGCTATAGCCTCATCACATTTTTTCCTTACCTCTGCAATCGAAGCATTTTCGAATTTCAGCCTTTTAACTATGAATGGCCTGCTTCCTATCTCAATAAACTCGTAGCTGTATTTCTGCGTGTCAAAAAGTATGAATCCCTTCTTTTCCTGTTCCCCCTCCTTCAGCTGCGTCAGGACCGTACTTCCGGGTATAAGGAAAAGCTTTCCGTGCACTGTCGCTTTGACTCTGCTGTGTATGTGGCCGCAAACGTAAAGGTCAAACCCTTTCGGCAAATCATCATAGTGCATGAACGAGTTGTCGAACGGCAGTATCTCGTATATGGATTGGTGCAGCATGAAAACGTTGAAAGCTCCTTCCACCGGCTTCGGATCGAGCTCCTTCAGTTTATCTACGACCCTTTCCTCGGACAAGCCTCCAAGCCCATAAACGGCTACTCTTTCGCCGTCTTTTTCGAGCAGTACTTGCGATTCGCTTGCGTCTATAAGCAATCCGGCAAGTGCGAGAAGCCCTAGAGGGTTTTCCTTCCCTGCGGCCGTTCTCTCGTGTGTTCCTGATATCGCCACTATCGGCGCAGATGAAAAGTCTCTGCCCTGCCCCCTGAACCATTTAACATCCGTTTTCCATTCGGCGCCGTTGAGCTCCCTGAACAGGCTAAGCGCTTGTGCAATAACTTCTGGCTTTGGGGCTCTTTTGTCAAATATGTCTCCTGGAAGCAATATGACGTCGGCCATCGATGCCGCTTTCGCAAGCGCCTCGCGCGCCTGCTCGTAAGCGTCGTCATAAAAGCGCTCGTAGCCTATGTGCATGTCCGAAACTATTGCTATCTTCATCTTTGATCCCTGAATACCTTATCCTGAAAGGCCTTTATGAATGCATCCTTGCCCTCCTTTTTTGGCCCATACGCTCCAGCAGCGCAAGGATGGCCTCCACCTGTTCCTTCTATTATGCTCGATATTGATCTCATTATCTTGCCAAGATGCAAGTTCATTTCGGCATCCAAAGTCGGCCTGCACCTGGCAGAGAAAGATATTTCGCTTTCTGATTCAGAGCAGAAAAGGGCTATGTCGGCGCCTATCTTTATTGCGTCGTCGGCCGCTATTGCCGCGTGTACAGAAGTAGTGCCCTTTACGAAAAGCCTGCCTTTTACAATCATGGTTTCAGAATCGAAAAGTTCGTCTACTGTTCTCTCTCTTGCCTCGGCAGGGGCCAGCTTGGAAAATTTCTCCAGCAGCTGCTGAAACCCGAGGCCTGAAATTTCAAGCAATTCGCCTATCTGAACGAAGCTCTTGGCAGTCGCGTTCCTGAATTCTGCAGAATCTGAATATATGCCCATAGCGAGAAGCTCGGACGTTGGGCGATCCAAGCTTATGTCTAAGCTTTTGAGGAGTTCGTATACTATGCTTGCCGTGGAATTATAACTCTCATCGTTGAAGACTAATGCTTTGCCTGCCTTGGGAAAAGCGTGGTGGTCTATTACAGCAATCTGGGCAGGAGATTCTTCAAGCCTTTTCTCAAAACGCCCGCAGTCCTCAAAATTGTTTACGTCGACAAGCACTATGATTTCTGCGCCTTCATCAAAACCGCTGCCTAGCTCTGGCATCTCTATTCCCGCCTGTTCAATCGCGAAGCGGGCATTGGAGGATATGAAATCTGGAGCACGTATTGAGGAATTTTTCAGTATTTTCGCAATGCCGAAAGCAGACGATACGCAGTCCATATCTCCTATGGAATGGAAGGTTATCATTGCTCTTTTATCTGAATTTAACCTAAAAAATT
>JAMCSF010000023.1:4097-13796 GCA_023380795.1 Candidatus Martarchaeota archaeon | reverse complement strand
GCATATTACTGAACCTCCGGCAAGAACGAAGGAGGGTTTGCATTGCGCAGCGGTGGTATTCCTCCCGTTTACGCTGGCATAGATTTCCGGGCCATATATTGGATATTTTCTGGGATTGGTTATGAAAAAGCCTATGACTGTGGCGTGCGTCGTTGTGTTGGTTCCAAAAATCATGTCCTGGCACACTGCTCCGGTTACGAAGTTGCACGTCGATGGCACTATCACTTTAGGTACAGCGATATAGAGATATAAGAGCGATATTGCGACAGCAATAATCAGTATTGCCCAGCCGTAGGTTATCAAATATTCTAGTGCAGACTGCGCCTTGGTTTTGTAATAGCTAAAATCCATCTCCATCTTCATTGGGCCTACTTTCAATAATAATGTACATATTGATATATAATATTATTAATAAGTTCTCTAAAAAGCCCATTGTCAAATCCCAAAGCTTAGATATTTAAAAAGGGGCATAAAATCGTGTATAATGGTGTTTTTATGGAAAATACAAATTTTGGGACTAATGCAAAATATAAGCATACACCCAAGCAGCTTGCGAGGTTCTGCAGCCCGTAAGCCATAGTATCGGAGCTAGAATGCTTCAGTGAGTCGGCATAATACTCCACGAGGAGAATGAAAAGGTCTTAAAAACGCTCTGTCGCTGATGAGTAAGGATTCTAAGAGAATAGCAAATTCATTAAGCGGCAAACGGCCAATTAGCAATATTAACGTATCAGAATGGTCAAGCGCTGCAGGGTTTTCATGGATAATATAAGAACGTGCTGACATGGTACAGCTCAGCCTAAAAGGACCTGTTGAGTTGCTGAAGGGCTTATTGCCCTCCGTTCTTCAACGCACCTATTATCTGCGATATAGGCTTGTCTGCAGCCATCTTTACTATGTCGCTCTATATATTGTTTTAATATGATTATGCCAAACTGATTTTTATGCGAAAGTCTTATTTTCACAAAACTCAGTTCCCAAATAGCGATAACCTCAATCAATTAACATATCTTAATTGTAAAAACCAAAGCGAAATGAAAAGCGAAACGTCGCGGAAAGCATATAAATATTAAAAAAACAAATTATCCGTATGTCAAAGTATGGGAAGACCAAATCCGAAATACTGAAGCTCATAAAGGAGCGCAAGGATACGCTCAGCACTATAAGTTCAGAGCTCGGTCTAGCTCCATCAACTGTCAGCAAGCACCTGAACGAATTGCAGGGACTCGGTGCTATACGACTTGTAGAAAGTGAATACGCAAAAAAGTGGAAGCACTATGAATTGAATACCGGCTTCGAAGGTGGGTTCCCGGAAACCATTGCAGCCAAAATAAATTACAGTAGAGGCAGCAAGTCCAAATATGCCTTTGCCGGCTTTCTCATTATTGCTGCAATAGCTGGTCTGCTCGCCCTGTCAATAAACTTTAATGCAGCTTCCGCAAACGTCCTTATAGCAATAACTGACCCCCCATATATTCCAGCAGGCACAAGTGCCGTAATGCTAAACTACTCTTCCATAGCGATAAACTATACTTACGAAGGTATTGAGAAGACCATAACGCTCAATTCTTCAGGCACGCTTGACGCACTGAACCTTGTAAACGTTTCAAGGGTGATAGCAACAGCGAATATCAAAAGCGGCTCAAAGATAAACGGCGTTTCGATAAACATAAGCTCCGGATCAATAAGCATAGGGAATTCCACATATGCTCTTGTAATACCTGTAAGGCGCTTCTATACCAAAGTGCTTGGAAACGGCACCGTAAACTCGTCTACATCAATATTGCTGGATCTGTCAAGCGTGGTAGTCCCATACTTCCCAAATTATTCAGACGCTGCGGAATCATTCGCTTTTATGCCTAAGCTTTCAGGAGTTCTAGGCTATGCAAACGGGCAGAAGATATCCACAGGCATCAATGCAAACTCAAAGAAAGATTTCCATGAGAATGAGTCGATGCCATTGGAAGAGTTCGGAAGAAATGCAGAATTTCTTTTCAATCCATCAAGTCTAAAGGTGGAGAACGCTTCAATATCTGCAAACGGCAGCAACGAAGAGCTTTCGATATCGTTAATAAACGTGGGAAACAATAATGTGACAGTTGAAGGTGCCGCTGTGCTTTCTTGCTTCTCCATGCCCAATCGTCCCATTGCCCAAAGAACGAAGCTTGACCACAATAACAGCAACGCTACTACATACAACAGGACTTCCGGCGCACTTATAATAAATATCTCTAGGCTTTACCGCAATTGGAACTCAAAGCCAATACAAATAAACGTTACGCACACCCCTCGCACGGTAATGATAACCGGAAATCCGTACGCGATTGCAAGGATGCGATTGCTGCAAAGCCCAATGCCAATACTTGGGGTATCCTTTGGCGTGCTGAGAAATGGCAGCCTAAGCCCATTGCTTTGGGAAATGCCTGAAATGGATGGAGAGCCGGGTTATGCAATGGGCCCGGGCTCTGCGGCAGAGCTGAGGTACCTGGCGCTTAAAGGGTCCATACAGAAACAGGCACTTGGTTCAATAGTTAAAAGCGGCCATTACAGGATTATAATTATGACTTCCAACGGCATTGCAGTATACGAAAGGAACGAGAACGGAACCAGGTGCGGGTAAAAAGCGGTGCATGCGTATGGCTACAAAAAATGAAACCATAATAAGCTTTGAAAATGTGCAGAAAGTATACACCAACAAGTCAGGCATGGCTTACGTGGCTCTTAACGGCGTAAGCTTTGAGATAAAGAAGAGCGAGTTCGTTGCCGTGATGGGCCCATCTGGTTCAGGAAAGACCACTGTCTTAGACCTAATGGGGACTCTGGATACTCCTACTGCCGGCTCAATAACCATAGCTGGCAAGAGGGTTAACGAAATGAGCAATTCAGAGCTGGCAGAGCTCAGAAACATGGACATCGGCTTCGTATTCCAATCGTACAATCTTGTGCCATACCTTTCAGCAATACAGAACGTCATGCTGCCGACTATGGTCTCAAAGAAGCGCGGCAGTGATGTCATGTCCAACGCGATAAAGTTAATGGGTGAAGTTGGTCTCGGAGAAAAGCTTGAGAAAAAGCCCAGCGAGCTAAGCGGCGGGGAGCAGCAGAGGGTTGCCGTAGTAAGGGCGCTTGTAAACAATCCGAAGATACTTCTTGCAGATGAGCCAACCGGCAATCTCGATACCAAGTCGGCCATAGCGGTGCTTCAGATACTGGCCAGGGTGAACAAGGAATTCGGAACAACCATAGTGCTAAGCACACACGACCCAGAAGTCGGCATATTTGCCAAGCGCCGCATATTCATAAGGGACGGGCTCATAACAAAGGAGAACATGATGGCCAAGCTGAGCGACACAAAAAAGCTCTAGCAATTACAAACCAGTATAAATTGCCGCAAGCAAGAATAAAATAAAACTGGCAAACGAATCCGATAAATTCGATAATACTATTATAGGTGTAATAATGATAAAATATGCGATGATGGGCCTACTTGGCTTTGTTTTCCTGCTGACGGTTTCAGGCATTTCCGGGGCTTCCCCGACAAATGCGTCCTGCAACAACCCCAACACTGTTACCAGCTTCAGTGTCGTGGGTGTTAAGTGGGGCCTTCCATCATCGCAAAATCTCCAGCAGAACCAGTCCCTGCAGGTAAGCTCTGTTTCGGCAGGCCCTGGCCAGAAGGACGTTCCGCTAACGGTTACATTGGACAACAACAACAATTGCGAGCTTGTGGACGTCCGGGCGCAGATGCCACTGGTGGGCTACTTCACCGCGCAGAACGGCACCCCTCTGTATGCAGTAGACAACATACAGAACGTGCAGCCGTATTCGTTCTTCAACGTGGTGTACTACCTCAACATAGCAAACAATACGCCGGTAGGCCCTAACGGAGGCACATACGAAAAGCTGAACCTCTATTGGAACTATACAAACAGCAATGAGGGCTACGAATATAGCACCCAGTTCCTGGTGCCGCTTAAGGGCTCTACCGAATTATACTTCAACACTACGCAGCAGCTGGCCGCAGGAAGGGTCGATTACATAACACTGAACGTAAGCAACAAGGGCTCAGGCTACGGATATGCAATAAAGCCTTCTGTGGAATCTACTTCCTATGTCAGCCAGGCAGGCCCTGCTACATCCATAGGCACGCTAACGCCCAACTCAACAGCAGAAGTATCAATCCCAGTATACGTTTCTCCTTCAGCCGCATCTGCTACAGTCCCGGTTACCTTCGAAGTATCATACATCAACGCGTATGGCTACAACGAGACAACACCTGTCACGTTCGGGATGTATGCAGTCCCTCCAGCAAACAAGGTGTCGATAGGGCTCTCTTCAAACGAGATAACAATAGGCCAGCTCCAAAATGATTCGCTGGAAATAATAAACAATGACAGCTCCCAGATATCTAACGTCTCGCTCGCGCTTACGGCGACATCTCCGCTGACCCTGATAGGGAGCGACGGCTACTACTCCATAGGCTCGATAGGCGCAATGAAAAAAGCTTCCATACCTGTGAGCTTCTACATAACGTCGCAGACAGACGTGGCAACCATTGACGCGCAGCTTAGCTACGTGCTCAACGGGCAGCCGTACTCCGTCAGCAGGTCGCTAAGCCTGCTTTCGCCAGGATACGTCAACATAACCAATACGGGCACAACACAGCTTCCTGACGTTGCGACTCCGGGTTCAGTAGTCTCGCTCACAGGAACGCTTCTGAATACTGGCTCAATACCTGCAAGCGCAGTTACCCTTATAACTCATTCGATTAGCGGGGTCTCTGTCCTTGGCGAGAATTCAACGTTCTTGGGAAGCATAGGGACGTATTCCCCAACTGCCTTCACCGTAAGCGTAACGCTTAGCAAGGGCATAAAGCCAGGGGCATATGAAATCCCGATTACGCTGGAATACATAAACAACCTGAACCAGAAGGAGAACGAGCTTATTGACATGCCCTTGGTTGTCTCTTCAGGCAATTCAACCACATTCTCGTCAAACCCATATGCAAACGCTGTAAAATACAGAAAATCCAGTGGCGCTCTCCTGTACATAATATTGGCAGTTGTAATAATTGCCATAGCTGCGGGTGTGGTGTACAAGAAGAAATCTGCAAAGAAGGGCAAGAAGCAGTCAAAGTGAACGGTGCAAGAGATGAACCCGAAAGACGTCCTTAAGCTTAGCCTGCAGGGCATGTCCCAGCGCAAGCTGAGGACCGGCCTGACGGTTCTTACCGTAATGATAGGGGTGGCTACGATAATATCGCTTATATCGCTTGTGACTGGGGTCACCGCAAGCATAACACAGTCCCTCGACACAATAGGCCCCACTACAATATACATGTCAGCTTCTGGCCCAGGCGGCATATTCACAAACGCGCAGATAAGCGAGATAGAATCACTGCCTAACGTGAGCTCAGTAATACCTGTGCTCAAATTCACAGCCAACATAACCACGAGCACTGGATCAAGCCCAACTATCATCCTGGGCATAGAGAATTCGAGCCTCAAGTCCGTGCTTGGGAAGCTTGATTACAGCTCTGGCACGCTGTACTCCGATTCTGGGCCAGGCCAGGCGCTTATAGGCTACAGCATAGCCTATCCTAGCTCAGGCTCTGCCCCTAACATAGCGCTTGACCAGCCGCTTTACCTTTCTGGCATAAGGACATCATCAGGGATAAAGACGGTCCCGATAATACCGACCGGCGTACTTGGTGAATATGGGACATCGTTCTTTGTTGATCCTGACACCAGCATATTCATGCCTCTGACACAGGCGGAAAGCATCATAAACAAATACTCCTACAACGTGCTTGTCATAAAGGCCACGAGCCTCAATTCCACATCTGCGCTTTCAACTGTGCTCACGGACATATTCGGCAACAGTGCGATAATACTTTCGGTGCAGAGCATAACCTCAACAGTGTCATCAATAACCGGAACCCTTAGTCTGCTTCTCGGCTCTATAGGCGGCATCTCCCTGATAGTTGCAGGAATAGGCATACTAAGCATAATGATGGTCTCGGTATCAGAAAGGACCAAAGAAATAGGGATACTCAAGTCAATAGGCTTCAAGCAGCGCGACATAATGCTGCTCTTCCTTTCCGAAGCCGTAATGATAGGGGTAATAGGCGGCATGGTTGGGATGGCAGCAGGCGCTGGGGGCTCATACATACTTCCCGCATTGCTCTCCTCGCACAGCGGTACTTCTTCAGGTTTTTCCGGAGCCCCTACATCAGCACACAGCGGTTTCGCCGGGGGCAGGGCTTCTGGCTTCGGAGGCTCTAGCTCAGGCTTTGGTTCATCATCTTCAGTGAGCTTTTCACCGGTAATAACAATACAGACCCTGCTTTTGGCATTCACTATAGCCATACTAATAAGCGTTGCTGCCGGTTCTTACCCTGCCTGGAAGGCTTCTAAAGTAGATCCGATAATAGCCTTAAGGAGCGAGTGAAAGCATAATCTCAATACTGTGCCATCATCTCCACTACGGCACTGCTAAGCCCCATCATGTATGCATCGTCTTCGTTGCAGTTCTCAAGGCATTCCATATCTACGTAAAGCACGTTCCCTTTCTTGAAGGAATAACTCTTTATCCTGTCTTCGCAATCGGCCTTGGCATATTCCTTGACAAACTCGCTGTGCGCTATATAATTCACGTACATTATGTCCCTGCTCTTTCCGTAGGACTTTTCAAAACCCTTCCTGAAGCTTTTAAGATTCCTCATTACGGTTTTTATTTCGCTACGATTCTTGTATTCCACCAACACACCAGTTTATAATGCGCTTTTCTTCATACTTACCTTTTGCCATGGCGTTTGACATCAGTGCAACATGTTGGCTCAGCTTAAATACCCTATTTATATGCCTTTCCAAACCTGTTTAAGCCGCTCCTTCCGATTGAGCTTATCGCTTTGCCCAAGCTCATGCGACTGAAACTGAGAACAAGCACTGCGAGTATCGGTATGGCGATAAGCCCTGCCAGATGCACCAAGCTCACGTCCAGATATGAGTATAGAAGTATGAGAAATATCAGTATGAAGCCGAGCCTGGTGTTCACATATATGGGGTCGAAGCCCAGCCTTTTCAGCCTCTTGTGCCTGCTACCGCTCCTGGCCTTCAGGTAATAAAACACCTCTATCCCCATGAAGATTGCCATGAACATGCACATGTCGAAGCCTATTATTGACGTGCCTGTTGCGACTTTTAGCTTCAGCTCTGGAAATTTGGAAAAATAAAGGAAGGACATAGCAGAAGCTATGTATGTCGATATCACCGCAGAAGCGAATACGTATGACATGAGCACGCCTCTTTTAGTTATGCGGCTCAGATACTCGAAATACGCTCCAGCACCGAATATTAATATGGCTACGAATACGAAGTTTGAAGCTACTGCAACGAAGAATCCCTCAGAACTGCTAGCCAATATGCAGTTTTCCAGGGGATTGAAGGGAGCAGTAATTAAAAGGAATGAGCTGCCCAATGCCGGATGGCTGCACGGACCTTCGAATACAGACACCAGCAGGTACAGTAGCGTAAAGAGCATAGTGTATCTAGCCCCTGTATTAAGGTAATCAATGATATTGCTTCTTCCCTTCATCATAACCCACTGGAGCTGCACAAAAATATTATATCCAAACCTATAAATATAAAATGAGGATAATAAATTGCCGGTTTTAAAAATGAACCTTACTTTTACGCTGCTTGACCCGTCTTTTGATTGCAGGAGCATGCCAAAAACCTTTGCTGCGAAGCTAGCTGCCGAAAAAGCCGTATTCGATGCGCTTCTTTACGACAGAGATTTCAGCGATACCGCGAAAAGCCTATACAGGAGCGGCAACAAAGATGCGCTTAACCGCATGCTGGTGTCGGTAATATCCAACGAAATCAAAATGGAAATATCCGACATGCTATTTAATACGGAAAACAAATACGCCTTCGGCGAGGATAGAAAGCTGACCGGCCAAAGGGATCTGCCCTTAGCAATAGAAATGGTTGAATCGGGAAGGCTTGACCTTGTCAACGTTTACAGGAACGCTGATGGCCTGCTTGAGATGATGCTTGGCATGCTTCGCCACAATGCCGAAGAAAATATGCATTAAGAAATTTCAAAAGCGCGGCTTTCACTCCTCTCTCAAAAGCCTAGAATCTTTCAGCAGCGCGTATGCATATTCGGCTACTTCCAGCGCTTCCTCTTTAACCCTCTTGCCAACGCTCCCTATATAAACCCTAGAGGCGACTGCTATGCTATCATTGTTAAGCACATATACCTGCATTGCGTCGTCTGGCATTGCCTGCTTTTCCTCTTCCGTATATACGTATCCGCTCGTTTTTGCATATTCCCTTATCGCATTAGCCATCTTCGGCGCTTCGCCAGGGTCTACTCCAAAAGTGTAGACTACGCGCTCTCCATTGTGCTTTTCAACAGTTCTCATATATCTGCTCAAAGAAGGAGTTTCGGATTGTTTTTGTGGCATTTTCACACCACAAAAATTTATCCCCCACAAACATATAAATATCTTATGTAAATTCCCGCTTTTGCTTTCGGTATTTCTATGCATGGAAAATGTGGCATAGCGTTAATTTCCTTATTGCTTTCTTTTCGTCTTCAGCCATCAATTCTTGCGCTGTCGTCACCATCTTTCGCAAAAATCTTATAATCCCAAAACAGATATTGAGCCACATCCGATTCTTTGCTGGTTAACGCAGAGATAAAATTTTCATACAGCGTGTTTTTCGCTTTTTCATACGCATCGGATACTGGGTTTCCCTTGACCAGTGTCCTGACAAAGATCAACGAGTGTTCCAAGAACATGTATGCAAGGCCATCATTTATTGGCTTGGTCTCATTGTTTTTGTCTACCAAAAATATAAAATCATCGCTATATCCGACATAACATATGGCACCGCTGCTTATGCTCTCTGGCCCAAGCTTTTTTGAAGAGCTGCATGCTATCGAATAAACAATTTTCGATCTCAGTATTCTTTCATTTTCGCCGAGCTTTACCAACGGCTCCATCAAGTGTCCTGTTACTACGTCCGGCCCTCCGTGTCCATTGAAAAATATTAAAGAAGGATTCTGCTTGGCAATATAGCTCTCCAAATTTATTCGTGTTGCTTTCTCTTTTTTCAGGTCTATTACCGAAAAGCTTTTTTCTCTTGCAGCAGAAAGAGAAAGCTCCGCATACTCGGAAAGGTAATGTGTGGCCTCGTCATTGTCTGGCCGTGTTACCAGCATCAATTTTTTTATAAATATCGCCTTCTTTTAAAGCTTTTAAAAAAGCGAGCTGTATCTCGGTTATTTTTTTCCCTATTTCATCTTCTTTTTCAACATGTTCCTTTAGCTGTTCCTTGCTGAAGCTCCCATAGCTCCCTATTACCACGTTCCTATTTGGCGGCATAACATCTATTCTTGCCAAAACAAGCTCCTTTACATCCTTCTTAATGCTATTCATATAAATCCCATCTCGTCAAGCTTCTTCAGAATTTCGGTCCCTTTTCTGGTGTTATTCTTGACTTCAATATAAGCTGCATTCCAGGTCAATGGCTCGCCTTCTAGCACAAGCACTATCTCATTTCTTAGATTAAGCGGAAGGTTTGCGTAGATATTTAGGAACCTTTCTCTTGCCTCCATCAATACTTTATGCATGATAATATTTAAATATCAACATAAAAGCGTTCTTACATGCAATTTTGTGATAGA
>JAMCSF010000023.1:0-4087 GCA_023380795.1 Candidatus Martarchaeota archaeon | reverse complement strand
TGATTCGCTAAAGCCTGTCCATTTTCCTAACTATCTGCAGGAGCAGGTCAAGTATTAATCCTGATATTACAGAAAGAAATCCAACGGTAACTAGCATGAATGCTATGAGTGCCCTTCCTATCTCGTTGAGCGTCCCGGTGTGCAGATAGCTTGCTATCACGAGCGCCCCTATGACAAGCCCTGCGAGTATAAGCAAAACTCCTATAACTCCGAATATCAAAAGCGGAGAATAGTCCCTCGCTGACCTTACTATGTGACCTGCGACTCCAAGGCCGTACAGGAGCTTGGACTTTGCCAGCTTGGATTCCCCATCATCTCTGCTCTTGTAACTTATTGGCACTTCTGTTATCCTAAAGCCCTTTTTAGCAAGCTCTATTGCAAAAAACGCAATTCCTGCCCTGTAAGGCTTTTCGTCCCTTATGGAATCAAAGGCTTTCCTGTTCATAACAAATAATCCGGTAAGTATGTCATGTATCTTGCTATTGTACATCCTGCTGTAAATTCTGGATATTGTTTTATTCCCGAACTTTATATAGGAGTTCATTGCGCCCTTGCCTACTCTCCCGAATCTATTGCCTAGAACCATGTCCGCATAGCCGTTCTCTACCAGCTCAACGCCCTTTTTTTTGCCCTCCAACCCGTGCGTTCCGTCAGCATCTATGCTTGCGAGTATGTTTCCATTAGCGGCCCTTAATCCTTGCATTATTGCACTTTCTACCCCTTTGTCCTTTTGCCTTATTATCTTACATCCTGTCTTCTTCAACTTGCTGTAATATTCGTCGCCGCTTTTATCAACTATTATTATCTCAGGATTTTTAAAAGTCTCTCGCAGCCTCTTTATTATGTCAAAGACAGCCTTTTCCTCTATTGTCGGTATAACTATGCTAATCTTCATTAAGTCAACTCCATTGCGTAAAATGCCCTTAAGCCTCCAAATATACAATTTCGTTTATGTTGAACAGTCTAAATTCTTTTCTAAACATCAAACTTCCCTTTCCAATACTGTTTTGTAAGCCCTGTGCGCTGCTCTGCTGCCAAATTCCCTGATTACGGTGCTTGAGTTGTTCATTGCTTTTAATTTGTACCTTCTGTAATTCTTTATAAAATCCCTTATCCCTTCTTTAATGCTGTCTTCTTTAATTACCACACAATACCTCTTAACCTCTTCTGGCAGCATGGTCGTATCCATGGCAATTACTGGCGTTCCGATGGCTAGGGCTTCTATCGTGTTTAATGAAAGCCCTTCTCTTTTTGACAGCATGAGCAGCGCTTTTGACTTTGCAATAATGCCGAAGAGCTTTTCATTGCTTAGCCCGCTCTCGAACCTGACCTTTTTTGCAACTCCTAACGATTTTGCAGCATTCTCGAGCTCTGTTATCGCGTTTCTGCTTGTCACTACCGTAAGCCGCGATTCTATATAAGAAATTAAGCGCATTGCCATGTCTAGCCTCTTTTCAGGTATGGCCCTTCCGACTATAGTAAATCTGTCTTCCACCTTTCCTCGCATCTTTGAGGCGGCCTTTTCAATTTCCTCCTCAGATACTGCTGAGTAAAGCAATGCCATTTCATCTTTCGGTAT
Source organism: Candidatus Martarchaeota archaeon (assembly GCA_023380795.1). Taxonomy (GTDB): domain Archaea; phylum Micrarchaeota; class Micrarchaeia; order Micrarchaeales; family Micrarchaeaceae; genus Micrarchaeum_A. The sequence continues at coordinate 2,508 of JAMCSF010000023.1, read as the reverse complement.
CCCGAACAGTTTCGTCGCATCTTCCATTGTGGCAAGGGAATTGGTTATTCTCCTTTTTATTTTATCCATTGCGCTCTTTTCGATAAAGTATCCAGCAGCCCCGGCAAATAAGCCGGCATAAGCTCTCCAATATTCTTTGCTCCATACTTCGTGCCATGTGCATACAAGCGGCACCCTGCGCAAGCGGGAATAAAATCGCAGTGCCGGAATATGGAGAAAAGGGAACGCGTCTGTGTCTACAAAGTCAAATCTATACCTGAAAAGCTTGAACGGGAGCGCCAAGGCATATTTCAATGGCCATATCATATTCCTCCTTCCATTCTTGTACATTTTGCTATCAGGAAGTGCAGTTCCACAGCAATGGTAGCTTATCCCTTCGCTTTTGAATTCATGGCCTTTCATGCCTTTTCTATACATTGTAAATATGTGTACATCATGCCCGCTTTTAGAAAGCTCCTTTGCTATTAGATAACGCCTCTTTTCCATGCCGCCATTAAACCACGGATAAGCGGCGTCAGAAGCAAAAGCAATCTTCATATTCATTACCCAAATCAGCAAATATTACAATCCCATGAATTTCTTAAAACTCATGTGCCAATATTCCCGCTGCACGATCCCAAAACCGTGCCGGTTCTACACCTATCTTTAAAATTGAAAGCTAATCCGTTAAATACTTTTCCAAAACCATGAATAAAGCAGGAATGGTTGGCATATATGGAGGAATTCGAAGCGTACATAGAAATGCTTTCCGGGTCTTCACAGAAATACGTATACAACGAAAAGCTGGGAAAGCTTGTCGTTCACAGGAAGTCTGCGCTTCCTCTTCCGGAAGGCTTCAACTATGGTTTCATAAAGGGCACTCTCAGCGCCGACGGGGACCCGCTGGACGTTTTTGTAATGAGCAGCAGGAGCCTCGCTCTAGGGTCTACGGTAAAAGTGAGGCCCATAGGCCTGCTATACGTCAAGGATGAGATGGGACAGGACAACAAGATAATTGCAGTGGATTCGTCGGACAAATCCATGAAAGGGATCTCGGAGCTCTCAATGCTTGGAAAAGAAAAGCTCAGCTCTTTGTCTTATATGCTTGAGCATAACAAGGATGGCCTAGAAGGCAGATGGACAAAGGTAGATTCTGCAGGAGATAGTAAAGCAGCAGTATCTGAGATACTCACGTCCATCAAAAATTACGAACGCAGCAGGAACAGAAACAGGGCCTAATGCTCAAAGTGCCTATTAAAGCATCAATAGCCATTTATTTGTTCTCTGCGTATAAATATTGGTGATAGGATGAAGATAGCAATAATAGGGACCGGGAATGTCGCAAAAAGCATTGGCGAAGCGCTTTCAAAGAGCAACGAGGTAGTTTACGGATCAAGAAAGCCTGAAGAGGCAAAGCAGAAAATGCCCAATGCCAACGTGCAGAGCATAGAAGAGGCAGCAAGGAATTCAGAGCTCATAATACTCGCAGTGCCTTACGAAGCCGCAAAGGAGGCAATAAAGGAAATGAAAAAGGCAGAGGAAGGAAAAATACTCGTAGACGTTTCGAACCCAATGGACAAGAACTGGAGATGGGCCAAGGGCTTCAACGAGTCTGCTGCAGAAGAGATAGCCAAGCACGCAAAGGGCGCAAAGGTCGTAAAGGCTTTCAACACAATTTTTGCTGAGAACATGAAGACCGGGCAGCTGGGCACGGAGAAGCTTGCCACTTTCGTAGCCGGGGACGACGAACAGGCAAAGGCAACTGTCATGAGCCTGGCCAAAGGGATAGGCATGGATCCAGTCGATGTGGGTGCCTTGGAGAAGGCGCGCTACATAGAGCCGGCAGGGCTGCTTCTCATAGAGCTCGGCTACGGCAAGAAGATGGGTACAGGCATAGGCCTCAAGCTTGTGAGAAGCCAGACGGCTACGCAGCCGCAGCAGCCTTCTGCCTCACAGCCTTCGGCCCAAATGCCGCAATAACCAATGCAAATCAAGGCAGCATAAAGCCTATTTTCAGGTGCGGTCAAAATGCACCGCCCTCTTATTTTTAGATATGCAAGGCAGGAAAAGCTGGTTTTAAATATATAAAAAACAATATACCTATTATAAGGGTTGTACTATGGGAATGTTCAAAACCAAAGAAGAATCCAAAGAAAAATCAAACGAAAGCAAAGAAGGCCTAGTGCCTAGGCAAGCTTCTGCGCTATTGCAGCAATCTTCCCAAAAGCAAGAAGAAAAATACACGGGCTTGCTAAGGGAAAATACAAATAGGGCAGAAAAACGCGAAAGCAATAAGACTCGCAAGAACAGCTGGGAAAATTCAACAAAAGTTGAAAAAATCTCTGTTGCCATAGGCATTGCAGGCACAGCTTCGATGTTTGTTTCTGGGTCATTCGCAGTCTCTGCTTTGGCTACCGGCACATCAAGTTCGGCGGCACTTGTGGCATATGGTGCGGGATTTACGGCAATGATAATCGGCGCAGCAGGCTTATACGGTTCCCTGATTATGAAAAAATTATCCAAAAAGAA
>JAMCSF010000022.1 GCA_023380795.1 Candidatus Martarchaeota archaeon | reverse complement strand
CCTGCTTGCGAGCTCGTTGGCGCTCGTGCCATCCTTTGGCTTTATGAAGAAGAACCCGTGCATATCGTCTGAAACGACATCAAGACCATATTTTCTATAGCTATTCTTTTTATTCCCATTCATTATATGCGCCTTAAGAAGTTAAGCATGAATGAAGAAACAGAAGCGAAAAGCGACATGCGCTTTTTAGGGGTGGGAAGCCAGAGGGCGTTATTGGTGGGGTAAAACTCGGGATAAGAAAAATCGTAACTTAATATTTCTGATTTCTCTTCCATTTTTTCTACCCCCTGGCTCGATATATAATATGCACTTACGGGTATAAATACCGTTCGTGATATTTTAAACATTCCTTTGTATATGATTACTAAAATATTTAATAAAAATTCGTAAATTCGTAATTTTAGGATTATATAAAGAGTTATTTTAATAATAGTAATGAATTTATATTTATCATAATCTTTATATATTAAGATGAAAAACGTCAAAAGGGAGCTGCCTGAAAACGTCAGGAAGCTGGTTGAGAGGCTGAAGGCCAAGTCGAAATACCATATAGAGGTAAAATTGATAAGGGGCGGCTATTACATCTATGAATATACTTTCGAGAACGGAGAGTATGGGCAAAAGAAGATATCCTTTTATTTGGGAAAGGCAGACAGCAAGGGGAGTTTCTCGGAGGCCAGGCACAGGTTCCTTAACACAAGGGCAAGGAGCCTTGATGAATATATAGGGTCCGGAAAGGAAACAGAAAGACCTTCCGAGGTTGCCGAGCTCATATACCCTGATTCGGTCGACAGGGCCATATTAACAGAGATAAGCATGGATTCAAAGGCGTCTTCTTATTCCATAGCAAAAAAGCTGGATCTCAACCCCAACACGGTGGAATACAGGATAAAGAAGCTCGAGAGGCTCTACAGCATAAGGTACACAATAGAGCTAAGGCCTGGCACATTCGGGTTCGAGAGGTACTTCATAACCATACGGTTCATACGCGGCGCACCGAGCCAGGAGGATATGGAAAAACTGTTCGGCAGCGAGCCCAGGATACAGTTTGTGGCTTCGCTCAGCGGATACTACAGCGTGCTGGTATACCTGCTCGCCGAGAACAACGTTACGCTGGAAAACCTCATATACGAGATGAGAAGCAACCCAATATTCAGCAACTGCAAGGCGATATGGAACATCGGCTACACTTCCGAATCCGAGACCTGGTACATACCTTTCCGCGACGAATTCTTCAACCTCATGAAGGAGAAGGTGTGGCACAGGAGCAGGGAAACTCCGAGGAGGGCTAAGGACCAGCTGCTCGAGAGCGAGTACGCAGTAATGAAGGAGCTGAACCATGACGCAAGCATAAAGTTCAGCGACATAGACAGGCTGTACGGCCTCAAGGGAGGGAACGCCTATTACACCTTCGAAAGGCTGCTCGAGAGGAAGACCATAAAGAGGCCCACGATAGCCATGGGCTACCTGCCCATGAGATACGTGGCGTTTTTCTACGTAGTCCAGAAGGATATATCCATTTTCAACCGCCACAGGAAGGAATACCTTCGCACCGTCATAGAGGAATCGCTTCACCCCTGCGACAAGTATGCCCAGGTGGAGGACGTATCAGCCCCATACGGGTTCATACTTCTAGCCCCGATATTCGACGAGGGCGAGCTTGAGAAGCTGCAGGGAGAGGTTGCTTCCACAGCCAAGGGCAGCGATGTCAGGACCTCTTTGATAACCAAGGTGCTCGTCGGGGGCCTGGGCTACAGGAGGTTCAAGATGAACGAATCCATGACATACAAGAGACTCATTAACATGGAAAACGCTGACGCTAAGAGAAATAAGAAGGGCGAAAAGGATCCGGAGGAATCACAGTGACACTGGTTATCTGCAGTGATACTGATTATCTGATATTAAGGGCAAAAGCCGATAGACGAACAGGATGCACGAATGCGGTTATAGAATAGGGATATTAAGAGAGAACACCATAGATAGGGAATTCAAGGAAAATATTCCACACCCCTTAGAAAGAGAACGCAGAGCCCAGATCTTTTTCAACAATATTAAACATGGGCTATATATCTATTTACTGGCTTCCTCCCATCATTTTTTCACCTTCTTATTATAAAACTTCTATTGAAAATTTAATATGAAGGTTTAAATATGTTACTTCTTTTGCGTAGGTATGCAAGTAAATGGCCATTTTCGGCCCAAAAAGCCATATTGGTTAAGATATCTGGCTCGCTATGCCGCACTCCAGCAGGCTCGTTGAGTTTCCGTAGAAGTAAAGCGCGTCCGGCTTTATGACAGTCTTTGTGAACGTGCTGTAGTTCACGAATATGCTTGGGTGGCTGTTGCTGAACGCGGTGCAGTTGCTTATGGCTCCGACGGTGGTAGTGGAGTTCGGGCCAAGCGTGGCAGACGTGCATGAGGTCTGGTTTATTACGAAGTAGTGTATCTGCGAGAAGCTTTTGTGCACTGCGCTGTTTCCGGCTATGGCTTCTACTAGAGCAGTAGAGCAGCCTATCACAGCTGAAAACGACACATTGGTCGGGTAGGTGGCATATACGCCTATTGCGTTTGCGCTTTCGAAATTATGCTCGAACGTTGAAAGGCTTGCCTGCGACGATGGCGGCGCCTGGGACTTGAGCCCGAAGACTATGGCCCCGGCAAAGATTATCACTATTATTATGGCCCCTATCACGGCTATGTATTTTTTGGAATTGTCTGCCGGAACGTCATTCTGCTTGGGTGATGCTGCCTTGCGCAGCTTGCGCTCTGATGCTTTGCCCCTCTTCTCCGAATCGTTCTTTGATGCCAAAAAAACACCTTATTGCTTGGATATTGCCTGCTCGAGCATAGTGTTGAGGTAGCAGTCCGTCCCTGTTGCTGCGGGGCCAGAGGCATACAGCACGGTTCCGTACATGCCCTTGTAGCTCACGTAGCTTGAGTTTGCCTGGTCTATCTGTATGAGCGGGGTTCCTGATCCTAGTATGTTGTTATAGCACGAGGCGCCGTCGCTTGAGCTCGTCACGTTGCTTACAGTGCAGGTATAGTTCTGCACTGCTATGATGCCTGTGCGCTTGCCTGCGTTCTTAAGCGTCTGCTCCAGCGATCCTGCGCACCCTAGCGAGCCAGTGCTTATGCCGCTCAGGCTAAGCGTGTTCGTGCCGTTTATGGCTATAAGCACAGTGTTGCTTGATGCCGCGCTTGCCATGAACGAGCTTACTGGCAGGAACGAAGACGCAGAGCTGGCTATGCTGTAGGTTATTGCGGCGTATATTAGCCCTATCACAAGAAGCCCGATGAACAGGAAGAGCCATGCCCTCTTTACCCTTTTGCTGTTCTTGAGCTTGTGCTTGTGCGAAAGCCTTGCGTACGTCAGGCCGTAAAACACAAGTATGAGCACAAGGGCTATTATGAAAGATAACAGCGCAGCGTATAGCGGAGCGCTGCCCTCCTTGGACGCGACGCTTGCCGAGCTGCCGTACAGCATCGCAGACACCAAGCCCCCGTCGACGCCCTTTACGAAAGCCGCGAGGCTGAAAGGCTCCGGGATAGAAGATGCCTTGCTTGACAGCGATGAGCTCTTTGCCATCAGCGACAATATTTCGCTCTTGTTCATCTGCCCAGAGTTTATCTCGGAGCCGAGCTTCTGCTGCTGTATTGCCAGGAATGATGCCTCTTCCGGAGGCACTTTGTAGTCGAGCTGCTTGAGCGTTATGGTTGCGGTTGCGTTCTGCGAGCTTGCTATGAGCTCATTATAGGGCAGCATCAGCGCAGATGTGAGCTTTGACACGTTGCCAATATCTGAGCTTATCACTGCATTGGCCTCGCTTATGTTCTGGTATATGCCTGCGCTTAGTATGCTCGACATCTCGGACTTTAACGAGGAAAGCATGAGCGGCAGCGATGAATTTGATATCTTCGAAAGGGCGAAGGTTGCATTCGATACCGTAGAGTTGTACTTCGGGAGCGTTGCGTTAAGGAAGGCATCAAGCTCAGTTGTATTCTGCTTTATTATAACGGGCTCTATGTAGCTTGTCGCGGTAGCGGTCGCGTTGTCAGCATATGTCTGTATGGTCTTGTTGTATACGGGCAGTGAAAGAAGCCCCGAAACCTGCGCATACGCGTCGTTGAGCGTCGTCGCGTTGAATGTAGTGTATTCGCAGTCTCCTATGTCCTGGCAGTAATAAGGCATGTTGGGGCTGTTCTCGTCGTAGTTCTGGCAGTTTGCCAAGAGAGATGGGTTGAAATTCGAAGGCAGAGGGAATATTGGATTTGTGGGCATTGTCTTCTGTATTGTGGTAAGATTTCCTATGTCTTTCAGCATTCCTTCGACGTTGGAATAGAAATCGCTGACGTTAAGCGTAGATGCAAGCTCATAGAAGCTGCGGTAGCTGTTGTTCATGTTTATGTACTGAGTGCCGAAGTCGCGTATGCCCGCAATCAGGGGGCCGGTCTCTCCGCTGTAATTGTAGAAGCTCTTCCTGCACTCGGGCACGTAAAAGCAGGCCTGAGTTGCTGTATTGTTATTGAGGCTTGTAGTATTGAGAAGATTTAGCCTCCCGACACCTGTCTCTATTAAGCAGTCTGCAAGTGGCGGATTCGCCTGCTTCTGGTAAAGCGCAATTGTGGAATTAACCCTGCTTATTAGCGATGCGGTGGGCGAATATTCCTTTTTCAGATACGGAGCTAGTATCGAATACGCCGTAGCGTTGTTTGTCACTATCGAATAATGCCCGTTTGTAGTGTTTATCAGTATGTTCTGGGAGACGCTTATGTGCATCAGCGCGTAAGTTCCAGTTCCGTAGCTCATGTTTGTGAACGTGGAATTCGCTATGACTGAATTTGGAACATACGAGGACAGATATGAGGAAAGCTGCGGCGTTGTGCCAGCAGCTGAAACTCCGACGAGCAGCATCAGTAACAGAGGAACGTAAACGTAATTACGCATGGTCGCACCATGTAATTATTCCGAAGCAATATTTATAAAGATATCACGCAATGCCAGGAAAAATCTTCCATGGAAAAAGAAAGTATAACAAGAAACAAAGAGAGCTCACGCTTGAATGCAGGGAAATAAAAAGAATAAGAAAATGGGAAAGGCAAAACGCCTTTCTAAACCACTTGTTGTGTCAAGCTAATGCGATTAGCTCGTGCTCGCCGATGCGTACAGGTCCTGTATGAACTTGTTTGCTTCCGCAGTTGTCTGGTTGGCTGAGTATCCGGCTATCAGGATCCTGTTTGATCCGAACGCCTGCAATACAGGTGCGCTTGTTGGCGTGAACGTTATGTTGTTCGATGCCTGCAACTGTGCGCTCAGTCCGTTGACGAATCCGCTTCCTATCAATATCAGGTTGCTGCTCGGGTTTGCTGTGCTGTTCAACACTGCCAAAGGCGATGTTGTCAGGTTCTTCAGCAAGACCGGAGTCGTTGCGCTCGATACTGATGGTATGGCCGTCAGGTTGCTTATTCCAGTCACTGTTGCACCACTTGCGTTGCTGACCGATATGTTAGCTGTTACGCTTTCTACAGTCACGTTCGGGACGTTCGGCACTGGCTGTCCTATGCCTACTGGGCCAACTGTCTTGTAGTTTTTCGACACTGCAGTTATGTTGTACGGGCTTACCACGAAGTTCAGCATGTCAACTCCCCTTGCGAAGTTGATTGTCACTGAGCCTGGCGATATCGAAGCCACTTCGCTTCCCTTCTCGGAATAGAAGCCCTGTGCGGCGTTCAGACTTACAGTTGAACCCTGCGTGTTTGTAGTGTATGTAACATTGTCATGTGCTATCGAACCGGATATCGGTGCAGAGTAGTTCAGGATGAACGGGCTTGTTGGGTTTGCGCTGCTTGAGTTTACTAGTCCCACTGTGAAGCTGTCTGTCGATGTCTGATTTGCAGGTACTGGGTATTCCGACATGGAGTAGTTGAACAGCTCGTAGGAGTGGCCAACCGGATTGAAATTTGCCTCTGCGTTCATGTCGAAGTTCGGCCTCTGCCCGTTGTTCTGGTTGAACTGAACCTGGTTGCCTGATATGGTTATTAGGTTGTAGTTGGACTGTCCAGACCTTAAGTACATCTCGTCAGGGGTTGCCGAATATGACAGCGCTGCACTGCCTCCTGTGCCGAACGTGCCTGATACCGTCATCTCCGGAAGTACGTAGCTTACCGTTATGTTTGTTATTTCTGTTATGGACTGCGGGAATGTTGGGGTAAACGGTTCGGAATAGCTCGTCAGTGTGTTCGTAGCTGTAACCAGTGTGTTTGAGGTTGTAAGTCCCTGGAACTTAATAGTCAGCGGATGCGTTGAGCTTATCTGGTTTTCGAAATCTGTAGCTGCAGATAGCGCGCCAGTTACTGTCAGTGCGTTTGATGTCGAAGCGGTGCTACTGAATGACAGAGGTATCAAGTCGTATGTTACGCTGCTCGATGGAACTCCGCCAACTGTGAAAGCGTTGCTCAATGAGGATGGTGCCGATACTGTGAGCATCTGCACTGGCTCTGTTATGTTCTCACCAAAGCTCCCTGGGTTTATGTACTTGACGTTGGACTCGCTCGTTGATAGTGTTACTGGTGTGTATGTTCCGCTTCCAAAGCTTGGCTGCTCGAATGTTAGTTTGTATGCTTTTGGATTTCCTATGAAGCCAAAGCTCTGTCCTGGTGTCAGGTATGTTGGGGTTGTGTTGAACACTACTATGCTCTGCAGTGCTATTGCGTTGCCTGCTGAAGTTGTGCTTGATGTGTTTGTCCAAAGCAGATCGATGTTCCAGCCCTTGTCATATGTGCTGTTGAACTCGTTTCCGCTCGTTACGTTTACAACGTTGGAGTACAGCTGTATCTTTGCATACTTTTCATATGCGTACAGTCCTGCAAATGTCTGGTATACCTTTACGTAAAGGTTGTGCCCAGAGTCGTTGAACTTTGCAGTTGTGCCTGGATTTACTGCTGAAACGTTGTAGAGTGCGCCGTTCAGGTATACTTTCAATGCAGCAGGGCTTATGCCGTTGCTGTTAGGCTGTCCAATGTCTGCCACTTGTACTGTGAAGTTTTCAGCTCCACCTGTTGAGTAGTTCTGGCCTACGTAAACAGTCTTTTCTGGCTCAAGCGATGAAGCAAGGCTTAGGCCTCCTCCTGACACTGTATCCAATGACGTTGTTGTTTTTACGCCGCTTGTGCTGTTGTACGCACTGGTGCCCGGAAGCATGTAGTTTATTATAGTCCAGTTCTGGCCGAATAGCTGTAGCTGTGCGTTATTTACACCATTGGATGAGCTCCTGAATTCTATCGGGTTGCCGAATACTGCCTGGTATGCACCGCCAACGTTTGTCAGGTTGAACTGATTTATGTTGTTGTTGCTTCCCTGGTCAAATACTGGCATGCCTGTAAGCCACAGGTACTCGCTTTCTAGGTTAGCGCCCATGTTGCTTGCCAATGCTGGAAGCTGGGATGATGTTACCCTAAGTATGTTGTCGTTCGTCCCCACTGAAAATGATGAGAATGAAACTCCACCGCCGCTTGTGCTTGCAGTCACAGAGTACTCAAATGGTACGCTGCCATATGTAGTGAATGGGCTTGGCATTGATACCCCACTTGGAGATATCACATCTTCTTCTGGGTATGTGTACTGCGATGAGCTCTGAAGCGTCTTAGTTGCTCCGTACTGGTTAGTCTTTACTCCCCTGTTGAACACTGAGCCAATCAATGCGCTGAACGAATAGGTTCCGCTTATGTAGGCAGTTGTGCTCTCGTTGAAGTAGACCTGCTGGTTCGTGAGCGAGTACTTTGCGCTTGATAACCAACAACCAGAGCGTCCCTTCGCTGCCTGCGTCGTGTTGACGCTTGCGGTTACCGGTACGCTCGTGTATGCAAGGTTTCCTATCGCTGCTGCAATGTTTGCCGCTGCTACTCCGTCCGATGGTTTTGCCAATGTTCCTACGACTATCTGCACTAGTGGTTGCCCGCTATTGCTTATTATAGGTACGTTCTGGAAGGAGATCGGTCCTGCGAACGCAAGGCCTGTCGCTAACAAAGCTGCGCCTCCTACGACAGCTGCTATCCTCTTTGGGTTTAGACTTTTCATTCTATCACTTAAACGTTTTACACGTTTGTTTGTGAATACCATTTTATGAAAAGTATTTAAAGCTTTGGACTTATTTAAAATTCGTTTTATACGTTTAATACCGAACTACGTTGATTGTCAGGGTTGGTTTCTTTTATCAACGGATTTGTGCCTCGAAACACAGATTTTCCGTTTTTATGGCATTTTTCAACATTTGTGCATTTGAGGGCATTGGCGGCGTAGCAGGAGCCGTTCTCTGACGCAGTTAATCGTGCGAAAATGCTGTAAAGTTTACTTATGCACTGCAGCAGTATAACTTAGGCACTTTTCTGCATTGAAAGGCAATTATATTAATAGTATATTATATTGCGGCTTGCGTCACACCTCTCGCAGAGAATGGGAATAGGTAAGCATTCAAGCATCAGGCGCAGTCGCTCACGAAGTATATGCTCTGGGAGTAGTTGCCCTCATAGGTGGCATTCGGTATGTCTGCGCCTATGTACACGGTTGCTGCTGATCCCGGGGCTATGCTCACTATCCAGTTCCTCTGTATGTCAAATATTTTACCTGCGAGAGCCCAAGGAACTCCTGTAAGGTTGGCATAAGTAGTATTCGTAGGGCCGAAGTAGTTGGACTGCGACACCCATTTGCTGCCATATGCGTATATGTATGCGGTTGAATTGCCGTGGTTAGTAATTGTTATAGGCTCTTTTGTGGCCTCGCTGGTATTCGCGAACAGCGTGCCGAGGCTTATTGTGCTTGTCGAAGCGGTTATGTTGCAGCTGCCTATCGAGTGCGCGTGAAGAAGCCCGTAGCTCGCGAATGGCATTACGCCGTTAGGAGGCGTTGACCTTGTCCTCATCCAGTACACGTCGGCTGAAACTCCAGTGCTCCTGTTGTTCGGGTTATTCTCGACCTGCAGGAAAGCCTTGCCGTTAAATGAGTATGTTGACGTATTGTATGAAGTATAGTTCTGCTCCTGAGCCAGGCTGGAATACGAGCCGTAGCTCCTGTTGCCTACGTTGTAGTTGGAAAACACGTAATTGCCTGAAAGGTTTAGCCCGTTCTCGAAATTGTTGAATATGCTCTTTGCCGTGAAAAGCCTGTCGTTGTCTTTGTTTATGGCCCAGAACAAAGCGTTTACCACAGTGACAGCGTGCGAGGCGTTGTATCCAAGCGTTATTGCGTTCTTGAGGGGCGTGGTCGCGTCCCAGTATATGTCCGACTCGTTTGTGGCAGCATCATATTCCTTAACGCTAGAAACGTAGCTGGTCTTGTTGCTTGGGGGTAGGACCAGCCCGTTGTCTATAGCTGCTATCCCGTTTATTGTGTACTGGCTTGTGTTGGCGCTTGTGCCTGCGAAGTCGGTATAATAGTTGAACACGTTCTGGCCGTTGTCATAGCGTGCATAGGTAGAGCTTAGCTGTGGCGCCTCTCCGGTTATGTGCTGCGAGAATATGTTTAAGTTTGAGAAGCCCATGTACACTATCTGCCTGCCTTTTGCAGGTATGCTGGAGAGCAGCTTTATCCAGTACGCAGTCTGCTTCGATGACGACGTAGCGTTCTGCTCTATCCATGCTGGAATTACTGTTCCGTTAGCATAGAAGAACTCCACGTTGGAGAGATTGGCCTTTTCGGCAGTTGAATAGGCGCTGCTGTTTATGTGAAGGAGCTGCTGGAACTGCGGCAGCGTAGGGACGCTCTGGTTGTTGGTTATCAGTATCGGTATAAGCGAAGTTATGTTCGTAGGCGCAATAGGGGCGTTGGCCACTGCAAATACCAGCTTCTTTGAGTATGCAGGCTGCACCGTGTCGACAGCAACTATTGAATAGTACCCTACAGCAAGCCTGTTAGTGTCGTAATTGACGGTTCCGGTGCCCGAGGCTACCTCTGTGCCATTTATCAGGAGCTCTACCGAATCCCCGCTCCTATTGGCTATGGCGCTTATAGTGTCGTTCTGCCCTGGCATGGCCGGATTGCCCTGTACTTTGAGCAGAGGTTTGTTAGGCAATATGTGCAGAGTGGTGTTGAAGCTTGCGGTATTGTTTGGGCTCATGTCTTTTACTGTTATTATGTAATTGCCTATTGCCAGTGCATCCTCCATATAGGTTAGATTATCTATTGCGTTTGCCACTTCGGTTCCGTTTATGTATAAGGCAACAGGATTTCCGGTTATGTTGGATTCCAGCCTTATTGAATCGTTGACCCCGTACAAGGCCGGGTTGTGCTGGATTGTCAATAATGGAGGATTCGGCACTATTGAGAGGTATTCGGTTGAATAGGCTATGTTGCTGGCGTTGACGTCCTCCGCTGTTATGTTGTAAGTGCCGACTGCAAGAGTGTTGGCATCATATGTGGCGTTTATCGCATCCGATACAACCGCCTTCCCGTTGATGAATAATGAAACCCTGTTTAGGCTCAGGTTAGACCTGGCGCTTATAGTGTCGTTCCTCGAATAGACGTCAGGATTGTGCTGGATTGTCAATAGCGGTGGGTTTGGTATGACGTCCAACTGCCTCGACACCTGGGAGGTGTCGTTGGGGCTTATGTCCCTTGCGGTTATGTTGTATGTACCAGTGGATAGTACATTTGCGTTGTAAGTGGCTATGCCGGTTGCGTTGGCAACTATGGCGTTGTTGACAAGTATCTGCACCCTGTTGCCCGTGACGTTTGCAGTGGCTGTTATGGTGTCGTTTGCGCTGTAGAGCTCAGGGCTCTTCCTTATTGCAAGTATCGGCGGGTTTGGAACCACGGACAGATTTGCCGAAGCGCAGGAGCTTGCGTTGACGTCGCAGGCAGTAACGTTATATCTGCCTATGGCTAGGCTGTTCTCAGCGTAAGAGACGCTGGCCTTCGACTTAGAAACAACGTTGCCGTTTATGTATAGATCTATGTAGTCTGAAGGCTGCGACGTGGTTGCGTTTATCGCGTCAGTTGCAGAATAGTAGGGAGTATTGCTGGTTAAGCTTAGGCTTATCGCAGGCTTCTCTACCGTTATTAAGACAGTGGATTCCGCATATGAGTCATTGGCATCCAGCTCGGTAGCAGTAACGTTGTAGAGCCCTGGGGCAAAGCCCTTGGTGTTGAAGCTGTAGAATTTGGTATCGTTTGCTATGACGTTCCCGTTGAGCTTTACCTGTATCCCGTAGCTGCTTATGTTGGTTGCTGCTGCCACTGTATCGTTCTGGTTGTACAAAGGCTTGTAGTACTGCGCCGAAAGCCCAGGAGGGTTCGGAACCACGACCAATGAAGAGTACGAGCATGCGCCAGAATACGTGTCGCATGCCTTTATTGAATAGCTGCCTATCTTCAGCCTTGCCTCGCTGTACGACACGCTTCCTGTAGAGTTTGCCACTTCGGTTCCGTTTATGTAGAGCGCCACAGGTGCAGTCTTGAGCGAAGCCGAGGCGTTTATGTAGCCGCTCTGGTTGTAGAGCTCCGGGTCATTGCTTATCTTTATGTATGCCTGAGGAGTGGTTACCGAAAGCGATACCGAAGTCGTAGCGTTGTCGTCTGAACTGTCGTTCACCTTGGCTACCAGCCCGTAGGTGCCAGTTGTAAGATTTGTCAGGTTGTATGATAGCCCGTTGAGCGAATGTGCCACCACGTTGCCGTTTATCGAAAGTGTTACCTCCTTTCCTAGCAGAGACGTGTTTACTGTAGCGTAGTTAGGAGTTCCGTACGGAGACGGATTTTGGGTGAGCTTCAGCGATGGATAGTTCTTTGATATTGTGAGCAAGTACTTCGCACATACGCCTGCGTTGACGTCGCAGGCAGTAACGTTGTATGATCCTATGCTCAGATTGTCTTCAGTATAGTAGAAGTGCGACACTGAGCTGCCTATCAGGGTGTTGCTTATCGACATGTTGACAGTGTCTAGTTTCTGCGTAGTGTTTGCCTCCAGAGTGAAGTTGATGCCGTATTCTGGAGACCCCTTCACAGGAGTTATAGAAACCTTCGGGGCAAGTACCTTTATCGTCGAATTTACCGTTGAGGGGTTGGACGAGTTCGTGTCTGCCGCTATCACGGTGTAGTTGCCAGGCTTAAGCGCATCGGCATCGTAAGTTATGTTGCCTATCCCTTGCGCCACTTCTGTGCCGTTTATCAGGAGCTCTACAGGGTAGCCGGTGACATTTGCCAGCACAGATATGAGGTTTGTGTTCCCGTACGGAGGGGTGCGGTTCTGTATCGAGAGTATTGGCAGGTTCTTGTTGACTGCCAGCCTTTCGGTGGTTACTGCAAGCGCATTGTCGCTCTGGCTTTCTGCTGTTATGTTGTAAGTGCCGAGCGCGAGGGATTTTGCATTGTAAAAGACCTCGTTTGTCCCGTTCTCCACAACTGTGCCGTTTATGAGGAGCTTTATAGCCGAGCCGGTGTTGTTTGCCTTCGCAGTTATGTTGTTGTCAACATCATACAGCATAGGGTTGTGCTGGATTGTCAATAGGGGAGGATTCGGCTCCACTTCTAGGATAGTGTTGGCTGTGCAGAACTTTGCAGTAGTGTCGCAGCCCTGGACAGTGTAGTTGCCCAAGCTGAAATTTGATTCGGTTAAGTTGGCCTTGCCCACGCCGCTTGCCACAACGTTGCCGTTTATGCTAAGCGTTACGTTGTCTATGCTTATCGAGGCTTCGGCAGCAATTTCGTCCCTGTTGCCGTAGAAGCCAGGATTGGATGTGAAATATAGCTCTATGTTCGGAGGCGTTATGGTAAGGGCGTTCGACACCTGGGAGGTGTCGTTGGGGCTTATGTCCCTTGCGGTTATGTTGTATGTGCCGACAGTAAGGGCATTGGCGTTGTAAGTGGCTATGCCGGTTGCGTTGGCAACTATGGCGTTGTTGACAAGTATCTGCACCCTGTTGCCCGTGACGTTTGATATCGCAGTAATATTGTCATCCTTGCCGTAAGGCGAATTTGCAAATTCTATCTCGAGCTTTGGCGGGTTCTTGAGGACCGTTATGAGCTGCGGAGCAGACTGGGCCAAGTTGCTGGAGTTTAAGTCTTCGGCCACTACAGTGTGATTGCCTATGCTCAGGTTGGTTTCGGCATATGTGGCGTTGTTAACCCCTTCAGAGACTATTGAATTTGATATCTCTATCGCAATCTTGTCGCCTGTGACGTTGGAATAAGCGCTTATTGTATCCTCCTGGCCGAATAGAAGCTTTGCCTTTGATATGCTCAGCCTTGGAGGGTTAGGTATCACTGAAAGTTTCAGCGTTGTTGTATTGCCAGTGTTGAGGTTGTCCGCGGTAATGTTGTAAGTGCCTATGGAGAAATCATTTTCGGTATATGAAGTGCTGCCGGTACCCCTTGAAATAAGGGTGCCATCCTTTAGTATTTCTATTATATAAGTGGCATTCGAGGCTATTGCGGTTAACGTGTCGTTTGTCCTGTAAAGCGAAGGGTTGTGCTGGATATTTAGGTAAGCCCCAGTCGTAGACCTTTCGGCCCCAAAGTCAACCGACGGCATTACGCCGTCGGGCGGATAGTACCTTGTGCGAAGCCAGTAGTAATTGATGTCAGAGCCTGGAGCCGCATAGCCTATCCCTATTGCCATATACGCGCTGTTCTGGAACGCCTCGTTGGTGTTTGTGCTTGAAACGAAATCGTAGTTCCATCCCACGCCCTCGTTGCCGCTGCCTATCCAGTATATGCTTGCCACCCCGTTGCCGTCGGAAATATCGAAAGGCCTGCCTATGTTGCCGTAGCCGCTGCTTATGGTGCCGTATCCCCATCCCCACGTGTCTGCCACCCCTGCATAGCCGCCGACGCTGTCGCTGTTTGACTGGTATATCCCAAGGTCTGTCGGGCCGTTGCCCCTTGTGCCTGAATCGTAGGTTTCGACTATCGTGTCGTTTGAGTTTATTGCAGTATCGTAGACGAATGAAAGATAATCTCCGCTGCTTGCAAGATCAATGTTAATGCCGTTGTCAACGCTCGTGGAACCGCCGTTCGAGTATTCGGTGAATCCGCTAGGCATCGATGTCCCATTAAAGTTCCAGTAGCTGTTGAATATATTTGCGCCGTCGTCGTATTCGGCGTAGGTTGAAGACAGCTGCGGGGCTTCGCCGGTAGAATTTAGATTAAGCAGGTTCTTGCCAACTTCCGCGAAATCCATGTATACTGTTATAGAGCTCTTTGCAGGTATGCCATTTGCTATCTTCAGCCAATAAACATCGCTTGCGGACTCATTGAGGGATGTTGTTTTGGATTCGTTTGCCAGGCTGCCTTCGAACCACGATGGTATTATAGTCCCATTTGCATAGGAGAATTCTACATTTTGCATGCCCCCAGATTCATACGAAGCGTAGCTCTGCGCGTTTACCTCTATCATTTGCTGGAATGGCGCTTTTGTTGCTGTGCTCTGGTTGTTGGTTATCAGTATGGGGACGTAGCTTAGTATTCCCGCAGGGGAAACCACCTGGCCAGTCACTTCGAATTGCAAGGGCTGCGAATAGGCCGGCTGCACGGTATCCTCTGCTGTGGCGTTGTATGTGCCAGGCACTAGCGATGCAGTATTGAACTGCGCTGTGCCTTTGCCGGAAGCTACGACATTGCCGTTTATGATTATGCTGACATTGTCTCCAGTAACGTTTGACGTAGCAGTTATTGTATCGTTCTCGCCGAATTCTGCAAGCCTGTTCTGTATTGATATGTGCGGGTCGTTTGGAGCTATAGTGAGGTTTTCTATATTTGTGCACGTGAGCGAATCCGCGTCGCACGCCTGCACTGGGTAAACCCCCAGAGGAAGCGAGTTTTCGGTATATGAGGCCTTTGCCGTGGAATTGGCTACGACGGTGCCGTTTATCGCTATTGTCACATGGTCTAGCGTCTGCGAAGTAGTTGCGTTAATAATGTCATTGGTATTATATAGCGCCGTTTGGTGCTGTATGCTAAGAGTCACGTTCGGGGGCAGTATGATAAGGCTTTTCGTTTGCGAATATGCAGGCTGATTTAGGTCTATTGCGGTTATGTTGTACTTGCCCGGCTTTAGCGTATTGCCACCGTAAACAACAGTGTTGGATGCTGCTGCCAATATGACCCCGTCCTCCAGGCGCAGCTCTATCCTGTCGCCTGTGACATTTGATATTCCGGTTATGTTGTCCTGGTCTCCGTAGAGCGACTGCGGGAACTGTATTATCAGGAACGGGTCGTTTGGTATTATGCGCAGGTTCGCTGTTATCGTGTTGCTAGTGGCCAGATTAACGCTCTTGACGCTGAAATTTCCCAGAGGGAGGTTGTCCTCGGTGTAGTTGACAATGCCAGTGCCGCTTTTGACAAGAGAGCCGTTGACGTATATGTCTAAGGAATTGGTAAGGTTTAGCCCCACGGCTATGACTCCGCTCTTGACATGGTATTGGGCAGGATCGTTGGCTATTATGAGCCTGTTCATCCCGTAGCCGAGCTGCCCGGTAGTGTAAGCAGGCATTACCCCGTTGGGCTGTGCAGAGGGGCTGTAGTAGCTAACGCTTGAGTTTGACCACAGGCTCCAATATCCTGGGCCTCCCTGGTTGGCATAGTCGTATTGTATGCGGTATGCCCCGGTGCCAGTGACTATCCCTTCGTATTGAGTTGCACCCTCGGCGCGCCATTCGTTGATTATATTGTAGGAATTGGAATAGCTGCCGAGCCAGTTCTCCTCCGAGCCGTTAAGCGTGTAATTCGAGTACCCGAGCTGCCCTGCGTCGTCTATTAGGACATAGAAATTTATTGGATGCCTTGAATCCACAAACCCTATGCTCTTGGTTACTATTATCTGTGAGTAATCCGAAACAGGCGGGTTAGGGAATGGCGCGCCGCTGGTATAGCCGCCCTCAACGTTTATCAGCACGTTGTTTTCTCCGGAACCGTCAACTGCCTGTGACGTTCCGGTAAGAGGCGTGAGCGACGGAAGCGTGCTTGATGCTATCGGGCTGCATGAGCCGTTTATGGAGTAGCCACTGTACACCCCTGCAGCATACGCATATGTATCGTTTGGAACGCACCCGGTAATTGCGCCGTTGTAGTAAACTTCATAAAGCAAACCAGGATTCATTACTCCGGCTATGTCGTCGTACTGGCCATATACCTTGCTTAGCTGGGGTGCTTCGCCGGTGGTCCTGTTGTTCATTATTACGGCTTCCATGGTGCTGAATCCCATGAATATGGTCTGATAAGAATCCGCAGCTATCCCGTTGGAAAGCTTCACCCAGTATACAGAAGATGTGCTGCGGTTGGAATTGCCCGAATAAAGCCATGAAGGGACAGTTGTGCCGTTTGAATAGAAGAATTTGACGTTTTCCAGCGAGCCATTCTCATATTGCGAATACAGCGCACTGTCTACCGTTAGCATCTCCTGGAATGGCGCCGGCGTAGCTACTGGCTGATTGTTAGCTATGACTATCGGTACATAGTAAGCAATGTCGTTAGGAACCACCGATGGGACCTGTTTTGGTATAACATGGAGCTGCTGCAAAGTAAGATTCCTCGCCGTGTAGTTCGCATTGCCGGCAGTTCCGGCGAAGAACGTGTAGTTGCCAACATTGTTTATAGGATAGTCTGAAACCGAATTCGTGGATGCAACTATGGCGTTGTCCACATAAAGGTTGAGAGTTAGCTGGTCTTTTACAGTGTTTGAGGCAAAGCCGATAGTATAATTGTTTGAGTATGTGCCTCCGCTAGTCTGCGTTATTTTGGGCACCGCCTTTACTATTGTTACGGTGCCGTTGGTCGAAAGGCTCTTGTTTACGTCATAAGCCTCTATGCTGTATATGCCTGCAGGCAGTACAGGAAGCGTGTAGTTGAGGGTGCCGGTGCCGGTATCGACCACGTTGCCGTTTATGAGTATTTCCACGGTGTTGTTTGACGGGCGGGCGGTAGCGTATATATAATCAGTCGTATTCGAATACGCTATAGTGTTGGCCGTTATGTTCAACGCCGGCGGCCCGTTTATGGCTTCGACATTGGAGCTTGGCATAATCCCGTTTGGAGGATATGCTGCGGAATAATATTCAAGAGGAGAATTCGACCACATCCCCACGTAGCCTGGGCCGTTCTGGTTCTCGAAATCAAGCTCTATGGGATAATCCCCGCTGCTGGATATTGTGCCAGAATAAACTGTTGCGCCTTCGCCCTTCCATGCGCTTATCGTGTTGTTGGGATTGTTTGTCCCTCCGATCCATGACCCTATGCTGCCAGTTGTGGATTGGCTGTACCCTAGGCCAATTGCATCGTCCGCTATGCCGTAGAGCGACACTCCAGAAGTGTAATTTACGAAGCCTATTGCCTTGAGAAGCCAGAAATTGTCGTTTGATACTGGCGGATCCGGAGGCGGCACCCCTCCGGAATAGCCGTTTTGGTAGTTTATCACCACATATGGCTCCTGCGAACCATCAACATCTTCAGTTATGCCAGTAAAGTTTGTGTTATACAAAGTCGAAGAAGCAGTTGCCGCAGTGGATCCGAAAGTAAAGCTAGAACCTGGGGTCATGTTAGACTGGTATAATTCGTACTGCGGCTGTATGCCAGAGCCGCCCCACCCCCATATCTGGTATAATAGCCCTTTGTTCATCACGTAAGCGATATCGTTGTATTTGCCGAATGGGGTGGACAGCTGAGGGGCTTCACCCGTCGATAAATTGTTGA
Source organism: Candidatus Martarchaeota archaeon (assembly GCA_023380795.1). Lineage (GTDB taxonomy): Archaea > Micrarchaeota > Micrarchaeia > Micrarchaeales > Micrarchaeaceae > Micrarchaeum_A. Next base: position 22,663 of record JAMCSF010000022.1, on the reverse strand, counting down.
ATAGGCTCATGTTCTGCGCGAATATGCCCATGTATATTTTTATCGAGCTCTTTGCTGGGATGCCATGGCTTATGTTTAGCCAGTATATCGTGCTGGCGCTCGTGTTTGTGTTCCCTGCTTCAAGCCAAGACGGTATCGCTGTGCCGTTCGCATAGAAGAACATGATGTTGTCAAGGTCCCCTGCTTCGGCATACCTGTATGCCAGGCTGTTGAATGTGAGCTCCTGCTGGAACGGCGCAGGGGTATTGCTTGTCTGGTTGTTTGTTATAAGCAATGGGATATAAAACTTGGGAGAGCGGATTATATGAAGCGTTTTTGTGGCAGTTGTGAAGTTGGTGTAGTTCTCGTCGCCAGGAGTATATGCGTAAAAGCTGTAATTGCCTATGCTGTTTACCGTGTAGCTTGATTCGCTAATCGTATTGGAGACTTCCACTCCGTTGGCATACAGGTAAGCCTTTACCTGCGAGTTTACAGTGTTTACAGAGTAGTATGCTGTGCCGTTGTTGACGCCATAATATGGAACTGTTTCTGTTATGTCAGGCACTTTCTTTTCCACCTTAAGGCTCAGGGTTTGCCTTGACGAAGTTTGGACGTTCTCCGCAGTCACATTGTATGCAGTAGCAGATGCCGCTATGTATCCCTCGTATGTGCATGAGAACGTTCCGGTGCACAGCGTATTTCCATCCAGCAGAAGATTTACCGTATCGTTAGAATATGCGCTTGATTGTAGCGACGCGGTTATGTTTATTACAGAATAGTTAAGCGTAGTGTTTTGGCTCTTGCCGTTGATGAAAAGCGCTGCGGACCCTGATGGTTTTGGGTTCTGCATCACTATAGCCGTAGGAAATATCCCTGTGCTTGTGGACTGGGCAGCGGCTTGCCAGCTAGTATAGGCAAGCTCTTGTATGTTTTCCGTTGCACTTCCGACCCCTATGTAAAGCCCAGGGCCATATCCTGAAGGTATGTAGTTGGTTTCGCTAACTGATGCGTTCTGTTCATATATTGAGGCAACTACGTTAGGGGCTCCAGGAACGTAGCTCATCTCGTAATAAGCGTAATTCGGAGGCAGATTTGACGACGCGCTAGGAGAATAGCCGAAATTTCCGTTCTGCAGCCACGTGATCCCTATGGAGTTGCCGTTGCCAGCAGCATTTTCAACCCCAGGAGTCGAAGAGACAGATGCTGCGCCGAGGCCGACGAAGCCTTCGTTGGTAAGATTCGTGCCTATGTTTGAGCCAAGAGCCAATGTTGCATTGTCAGGAAAAGCAGTGTTGTAAGCCATGTCGAACGACCTTGTTCCTGAGCCAGTGACTTCTAAGTAATAGACAGTTTTGGACCTGCAGTTTGCCGCTGTTGTGCAATATGTAGATACTTTGGTTACCCCATAGCCCCCTTGAATGATGAAATCTGAGAGAGGAGTGTCAGCGTTGAAATACGCTTGGAAGACACCAGCCCCGTCGTCGTATTCCGCGTAAGTGGGCGAGAGCTGCGGGGCTTCGCCTATACCGCTTGTCCCTGAATTTGATAAAAGATTTGCAGTATTATTTGCAAAGCCCATATACAGCGTCATGTTAGATTTCGGGGGAATGCTTTCCGGAAGTTTTAACCATATGGTTATGCGCCCTGAAGAATTGCTTGCTATCCAAGCAGGTATTATCGTGCCGTTTGATGTAAAAAACTCAAGGTTGGCGCTGCTGTAGTTGTATGTGAGATAGCTTGAAAATGCACTCGCGTTTATCTGTATGTATTCCTGCGGATGCGGAATTGTAGGGACAGATTGGTTATTGTATACGTAAATAGGAGAGTAGTGGTAAATGCCAGCAGGTATCCTGTAAGGGCTGCTAGCTTTTTCAAGACGCACTTCTATTGTTCCTGTTGAGGCATTGGTGTAGTTCCCGTCGCCTGAAGTATTGAACAGCAGCGAATACGTCGAACCGACACCAGAAAGCACAATTGAGTTCGAAGAATCCGTAGAGGATATTTCGGTTCCGTTAAGGTATAACTTTCCGGTAAGCTGGTTGTCTACAGTAGATATTGAATATGTGAAATTCAGCGGATTCGAGTAAAATCCGCTTTTTGGAGCGTATAGCTCAGGAACTGCTTTGATTACCTGTATTTGTGCGGATGTGAACTTGGAATTGTTGATATTTATGGCATTCACTGCATAAATTCCTGGAATAGTTACAGGGAACTCATAATTTATTGTGTTTGACGTTGGTCCAGAAACCACATTGCCGTTTATCGAAAGCTCAACTTGGTCGCCGCTTATCTGCGATGATGCAGTTATCTCATCCGATTGGCCGTATGGTATGGTGGATTTGTTTATTGTAAGCTCCGGCGCCCCAGGCGCGTATACCGAGCCGATATTATACGAAGGCATAACGCCGTTTGGTGGATATGCACGTGTGCGGAGCCATTGTGTAAATACAGTCCCTGTTGCTGGTGCATAAGTCCAAATCGCGAGAGGTTCACTTCCAGATATTGTGCTTGTTGCTGTCAAAACGCTTTTGTAATTTACTGAATAATTTAAACTTCCGGAAACATAATAGAGTGTATTTATATAATTAGTATTTGCAGTTGGGGGATTTGTTGTTGTTTGAACTAGCCAGCCAGTTATTAGTCCGGGTGTGGAAGAACTTACTGTTCCGATACCCCTCTCAGGACCGCTACCTCCCTCATTTCCAAAAGCTATCGCATAATTATTTAATTCTGGACCAATTGTTTGCTCTGCAGCGGTTGTTCCTATATTTTGTAGTGCATCTATTACTATTGGAGAGGATATAGACACTGAAGAATAAATACCTCCACTCGGATTGTTATTTACAGTGTTAAATGTTATGCCATTATTTACAGAATACGATGAACCTCCTTGGGATACATATGTCCATCCGCTAGGCAGACTCGTCCCTGCGAAGTTCCAGTAGTTGTTGAACACATCCGCACCGTCGTCGTATTGGGCATAAGTAGAACTTAGTTGTGGGGCTTCGCCGGTCGTCAGTTTATTGAGGAGAGAATCGCTCTTGTTCGCAAAGCCCATGTATAGGGTTATGGAGCTCGTCGCTGGAATGCCGCCGTTTATCTTCAGCCAATAACTGGAGTGCATGCTAGTGAAATTGACGTTGCTGTATGTGAGGTTGTCATTGCTTTCTCCTGCAGTAGAATTGAACTTAAGCTGCCACCAACCGCTGAGGCCTTCCGAAGCATTGAACGGAGGTATACCATACCTGCCGCTTGAGTATATGCTGGCTATGCCGCTTGGCTGCAGCGTAGTGTTGTATATCTGATAGTTAAGCATTGACCCGTCAAAGGCCGATCCTGAGCCGCAGTTTGTCGTATCGTTCTTGCCCAAGGCATAAGAAAAAGCATACGAGCCCCCAAGAACTGAACGTGTGCCAGTACTTGAACCTGCAAAGTTGCCGTTTATGTATCCAGAGTATGTAGAGCCGTTGTATTCCATCACTATGTTGCTCCACTGATTGTCAGGTATGGCGCCTAAATTCACGCAGGCTAGATTCCATATCTTCATATATACATTGCCATTCACCAGGTCCAGCCATGCGTCGTGCCACGAAGCGCTCTGGTTCAGTTCGTCCAATATTACCCCGTTTGGAGACGATGGATTAACCCAAATGGACATTGTAAAGTGCTGGGCAGCATTGTTCATCCACGTGTATCCTTTTTCCTGAGTCAGATAAGCCGGATTGCCATTGAAGGTTGCACCCGTTGCGCCGCTTTCCCGCCATGAAGGCACTATCGTCTTGTTCCCGTAAAAGAAGAATATGTTGCTCATGTTGGCGTTGACATAATCAGCGTATTTGGACACGTTTATGTTTATTAGCTGCTGGAACGGCGCAGGAGTATTGCTTGACTGGTTGTTATATATCGTTATAGGTACATAGTAGGGATATCTTACCACATACACGCTTGTTTTGTTTATGGCTAAAGAGGTATAGTTTGCGTTGCCGTTGGTGAACGCGTAGAACGTCGTGGTATTGGATATGTTCATCGTGTAGGTAGCCACGGAATTCGTCGAAGATACATTGGCGCCATTTACTGACAGGTATGCCTTGAGCTGGTTGTTTATTGAATTTACCGAGTATGTGATGCTGTAATTGCTGATGGCGCCCATGCTGAATTTTGCATTGCTGGTGCTTATGTTTATTGCTGGAGATGCTTTTGTTACGGTAAGATTTTCGGTATTGTTAGCTACCAGTGCATTTGGCTCATAAGCGGTTATTTTATATTTGCCTGCAGCCCATATGGAGCTTGAATTCGAGTTTATGGTATATGAAACACTGCCGGTGCCTGAAGCTATTACGCTGCCGTTCCTGAGAAGCTCGATGCTTGCGTTTGAAAATAGTGCGGTTGCATTTATTATATCGTTTGATGATGCATAAACTGTCGTATTCTTTTCTATTTTCAATGATGGTGCACCGTCCTGATTCCAGAAAGTAACGGATGGCATAATGCCATTCGGAGGATATGCGCGCATGCGAGCCCAGTAGAAAGGACCTATTGTTGACTGGGAACCCTGGAGGTTGAAGAAGCCTATCGGAAGATTGACCGAAGGTATGTCTGTAGTGCTTGTGTAAGATGAGGAATAATCAACATAACCAGAAGCAGATGAAGGAGAAGCCCAATAGATTGACCAAACGTTATATCCAGTAGCCGTTAATGATGTTTCGCCTGCCCAGGCGCTCCCGGTCCAAGTAATAAGCCACGCATTGCTTGTTGATTCTGCATTATTGTTTAAGTTCCAGATAATTCCCCCATTGCCAGAAGCAATTGGGAACGAGTTCGAAGCCGCATAACCAACTCCGGCATTATTTCCGGAGGTTGCAGCCGAAAGATCTCCGTAAGCGTCAAATATTTGGCTCGTATTTAAGCCGAAATCCGCAGCAGTTTGTGCATATCCGCTATATGCAACACTTATGCCATTATCCACCGTTACTGAGCCGCCGGATGTCCAACCGCTCGGCAGACTCGTCCCTGCGAAGTTCCAGTAGCTGTTGAACACATTGGCGCCGTCGTCATATTCTGCGTAAGTGGGCGAGAGCTGAGGGGCTTCGCCAGTAGGACCGTTGGATGAGAGCACGTTGGCCGGCATGAAATCCATATATAGCAAGCTAGGGCTGTTTGCGCTTATTCCGGATGGCAGCTTGAGCCACACCACAGTACTTTTGGAAGAGTTTGTGGCATTGCTTTCTATCCATGCGCTTATGGTATTGCCCGTAGCTGCTGGACCAGTAGTGAATTCGACATTAGACCATCCAGGATAGATATAGCTCGAATATTTTGTGCTGTTGACTACGACCATCTGCTGGAACGGCGCAGGGGTGTTTGATGACTGGGAATTTTTAAGTATTATTGGCACGTACGGAATTGTAGAGGTAGAAGTAGTAGTAGAAGTTGAAGTTGTGGAAGTTGAAGTCGTTGAAGTTGAGGTTGTGGTTGTGGATGTAGAAGTTGAAGTTGTGCTTGTGCTCGTTGATGTGGAATTTGAACTTACAAAGGCGGTTGCGACTATGTCCGGAGTGCTCTCCGAGGCGCTGAGAGTCCCGATTTCACCCAGCTGGCCAGGTATGCCGTCAGCAGTGTACTGGAGCCACAGGGTTCCGGTAAAATGGGAATTTATTGAATGTGAGTGTACCGGGCACTTGAAGACCAGAGCCTTTACCTGGCCAGAAGAAACAGGCGTATTGGTTAGGCTTATGTTTGAAGGCACAACGTCCCCGTTCGAGCACCCCAGGCCAGTTATGATTATGTTTTGCTGGTTGACAGTTCCGAACTTGACGGCAACGTAGCCGCTGGTATTCATTATAGGGGATTCGCACAGGTATCCAGAATCAGGAAGGCACGTCGTAGGTATGCTGGGCCTAAAAAGGCCGACGGCATACATCGCGCCCAGCACTATGGCAATGAGCAGTATGGCCCAGCCGTATGTGAGTATGAATTCCATGGCACTTTGCTGCCTTAGCTGCATCTTTGCAGAGGTTGTGGATGCATTAGCTGTTTTGTCCCTCATTTGACCATGTGATTTATCGCTGCAATTTTTTGATTTCGGATTTTGCCCTGTTGAGTTCCTTGCCGAAATTTTCGAATTTTTGCGCATAATCTTCGTCGATCATCGCAGCGTATACTCTTGCCAGATTGCTTATCTGGGAGTTGAACTTTGGAGCGTTCTCAGTTATTATGTTGGGAACGTGTTCCAGAAGGCTCTTGCGAAGCGAAAGGTCCTCTTCGGCCTTGGCCATTATTGGGGTGCCGAACATCTCTTCTATCTCCCTGTCGCTCAGCGCATAAGGCTTTTCGAACCCCCTGTTCAGCATTATGTTGCATTTGGCTCCAGACGATTCCAGCAGGTCTTTAGCCATTATGCCTGCAGCGCATGACTGCTCGTCCGGATTTATTATTATTAAGCCCATGTCAAAGTGCCTCTTTAGCAGGGACTTGTCAGCCGATTGTGTGTCTATGACAACGAAATCATAATTGCCGCTTTTAATTTCCGATTCAAGCTGTGAAGCCCGCTCCTGCTCGGTAGCACCATAAGATTCGGACACTCGCGCAGGGGAGTATTGCAGGCCAGTAGGTTTGTACACCTGGACACTGGATTCGTCGTCAAGCTTGCCCAGATGGTAGCTCACGCCAGGATTTACGGTATCCATTTCATAGAGCAGGGTTTTGTACCCTGCTATGCTGAGCGCCACAGCGAGATTGACAGCCACAGTGGTCTTCCCTACCCCGCCTTTTATGGAAGCCACCATTATGCTTGATGTTTTGGTCATTTCGACGCACCTCTGCCCTTCTTTGAACGCTCGTTTTTGGTAATTTCGACAAGTTCCTTGGCCACTTTCGGATTGTATTTAGGCTTGTTTTTATATTTATATGTAGCGTACGTGACAACCGCTATCAGCGTTATAGCTATGGCAGCATAAGCAGCGTAGGCGTATAAGCTTCTTTGAGGCACTGGAGTAGGTGGCACTGTGGTAAGCACAGTAGTTGAAGGGGTCAGCTTTTCAACCAGCAGCGGCAGCGTGTAGTTGTAATTTATGCCTGCAGCAGAAGCGTACATGTACAGCAGATACGTCCCGGGAACCGGCCCTGAAGCTATCTTGAAAGAGTGGAAAATCTGCTGATTTGGAACCATGCCCTGACTATATGAGGCGTTTGTGACCTTGAGGCCAGGAGAGCTTACCACATAAAGCGAAACCGTGCTAGGGAGCATCCCAGTGTATATTGCCGAGACATTGATGAATCCAAGCGAGTTGGTGAAAAGCGTTGGCAGTGACAGGCTAGTTATCCTGAAAAGCTTAAGGAAAGATATTGCAGACGGGGAATACAGTATGTTTTGTATGTCGCTGAGAAGGGACTGACTTTTGGGATTCGTTATCGAGTAGTATACTATTACCTGCTTTGATGCAGGTATGCTGCTTATATTCCATATTATGTAATAGGAGTTGTTGACTACTTCGAGCCTGTTGGGCAGCCCGTATGCGTTTATGTCGTTGGCAGATGAGACCTCGGCCTCAGGTATTATGGTGAGCAGGGTTGTGTTCTTCAGGCTTGCATTGGCGGATCCGGAAACGGTGACCGTTCCCAGTGCTGATGTGGTGTCGTTTTGCAGCGCGACGTTGTAATTTATCGAAGCAGTAGAGTTGGTCTTGTTGTAGACGGTGAATGACACGTATTCTGTCTGCAACGACGAAGTGCCGTTGGCCAGGGTGGCATTTATCCCTATTGGCACTATGTAGCTTCCGGGCTTATTTGTCTTTCCGTTGGCATATACCTGCACGAGCTCAGTCTGGTTGGGCTTGAGCGAAAGCGACGTTGCCGAAACACTCATCAAGTTTGAGTAGGTGCTGTTTATGCTTAGAGTGATCGTTTCTGGCTGTGCTATTATGTCCTTTAGCCCAAGCGATGAGACTGCTGACGTGCCATAAGGTATTGAAGAATATATCGGAATTGTTGTTATATACACATATGGAGGTTTTACTATCGGTGTAGTAGTCCTGTTCGAGGGTATTTTTGAAGTGGACGGAGGAGAAGGGACAGTGTAGTTGGCTTTGACGATATTGGACAGGAATGCCCTGCCGTATGAGCTGAAGCCAGCATATGCATATATTTTGTATGGACCCGGAACATTAGTGACGTTGCTTAGGGATAATATTATCGGGAAAGTCTGGTTCGGGGCGAGTGGGCTCAAAACATAGCTTCTGTTGAATGAAGCGGTGCCGTTTATCCTTATGTAGAGCGTGACAGTATTGGATGCCAAAGAGCCATTGTTGTGTAGCCTTAAGGAAACCGGAAGCTGAGAGCCATAGCTTACATTGCCCACTGTCATGTTGCTGGCTATAACGTTAGGAGGATTGAGAAGTATCAGCGATATTGTAGTCGAATTTTTATAAGTTGCAGTCTCTTCGAGAGTTATGTTTGCTGTGTAATTGCCCTGCTTGAGACTGTTGAAAGAAGCAGGAAAATGATACTCTGTTTGGGAATTGGTAAAATTATAGAAATCTGCGCTGAAATTTAATGCCTTGGTGCCGTTAGGGTAAAAAACTTCCATGGTGCCTGGCATGCTAGATATTGAGCAGTTTGCAAGATCTTGGGAGGCGAAGCTTACTGAAATGTTTGAAAGCAACGGATATACAACTGAATGGGTATTGTACAGGGCGAACTGACACACCGCGTTTATTGAGGCATTTACTCTTACAGTATTTGCGTTAGAGTATGAGGGATAGGATGCAAGTATTATAAACGCGAAAAGCGCAACAAAGGCCATCGCTTTGTATTTTTTGATATTCATGATATCTCCAGGCTTGGTCGAGCAGCGTTTCCATATAATATATCTACTAATATATTTAGTAGTATTTTTATTCCCTTTGCCATTATGGTTACCGTGGATTTTATGGCGGAGCCTTCGCATGATAGGATAACCATTAAAAAAGTTTATAACAAAAAGGCTTTATTGACTTGATTCTCGCTAGCAGGTTTGGTCTGTTTATGGATTCTGGACAGGAAGCAGAAGTAGGGATTGCGGAGAAGCATGAAGAGAGCGTACCGAAGGTTAGCACCGAAACCAGCGCAGGCGCCGATGCAGGGCACGATGCAAGCAAAAGCAAAGGCACGAGGGCAATGCTCCCCATAAGCAAATACGGCTATGCGGCAATAGCGCTTTTCATAATCATAATAATTCTCGACATATACCTAAGGACCGGCATGCTGAAGTACGCCGGATTCTTTGAGCCAGACGGCTTTTACCATTTTTCTGTCATAAGGGCTGCAGTCACGCATGATTTTGCTATACCCAGGACTTTGGTTCTTTCAGGATTCCCCACCCATTTCGAGATTTCAGAGCCGCTTGGCTTATACTTCGTCACGCTTTTCCCGTATGCAATACTGAGGTACTTCGGTGCCAGCTATTATACTGTGATGAGGCTGGTGCCGATACTCTTCGGAGTGCTTGACGCGATAGGGGCATATTACATTGTGAGGTATTTCGCCAAAAGCAGGGTGCTTGGCTTCCTTGCGATGTTTTTTGTGGCAATATCCAGCGGAGACATTGCCAGGACTGCTGCGCTCGTATACAGGGGAGACGGATTTATAACCTCTTTTATGATTCTTTCGCTCATATTCTTCATAGCAGTATTCAGGGCCAAGAGCTTCAGAAAGAAGGTAATGTTCGCACTGCTAGCGGCTTTCGTGCTTGGGGTTGGGACTGCAGTATGGAACGGAGCTCCGTTTACGGTAATAGTCTATATGCTCGCAGTCATATTCGTAACGGTGCTTGGCTACATAACGGCAGACTTGCAGCTCATCAAAGATTCGCTTGTGCTCGCTTTTGCGCTTCTGCTTACGTATGCGATGCAGCACATGTGGATGGCGCTTACGATAGTAAGGGCGACGCAGGCACTGTCCAGCCTGCACTTTTTCATATTCTACGGGCCAATAGTTATGGGGGCGTTGCTGAGCTATTATTTCATACAAAACAGGGAAAAATTCCCAAAATTCACGATGAACACTTTGGCCAGGGCAAAGTTCATTGTGGCAGTAGTGGTTATTGCACTGGTAGTAGTAATAGTATTTTTCGGTGGATTTCTGGCGCAGATAGCGAGCGGCGGCGGGCTCGTAATAGCGAGCAGCCACTTAAACGTAACTATACAGGAGCTGCAACCCCCGACGTTTGCGTTCCTTTGGGCGAGCTTTGCATACCAGCTCTTCCTTGCCCCAGTTGGCATAATCCTGTATCTGCTCTTTGCAAACAGGATATATCTTAAGCAGAAGTACACAGTATTGCACAGGCTAAATTTTTCCCCTGAATTCTTAGTAATGCTGGCTTATTTTGTGGCAACTTTTTACCTACAAATCAATGCTGTGAGATTCAATTCCATAGTGGCAGTGCCAATAGCAATATTTGCAGCGTACGGGCTTTACGCGATAGGGAGATTATTAGGGTTTGACAACGATGTCTTGAAGAACGCGAAAAAAGGAATTGCGACTTACGGAAGGCTAGTGTTCGCAGCAGTGGCAATATTCATACTGGTATACATGTTATACTTGACAAACCTTGAATCTTTCACGTCAGTGCAGGCTGATGGCATAAACGCAAATTTTCTTTCAGCTCTTACATGGGTAAAGAACAATACCCCAACCAATGCTACTTTCCTTGCAGTATGGCCAGACGGCTCCGTCATAGAGGGCTGGGCTAACAGGACAAGTGCCATGGATAGCGTCGGAGGCCAGAACCCAACACTCATTGCAGGCTTCGCTAGATTCATACTGAATACGACTCCAGATACGCGCTACCTGATTAACGAGACACACAGGCCTGAATACCTACTGGCAAGATATTATTGGCTGCAGGAGCTTGGTGGCATAGCTACCGAAGGCAACCTTAGCAACACCATAGCAGCAACTTACGGCTATGACGTGTTTAGCAGCGTTAACGAGACGAGCAACAGCACATTCGAAAGGCTCTTCTTCGTCTCCCAGGGAAACAGCGGGCTAAGTGGAGTTATGCTCCTGAATCTTTCCAATCCAAGCGATGTCGAAACAGGAATAGGAAGCAATGGCAGATACACGATCTTAAAGCACACTGTCCTATACAATTACGCGAATGACACATATATAGAGCACAACGTTACCGGAGCAGCTGCAAACTATACATTCTTCATGACTTATTTGGGACATAATATAACAAGCGCTGCGCTCGTGGGAGAAAACTTTACTAAGAGCAACATGTTCAAGTTCCTTTATGGATGCAATAAAGCAGGCTGCGATTATGGAAACGGCACTGGGGTAAGCATGAAACTCATTTACAGGAACTCCGACAGCAGAATATTCAAGATAAGCTATACTAATTCCACTTCTTAGGCCTTTTCCAAAACCACTTTTATGAAACCTTTTTCTGTTGCGACGCTTGCGGGCCTGAGCCTTGGAATTTCAGAGTATGAGTTGGCTTCCCTGACGCTAAGCGAATGGCTGCCTGAAATCCCTATTCCTTTCTCAGGCTTGAGGAATTCGTATATGGCTATTTTCCCGCCATCGGCAAGATGCCCTGCTATGTATTCCAAGGCATCGCGCTTTACGGCCCAGTGGTGGAATGACAGGGTAGTTATTACAAGGTCAAATTTAAAATCTAACGGTATTTCTGTATTTTTCCCTATTGCGAATTCCAGATTGCCGATACCTTCGCGCTTGGCCAGAGCGGAAGCCTGCTTTATCATGTCTTTTGACGGATCTATACCGCATATTTTGGCTTTGGGAAACATGCGCGCAATTTTTGCGTCCAGAATTCCGGGGCCGCAGCCTATGTCAAGCATCGAGGAGAACCGATAATTCGCGATATCCGAGATTATGAAAGAGTAGAATGATTTCATGCTTGGGAACGTGTTTGAAAAGAGCCTGTAAAGCCTTGAGGTGAAGAAACCGAAGCTCTCGTCCTTGGGCTCCTTTCCGCGCATTTTCACTGCACCTTCAAAAACCATCTGCTGCCGTCCTGTGCATCTTCTACCACTACTCCGAACTTTTCTTCAAGCTCTTTGCGCAACTCGTCGGCCTTGGCGAAGTCCTTGGATGCTCGCGCCTGGTCGCGCGCCTTGAGAAGTTCCTCAGCACCTGCAGGAAGGCTTTTCTCCTTGGCGTAATTGTCTATGCTTATCCCAAGGACTGAGTCAAAATCAAGAAGCACGTTCAGAATAAGCGACGATGCGTCTATGCCTATGCTGCCTGTTTCTACGAGGTTGGCAGCCTTGGATACGAGCTCGTGCATTGCCGCAAGGGCTTCCGGAGTGTTGAAATCGTTGCTTATGGCGCTGAAAAATTTGACGCGTATGTTTTCTGCAAACTTTATTGTTTCCTTGTCCAGCTTGTCGAATTTCGCAGATACCTTTGTGAGCTTTTGCGCCACTGCATATATGGAATTTATCGTGTTCTGCGCGTTTTGCAGCGCGTCAAACGTAAAATTCTGCTGGCTCCTGTAATGAGAACCGAGAAGGAAATACCTGTAAGCGAGCGGCGAGAAGCCCTTTTTGACTAGGTCATCCAGCGTGTATATGTTGCCTACCGATTTCGCCATCTTCTCGCCGTCTACAGTCAGGAAATTGACGTGGAACCAGTAGTCGACAAACGTTGCCCCTGTAGCCGATTCTGACTGCGCTATCTCGTTTGTGTGATGGATTGGTATGTGGTCTATTCCGCCGCAATGGATGTCAAACGTATTTCCGAGGTATTTCATGCTCATTGCGCTGCATTCTATGTGCCATCCGGGAAAGCCCCTCCCGAACTTCGAGTCCCATACCATCTCCTTCAAGCTTTCCGGGGCGAAACGCCATACTGCAAAATCCGTTATGTTTTTCAGCCCTTCTGGCCTGTCGACCCTGGCGCCAGCCTGCTGCCCCTTGTTCAGCTCTTCGAACGTCCTTCCTGAAAGCTTCCCGTAGTCCTTCACCTTGGACGTGTCCATGTACACCCCACTGCCTGAATCCTTTATCGTATATAGATAGCCTTCCTTGTCCAATGTACCTATTAGCGAAAGCATTTCGTTGACGTGGTCCGAGGCCTTTGCCAGTGTGGTAGGCATCATTATGTTAAGCCTTGATATGTCTTTCATGAAGGCCTTTGTATAGAAATCGGCAATCTCAGGCATACTCTTATGCTCCTTTGAGGCTTCGCTCCTTATCTTGTCTTCGCCAGTATCGGCGTCGCTCGCAAGATGGCCTACGTCTGTAAGGTTCATCACATGATTTACATCATAGCCCTCGTGCATCAGCAGCTTCCTGAGCAGGTCCTCAAACACATAGGCGCGCATGTTGCCTATGTGGGCATAAAAATAAACCGTAGGCCCGCAGGCGTACATTCTTACCTTTGGGGGATTCAAAGGCCTGAAGTCTTCTATTCTGCGAGACATGGTATTGTACATCTTTATTGAAGGCAAAACAGCACCGATTTTATTTATTAGGTCAACGCTAAATTACTTCCTGATTGTCTTCGTCCATGTTGGAATACGCCTTGATTATGTATGCGTGGTCTTCCTTGAGCTTTGGCATTGCGCCTATCTCTTTCAGCCTTCCTGCATCAACTCCCTTAGAGCATATGACAACCCTGTTTCCGGATATTGGGGGCATTGAAAGGGTGTACACTTCGAACATTCTTGCAAGTGATTTCGTAAGCTTCTTCGAATTGGCTATCCCGAGCGAGGTGAGCGTATAGTTTATCGCGAGGACCCCCTTTTCCTTGAGCGATGAGCTTGCCGAACTTATCATTTTGTCTGAGAAAAATTCTTCTGGCATGTTGTCATCCACGTATGCGTCCAGTATCACTATATCGTATGTGTTGCTGTGGGACTCCATGTATTCTATGCCGTCCCCGAGTATTATGTTTGACTTCAGACTCTTGCCTATGAATATTTTGTACATTGACGCGATGGCCTCGTCTATTTCTATCACATCTATTCGGGCGTTGCTGTATAGAGACTCGATTTGGTACGGTATTGTGCCACCGCCTAGGCCTATTATCAGAATTTTAGGACTCTCGAACAGGGATGGAAGAGGAAGGAAGTAGTCCCAATAGCTCCCGGTGAGAAGCCGGCCCTCGACTATGCGCGAAAAAACCGTACTGTTGTAGAGCATCTCCTTGTACGGGCCCTTTTTTATTATCCTTATCCTTGCCCCATGGCTGTACTTCTCCGCAAGTACCTTCCCGAAAGCAGATTCGTAGAAGGATTTCAATATGTTTGTAATCTAATCACCAGAGCCGCGGACCGGAGAAATTTAGGGTAGCGATAGGATAAATTTATAAGGTAAACTTATTAATATTCTTGCCGAAATAAGTGTTATGCCCGTTGTAGCTCAATGGCAGAGCGGCCGGCTGTAGTTTGATTCTTCGTCAAGAAGATACCGGCAGGTTGAGCGTTCGACTCGCTCCAACGGGAAATAAGGTGTAATTATGCAAGGAAAAAGTGCAACAGAAAAGTTCATGTCGCCGTCTGCAGCGCAGCAGAAGCACACGCTACCGTTCATTTTCATGCTGATAGGCGGCATACTCATACTTTTAGGCGGAATCTATGAGCTTGGCGCAGTACATGCGGTTTCTGCCAATTCAATAATAGCAAATCTTACGGCTTCAAACCCCGCAATCGCCCACAACGCCACTGAGATAAAGCTCATAAACAGCTATGTAAGCAGCGGAGCTCTTTACGATGCTATATATGCGGTAGTAGCCATAGGCGTAATATGCGGAATCATAGTCATGCTTAGCGGAATCATGTCATACAACCCCAAAGGCAATAGGCTAAAGATATTCTCGATAGTTGCGATAATATTCTCGCTCATAAGCATACTGGGCGATGGCGGATTCCTGGTAGGGATGGTATTAGGAATAATAGGGGGCATATTGGGACTCATGAAAAAGTAGCGCGACAAGAAGTTATTTATAGCTGATAATGCAGAAATATTCTGCAGAGCCTCGGTGGTGTAGTGGTTAGCATACGACCCTGTCACGGTTGCGACTCGGGTTCGAATCCCGGCCGAGGCGCCTTTATTTCCAAATGAAGCGGTTTGCAGTTTAAGAATGCGTTTATTGGGGAATTTTCATGTGCGCAGAAACGCGTCGCTGCTTTTTATGATCTCAGTTTCAGGATTGCGGAGGAGCTTCTTGAGCTTCTTCTTTACGTTTTCAGAATTCTGCTTTATCGAATCCTTGGTGTTCAAGAAGTTGTTTATAAACCAGTATTCGTCTATGAATTTTTCAGGGTCGGAATTCTGCTCTGCCAGCTTCCTGTGTGACCTGTTTGATATTAATATGAGGTAGAAGTTGTACCTGTTTATGAACTCGTTAAGCTTTTTTAGGTATCCTTTGTCGCTCACTGTGCTGTGGGGCTCAAGAACCACCTGCCTGCCATCGAAATATATAGAGGTTATGAAGTCCGGATAGTACACCTTGCCGTTGCTCAGTGGATAACGCATGTATTCGTAGTATGCAGGTATGCCAAGGTCTAGGAGTGCAATCTTTACGGAATCCTCCCTGGGATTCTTTAACTCAAGTGACTGGTTGAGATATTTTTTGTTCCCGATGTGAACCGGGACAGGAGCAGGAGTTGGCACATAAACGCTAAGTTCATAGTCCCTTTGCTTTTGGCTAAGCATATCTTCTATCCCTGCCAAAGTATTTATGCGTTTTTGCTTTCAGTATAAGATGCCTAAAATAAGGGCAGAGGCTCAGCTATAAATAGCTTAAATGCCAATGCTAGCTGTAAATGTACTAATTATCGGTGATAATATGCCAAAGAAAGAGGAAGTGCTAGAGCTGATAAAGCAGGCGAACATGCAGATGGACATGCTTATAAGCGACACTAGCGTGCCGAAGAATGTCAGGAGCGCGGTCGGAGAGGCGAAAACGAAGCTTAACGAGGAGGGCGAATTCACCGTAAGGGCGTCTTCCGCCATATACAGCCTTGATTCTGTGAGCAACGACATAAACCTGCCGCCGCAGGCCAGGACAATCATATGGGGAGTGCTGAGCATACTTGAATCGATAAAGGATTGAAAGCAATAACATGGAGAGCGAAAAGGAGGTAATCGCGAGGGGTTCGCTCAAGCAGCTCGCCTCGGCCCTGTCCAAGGCAGGGATGCTTGTAGGGGGAGACATAAAAGAGGACATGCTGAAGGACATAGATCCTTCGGCTCTGGCATACGAGCTAATAGAGGGCAGGAATTCCGAGGAAACGCTGCACATAGTGAGCAGTGAGGAGCTCCAGAAGGCGATAGACAAGATAATGGAGCAGAAGCAGCCGATAAAGATAGAGGTAAGCAGGTCCGCGGACTTCAAGCCCCTAGCTGCCGAGATAGACGCACAGTACAAGATAAGGGGCAGGGAAGTAGAGCACACAAATGGCAACATAAGCGATTTCGTAATGTATTTCAGGGACAGGCTTGCCAGGATGAGGCAGATAATATCCCAGCACAGCAGCTACGGCCAGTTCCTGCAGAGTCTGGAACACATAAATGATTACGCTTCCGGGAGAGAGGTTTACATATTCGGCATAGTGAACAGGAAGATAATAACCAAGAACAACAACCTTATGTTGGAGCTTGAAGATGAAGAGGGATACGCCAAGGTCATGTTCATGAACGGGAGCTCTAAGGAGGCACAGGAGCTCTACGTCAACGCAAACTCCATAACCAACGATGAGGTTATAGCAATAAGGGGCAAGATATCCGGGCCTTTTGTCATAGCCAACATGATAGTGTGGCCCGACGTCCCGATAAGGCAGCAGAAGAAAGTTGAAGAAAACATAAACATAGCCTTCTTATCGGACATACATGTGGGAAGCAAGCTGTTCATGGAGAAGAACTTCTCGAAAATGATAAGATGGCTCAATGGCGACGCCGACCACACGCAGATGGATATGGTAGGAAGCATAAAATACATAGTGATAAGCGGGGACGATGCCGACGGAATAGGAGTCTATCCGAACCAGGACAGGGACCTTGCCGTTTCAGACATGTACACACAGTACAAGATGCTCTTCGATTTCGTCGACGCAATACCAGATTACATCCACGTTTTTATAATGCCTGGAAACCACGACGCGGTGCAGAGGGCAGAGCCCCAACCGCCGCTGCCGCAGGAGCTCATAGGGGATTTCAAGAAGGACAACGTCCACATAGTCTCCAATCCCTCGTACATGACACTGCACGGGCTTGAAGTGCTGGGCTACCACGGCACTTCTCTCGATTCCATAATAAGCGCGATACCAAACAACAGCTATTCGGTGCCGGAGAAGGCGATGGTGGAGCTGCTCAAGCGCAGGCACCTTTCGCCCATATACGGAGGCAACATAATAGTGCCGTCGAAGACCGACAACCTTGTAATGGACACAATACCTGACATACTGCACATGGGCCACATACACAAGAATGGCACTACGAAATACCACGGAGTCACGGTCATAAACAGCGGCACCTGGCAGGGCAGGACCGATTTCCAGGTCAGGCAGGGGCACATACCGACTCCATGCATAATGCCTGTCTTCAGGAGCAAGGATTACAGCGTGACATCTATAGACTTCAACAGGTAGTCGAATGGACATACACGAATATTTTTCAGAGCTTGACAAAAATTTCGAAAGGGCATTCAGCGTAGCCACGGAAGCCAAGAAAAAGGGCTACGACCCTGAGTCATTCGTCGAGATACTGCCTGCGCCTGACCTCGCGACCAGGGTAGAGGGAATAATAGGCATAAAGGGATTGTCAGAGCTCATAAAGAAAAATTCCGAAGGGAAATCGAGGCAGGAGCTCGCCTTTACAATGGTGAAGGAAGTATGTACAAACGAAAGGTTCAACGACGACATTGACAAGAGGCTTTCGCTTGCCACAAAAGTCGGGCTGGCTGTGCTCACCGAAGGAATTCTCGTGGCCCCGACAGAGGGGCTGCAGGGGATAGAGCTTCACAGAAACCAGGATGGCACAGACTATGCCGCAATAATATACGCCGGGCCGATAAGAGGAGCAGGGGGAACTGCCGCTGCGCTTTCTGTAGCGCTGGCCGATTATGGAAGGAGGATATTAGGAATAGGCGCTTACAAGGCCACGAAGGCAGAGATAGACAGATACCTTGAGGAGATACAGATTTACAATTCCAGAGTCGCAAGGCTTCAGTACCTTCCTCCTGAGCAAGATATAAGAACCATATTTGAAAACTGCCCTGTCTGCCTTGATGGCCTTGCGTCGGAGCAGATAGAGATAGGCATACACAGGAACATAAACAGGCTCGACGCTGCGGGCAAGCCCCAGATGATATCGAACAAGATAAGGAGCGGCATATGCCTTGTTTCGTGCGAGGGCATAGCACAGAAGGCCAAGAGCGTGCTCAAATATACCAAGGGAGCAGGGCTCGACTGGTCATGGCTCAACCAGATAATAAGGGTAGAGAAATCACAGCAGACCGAGCAGAAGGAGACCAAGAAGGATGTGGTGTTCCTTCAAGAGCTTGTTGCGGGAAGGCCAATATTTGCTTACCCGGAGCATTCGGGCGCCTTCAGGCTCAGATATGGTAGGAGCAGGTTTACTGGCATAGCCTCAAAGGGTTTCAGCCCTGCTACCATGTACCTTATGGACGAATTCATAGCCACCGGAACGCAGCTGAAGGTCGAGAAGCCGGGAAAGGGTTGCGTGGCAGTCCCTGTTGATACCATAGAGGGGCCCTTCGTCAAGCTGGATACCGGCGAGGCATTCAGGATAAAGGACGCAGAAGAGGCGAGGAGGCTCGAGCCTCACATCAAAAAGATCCTGTCTGTTGGCGACATGCTCGTCACGTACGGGGACTTCAAAAAGACGAATACGCCGCTGAGCCCGACGAGCTATGTTGAGGAATACTGGGCCCTTCAGCTCAAAAAGGCAGGGTGCGGCGAAATCCCGGAGATATCGAATTTCGCCGATGCGCTGAAGCTTTCCGAAAAGTACAACGTGCCCATGCATCCGAGGTTCATATATGATTATTCGGACATAAGCACCGAGGACATGCTCTTCCTTGTAGAAGCTTTTAAGGAAGCCGATCTCGGAGAAATAGAAACCCTGGATGCAATTTCTTCGGTCACCATAAGCGGCGAAAGGCTGGCTAAGGCCAGGGAGCTGCTGGAAAGGGCCTGCATACCGCACATCGACAAGAATGAGAGCATAGATATTGAGGGCGAAACCGCCAAGTCCCTTATGGCCAGCTTCGGGCTCGTGAGCAACGGCAGAATAGCACAGAACAGGGAGCTGCCTGAAGACGCACTGCGGGCACAGAGCTCTTTAGATATGCTCAACAAGCTCGCCAAATTCAAAATAATGAGGAGATCCACGAAGGTAGGTGGAAGGATGGGGAGGCCTGAGAAGGCTAGGGAGAGGCTCATGAAGCCAGCGCCCCACATACTGTTCCCGATAGGCGAATACGGAGGCAAGGAGAGGAGCATAACCAAGGCGTACATACTGCAGGGCAAGAAGTTCAATTCGCAGAGCATAAATGTGGAGCTGGCAAGGCACCTGTGCACCAAGGGTGGCGAATACATAAACTCGTTTTACTGCGAGGAGCACAAGTGCAGGGCAGAGATAATGCGCAAATGCAAGCTTTGTGGAAACTTCGGCACCGGATTGAAATGCGAGAAATGCGGGGGAGCCATGGAAGGCGGAGAAATGAAGCAAATAAACATAGTTTCCGAGGTAAACAAGGCCATGGAAAGGATAGGGATGACTTCGCTCCCCAAGCTCATGAAAGGAGTAAAGGGTCTTTCGAATTCCGACAAGCTGGCAGAGCCGCTGGAGAAGGGGTTGCTCCGCAGCGTTCACAAAATATACATATTCAAGGACGGGACATCCAGGTTCGACGCGACCGACGTCCCGATAACGCATTTCTACCCCGACGAGATATCGGTAAGCGTAGAGAGCTTAAAGAAGCTCGGCTATAACAAGGATTATAAGGGGAACCCGCTTGAGCGAGGGGACCAGCTTGTCGAGCTTATGCACCAAGACGTAATATTGAACAGGAGAGGAGCCGACTACTTCGTGAACGTTACCCAGTTCATGGATGAAATGCTGGTGAAATTCTACGGCCTGGAAAAATTTTACAACGTGTCCGAGCAGAAGGATTTGGTAGGCCATTACGTGATAACGCTTTCGCCGCACACCTCTGCGGGAGTGCTTGGAAGGATTATAGGATTCACCGACGCGAGCGTTGGATTTGCCCACCCATACCTGATTTCGGCAAGAAGAAGGAACTGCGACGGCGACGAGGACACGACGATGATGCTTCTTGATGCGCTCGTGAATTTTTCGAAGCATTACATGCCCACCACAGTAGGAGGCACCATGGACGCTCCGCTCATACTGACGGTAAACGTCAAGCCCGAGGAAGTTGACGACGAAGTACATGCCATGGAAGTGGTAGAAAGCTACGGCATAGATTTCTACGACAAGACGTATTCGTATCCCGCCCCGGGAGAAGTCAAGGTCGAGATCGTCGGCGACAGGCTCCAGAAGGATTCGATATATTCTGGGATACGGTTTACGCACCTTTCCGGAATAAACGCCGTGGCGCAGGCTCCAAAGAGGAGCTCCTACACTACCTTAAAGACCATGAACGACAAGATAGAAATGCAGTTCAGCCTTATGGACAAGCTATACAGCATAGACAAGAGGGACACGGCCAGAAGGCTCATATTAAGCCATTTCATACCCGACCTTATGGGCAACCTTCATTCATATTCAAGGCAGGGATTCCGCTGCGTGCAGTGCAACGCAAAATACAGGCGCATACCCATAAAGGGGGTATGCACGAGATGCGGAGGCAAGCTCCTGCTCACGATATCCAAAGGAGGAATAGAGAAGTATTTGAACACCGCGATAAAGCTGGCTGACAGGTACGAGCTTGAGCCTTATATAAAACAGAGGATACTTCTCTTAAAAGAGGAGATAGAAGCTGTTTTCGGGCAGGTAGGGACAATACCAATAAAAGACGACAAGCAGTTCAACCTGCTCAAATTCATGTAGGCTTATTTGCGATCCAGCATCTTGGCTATGTGCTTCGCAGGCATTGTGTTTATTACCTTGTCCTTCGTAAGCCAGCCCCTTCTAGCCATCCCTACGCCGTAGCGGAGATAGTTGAAATGCGATACGTTGTGCGCGTCTGAATCTATCGAGAACATTACCTTGTAATCGCGTATGGCGAATATCGAGGCGTCGTTGAGGTCAAGCCTGCTCGGGTATGAGTCTATCTCCAGCGCCACGCCCTTCTCCTCCGCTTTTTCCGCGACCTTTCTGATGTCTATGGCGTACGGCTCCCTCTCGTTTATTATCCTGCCAGTGGGATGCGCAAGTATGTCTACGTACCCGGAATCTATCGCTTTTATTACTCTAGATGTCATTTCGTCGATGCTCATGCTGAAGCCCGAATGCACGGCTGCAACTACGCAGTCCATGCCCTTCAGCGAGGCGGCTGAGAGGTCGAGTGAGCCGTCCTTCAGTATGTCGACTTCGGCCCCTTTCAAGAGTTTGAGTCTTCCGTCAAGCTTTTCGTTCAGGGCATCTACCCTTTTGAAGAACTCGGCGAATTTCTTCTCGTCCATCCCCTTTGCAACCCTGAGGCTTTTTGTGTGGTTGGTTACCGCGAGGTATTTTAACCCGTGAGAAATCGCTGCTTCGGCCATCTCTTCTAGCGTGTTGGTGCCGTCCGTTTCTTTTGTATGCGAATGCAGGTCTCCCTTAAGGTCTCCGAGCGTTATTAGCTTTGGCAGCTTGTGCTTCTTCGACAGCGCTATTTCGCCGCGGTTTTCCCTCATTTCAGGCTCTATCCAATCCATGCCTAGCCTGGAGTATATGTCGGCTTCGTCTATAGCGGATATTACCTTGTCGTTTTTGTCGAAGAGGCCGTATTCGTTCAGCTTGTAGCCCTTGGATATCGCTATCTTTCTGACCTCGACGTTGTGCTCCTTGCTGCCTGTGAAGTACTGCATCGCGGCGCCGAAGCTTTCCGGAGCTATTACCCTCAGGTCGCACGTTGTCCCAATATCAAGCCATACGGTGGTTTTTGTAGGCCCTTTTACCACGGTGCTTGTAACCATTTTCATTTTTGCAAACATGTCCATTACGTCCTCTGGATGCTGCGATATTGCAAGTATGTCTATGTCACCTATCGTCTCTTTCATGCGCCTTGTTGAGCCGCATATTATCGCTTTCTCGACCTTTTTAGAGCCCAAGAGCTCCGAGACTATTGATTCGGCAACAGGCAGTGCGTAGCCTAGCAGCATCCTGCCCTTCGAGCCTTCGAGCATCTCTATGCCTTTTTCGAGCAGCTGCTCGCTCTTCTCCCCGAATCCTTCAAGGGACATTACCTTGTGCGATGATATTGCCTCTTTGAGGCTTTGTATGTCCGTGACACCGAGCCTCTGATAAAGCATTATGGCCCTTTTTGCACCCATCCCTTCTATTTTGGTAAGGTTCTCAAAATCTATAGGGTATTTCTTCTTCAGCTCGTCGTGCTTCTTGACGTGTCCGGTCTTTATGTATTCCTCTATCTTTCCTGCCAGGCCTTTGCCTATGCCGCTTATTGACATCAGCCCTTCGATACCCGAGCGCTCGTACAGCTTGGAGACATCCTCGTCCATGGAAAGCAGGGCCATAATGCTTTATCA
>JAMCSF010000021.1 GCA_023380795.1 Candidatus Martarchaeota archaeon | reverse complement strand
ACGAACAAGGAGGGGCTTAAGGGCGGGCTTGCCGATGTAGCGGAAAAAGCAGACGTCTTGATAGGAGTTTCGAATGCAGGAGTTTTCACCAAGGACATAATACAGAAAATGGCAGAAAAGCCGATAGTATTTGCGCTTGCAAACCCTGTCCCTGAGATATCTTATAAGGATGCGAAGGATGCTGGGGCCTTCATAGTAGCTACAGGCAGATCCGATGCCCCTAATCAGGTAAACAACGTATTGAGCTTTCCCAACATAATGCGTGGCTTATTGGATTCAGGAGCAAAGCGCGTAGATTACGACATGCTATACGAAGCTTCAAAAGCCCTAGCGAAATGCGTTGGCAAGGATCTTGGGGTGGAACACATATTGCCAGTCCCTTACAGCGCCAAGGAAATGACCGACGTGCTTGCTAGCGTGGCAAGCGCGGTTGCGGCAAGCGCAATCAAGTCAAGGAACTCCAGGCATAGCGAGCTCGACATAAGCTTGATAAAGAAAAATGCGGCCAGAATAATAAAGAGGGGAATAAAGCTGGAAAAGGTAGCCATAAAGACGCAGGCATGATCAGCGATTGATTCTTACTGGGCGGGCTTTCTTCATTACAAAAAGCACGGGAATGGTGGCGAGCAGCACCGCAGGGATTATAGAAACCGCCAGTATGGCTGCAGTGCCATAGCCTATGAGCGAATTTGATATCAAGACCAGAAAAACCGCCCATGCGAAAAGAGGCGCTATCAGCAGCGGCGCATATCTTGCGAACGCTTTCGAATCGGAATAAGTCGGAAGACCGGAAACCCTGTTTTTGGAAAGGTCAAACACTGCCCATCTGCCGCATTTTGGGCACCTCATGTACCTTTTGTGCCCAAGCCTTACCGAAGTTGCTGAAGCGCCAGGAATAAACTCGTAGTTGAACCTGTACTTACACCTAGGGCACGCTAGGCCAGATATCGTCATATAAAGCAACCGAATATCCTTAAAACGAATAAATAATAATAGTTTTGCATCCAACTCTACGCGATTGTAATGATAATATGCATAACCGGAATGCCGGGAGCAGGGAAAAGCCTTGTTGGAGAAATGCTAGCAGCCAAGGGCTTCAAGGAAGTAGAGATGAGCGCGGCCGTAAAGGAGAAGATGGCAGAGAAGGGGATAGAAGTCAACAAGGACAGCATACGAGATTTCTCGCTGAACTCCAGAAAGGAGTACGGCAACGACGTAGTTGCCAGATGGACAATAGAAAAAATAAAAAGGCTCCCGGAAAAGGACATACTCATAGTAGGCCTCAGGAGCGCCGACGAAGCGAAATATTTCAAGACCCTGGAAAGCGTTACAATAATATCAGTAGTGGCACCAAAAATGATGAGATTTGACAGGCTCGTTGAGCGAAAGAGGGATGATGACCCTAAGAACTATTCAGATTTCCAAAACAGGGAAGAGAAAGAGAAGCAATTCGGGATTGCAAGCGCAATGGAGCACGCAAAATATACAATAAGGAACTCTGGGAGCATTGAAGAGCTCAAGGGCAAAGTAGAGAAAATCCTAGGCGAGATAAAGCAGAGCGAAAAGGAAGAAAAGAAAAATGGGCACGGGAAGGAGGACACATAATCTTACGAAGAACCGGGTATAGCACCAGTTTTCACGGCCCGAGAGTTCAAAGATGCGACAGGTCGTTGTATGCCATTAGCCCCCAACCGGAATTGTCATATCTCAGTTCGCTTACTCCGGTGTTCTTTGTGTGGAGGAATTCCAGAATCCTTGCATAATTGCCCATATCAACTTCAGGTCCCAGCATGCACACGGTTATTATTGTCTTTATTACAGCGCTGTGCGTTATTATTAGAACAGTACCGTAGTCCATGCCTTCGAGGCGCTTGACGAATCCTGCGACCCTGACCATGAAATCTTTAAGGTTTTCCGAGCCGGGGTAGCGCCATTCTGTATTTTTTTCGTGTTTCTCCATTTCTTTTATGATTTTTTCCAATTCAGGATCGTCGCTGCGCTTGCCTGGGAATCCATTTGGCTTTATAATTTCAGCCAGTGAATCGTCGTATTTTATGGGCTTCTTCAGCTCCCTGCCTATTATCTCAGCAGTCTGCATGGCTCTTGCATAAGGGCTCGAAATTATTAGGTCTATGGCCACGCCGTTGAGCTTTTTGGCTAGAGCCATTGATTGCAGCGCACCTTCTTTAGATAAGGGCGTGTCAGGCGACTGATGCACGCCAGCATTGTTTGCCTCTGTGTTTCCGTGCCTTGCAAGTATGACTTTCATGTGCAGCACTTATCCGCGCGAGCCGAGCATGGATCTGCCAATAAGCCCATAAGCCAGCTTTGCTGCCAAGTAGTCAGGAGCCCTCATTCCGGGTATTGGGGCCAGCTCTGAAATATCCGCGCCTACAAGGCTCTTTCCCTTCAGAACCCCCGAAATGACATTCATTAAGCTATTGTACTTCATGCCCCCTGGCTCTGGAGTGCCTACGCTCGGCATTTCCGATGGGTCGAGAACGTCCAAATCTATAGTTATGTAAACGTTTTCCTTCATGCGCCGCGATATTGCCTTTGCGATCTCCTCGTCATCCATGCCGCGCATGTCTTTCATGTAAAGTATGTCCTTTGAATACTTCGAATAGCCATGCTCGTCGATGCTCCTGACCCCAACGCTGTATGTGCTCTTGCATATTTCCTTTGTCCTTGCCATGACACACGCATGGGAGTACCTGCTGCCCATGAATTCATCGCGCGAATCAGAATGCGCGTCAAAATGCAGCACGCTGAAATCTTTTGTAGAATCGGCTAGCGCCTTGATTGCGCCTATAGCTATCGTGTGCTCGCCGCCGAGCAGCAGCGGCACCTTTTTGTCTTGGGCTATCAGCGACACTTCTTTGGCTATCCTTTTGACCATGGCTTCAGGGCCGTTAACATCGGGCTCAAGAGGCTCTAGCGTGTATATTCCAGCATCGGCAGGAGAGAAACCAAGGACCTCATCGTATAACTCAATATGCCTGCTCGCCTTTATTATGGCATCCGGGCCGTCCCTTGAGCCTGTGCCGTAGCTAACAGTAGAATCGTAAGGCACTGGAAGTACTGCGAACTTCGCCTTTTCGTAGCTTTGGCCTTCCAGGCCGAAAAGGTTGTATGGGGCTGCAGAGTTCAATATTTGCATGGTTAGATATCCGGTTTAACTGATTTAAGCCTTTTCTAAACCGGCATTTTTGCTTTATATCGGAAAAAGCAGGCGTTCGCAAGGATTGGGGAACAAATGGCTTACGGGTGAGTGGTGTTTGATAAAGATACAAAAGCACCATACAAAAAGTATAAATAATAGGTGCATTACAAATTTCTAATCCAACTTTGGATGTAGGCGCAAATTTACTTATGTCAAACAATAAAAATTCCAGCAAGCTCGAGGAACCGATGCTATTTGAGGAAGAAGAGAAGTATTACGAGACAGAGCATGGGAAAAAGATTCTGAGCAGGGGCAAGAACAGGATAATAGCCACGAACAGGAGGCTTTTGGTGTTCACCGGATCTGGCTACAAATCGCTGTTCTATGACAAGATAGCAGTTGTCAATGTCAAGAATGGGAAGCAATTGGAGATAAGCCTTGTAGGAGGCAAGGAGCCAGAGGTTTTCACTGTAAGCAGGAAGGGGGCGCTTGGCCTGTTCGAAGTTGTAAGCAGGATGATAAGCCTCAGCAGCGACGCGCGCATGGCTTACGCAATAGGCACCCTTGAAGCGCAGAAAAACATAATGGCAAAGCAGCAGGCAGTAGCCATGGAAGTAGGAGCCAGGCACGTCATGGAGTATATTTCCGAAGAAACCAATGAAGAAAAAGCCACCACAGCAAAGCAGCGCATGGACGCTTACGCCGATGATTATTCGAAAAAGCACATGGTGAGCGTGAACGCAAAGAACAGCGAGGGAAAACAGCTCAACATAAGCTTCAATTTCATACCAAAGATAAAGAATTCTATATACAGCGCGATGAGCTCCGAAGCCTTGTACACGCTTACGCACAGCGTTTACTCCAAAAGCAGCGCAGTCGCAGGCATGCTGTACGGCAACACAAAAAGTGTAGGATCAAGCCTTTCCGCGACTATTGCAAGCACCATGAAGCAGAGCGCAAAAGAGGAGGTTGCAAAGAGCGCCTATGCGATGAAATATGTTGCGCTGAGCAACATAAGCCACACAGTGGTCCTCGAAGGCGATACGGAAGCGTATGCTAGCCCTAACTGCTTCTGCTTCCCTGATCTCAGCATAGAAGAATTCGCAGGCAGCATATACCAAGAATTCGGCGAAAGGCTTGTAGGCACACACGTGGAGGCGATTGCAGATAAGGAAGGGCATAGCACCGAAACACTGAGCACAGGCAATGCAGGGCTGGTTCTCCTGAGAAAGGAGCATGCAGAGAGGGATAGCTTCATAGAAGCAACTAACGCAGGCCATGAAACAAATAGCACAGTTGACTTGCGCAAGCAGGAAGTGGCAAAGAGGATACTGGAAAACTCGATTATATTCAACGCAAGGGCGCTCAACGAAAAGAAAAAGAACGAAAAGAAGATATTCGAGCATTTCACAAGCAGCAAAAAGACAGACTGATTCCTGTTTGCCGCAGCTTCTGCAGCAAACCATTTTTAATTTATAGCTGAAATATATTAGCTGTCAGCCGTGCTTATAGCAGGAATGTGATGTGATTATTTGCCTTATGACCCGAAACAAGAGGAAAAATGGAATGATTATTGGCTAAAGGCCGAGATGTTCAACTTCAACAAGGATGAAACTTCAAAGCCGATATTTGTAATAGATACGCCGCCGCCGAACACTACCGGAAGCCTGCATATGGGGCAGGCGTATTGGGTATGCTATATAGATGCCGTTGCACGCTACAGGAGAGCAAAAGGATACAACGTGCTGTACCCCCAAGGATGGGACACGCAGGGATTCCCTACGGAAATAGAAACCGAAAAGAAATACGGAAAAAACATGCCAAGGGAGGAATTTTACAACAAATGCGTGGAAGTGGCAAATTCGAACATAAAGGTACTCAAAGAGGGGATGCGATATTTGGGCGCATCGTTCGACGAGCGCTACGAGTACGCAACCATGAGGGAAGATTACAGGGCAAAGGTCCAGAAGTCGCTGCTGCTCATGAACGGCAAGGGATTTGTTTACAGGGCCGATCACCCGGTAGAATGGTGCCCGCACTGCAGCAGCTCCATAGCCAGAGAGGAGACCGAAGAGAAGCAAAGGGAAACTAAGCTCAGCCACGTAAGGTTCGCAGTTACTGGAAAGCCAGAAGAAGGCATAATAATAGCCACTACAAGGCCAGAATTGATGCATGCGTGCGTGGCCGTGGCAGTAAATCCTTCGGACAGTAGGTACAAGAAAATGGTGGGCCACAAGGTTTCGGTGCCGCTTGCAGGAAGGGAAGTGAAAATAATAGCGGACGACAGCGTGGACAAGGATTTTGGGACAGGTGCAGAGATGGTTTGCACATTCGGGGACAAGCAGGACGTCGCGATGTATTACAAGCACAAGCTGGAGCTTATAAGGGCAGAGGACCAGAACGGAAGGCTGCTCAACGCAGGCAAGTACGCTGGAATGAAGGTCAACGAGGCTCGCGAAGAAGTGCTTAAGGATCTTGACGCTGCGCACCTGCTGGTAAAGAGCGAGGTGATAAGCCAGACTGTAAAGGTCCACGACAAATGCGGGACTCCTGTTGAATTGATATCAGAAATGCAGTGGTTCCTTAAGACCAAGGAGCATTCTGAAAAAATAAAAGAGATAGCGTCGCAGATACGCTGGATACCAGAAAGCTCCGCCCAGAGGCTTTATGATTGGGCAAACTTCATAGAGTGGGACTGGAACATATCGAGGAACAGGATATTCGGGACCCCTATACCGTTCTGGTACTGCGCCGATTGCGGTGAAACAATAGCCCCAGACGAATCCATACTTCCGGTAAATCCGGCAGTGGAAAAGGCGCCAGTTGACAAGTGCCCGAAGTGCGGGTCATCCAACATAGAAGGAGAAAAGAACACTTGCGACGTGTGGGTCGATTCTGGGATTACCCCAATGCTCATAAGCGGATGGCCTGACGACAAGGAATTCTTCAAGTCTGCTTTTCCGCCGGCTGTGCGCATACAGGGAACTGACATAATAAGGACGTGGGCATTTTATACCATATACAGGACATGGGCCATAACCGGTGGCAAGCCGCTTGAAACAATGCTAACGCATGGAATGGTCCTGGGCCCTGACGGAAGGGAGATGCACAAAAGCTTGGGCAACGGGGTTGACCCGCTTGATCTCGCAAAGCAGTATTCCATAGACAGCGTCAGGCTGTGGGTTGCGCTCAGCGGCGCGACGCACAAGGACAAGGTTTTCTCCCACGAGGACGTCAAGTACGCGAAAAGCTTCATAGTCAAGGCTTACAATTCCGCAGTGTTCGTAAGGAACGCGATAGGCGAGAATAAGATTCCCGATGAGCCGCCGCAAAACGACATCAACATTTTTGACGCGTGGATACTGGCTAGGCTCAATGCGGTGCTTGAAGGCGCGGACAAGGATTACGAGGCATACAACATTTACGATGCGGCAACCAAGCTGGTAAATTTCTTCTGGCACGAGTTCTGCGACTATTACATAGAAAACGTCAAGCACAGGATATACGATACGGGCAAGAAGGGAGAAGGGAGCAAGATGGCCGCGATATTCACGCTTAGGCACGTGCTAATGGAATCGCTCAAGGCCCTGGCTCCAATAATGCCGCACGCCGCAGAAGAGATAAATGCGATGTTCAGCGACAAAAGCATAATGCTTGAGAAGTTCCCCAAGCATGTAGCTCAGGACAAGCCCAACGGCTACGTAATAAACGGATTCATATTTGAGAGCGGAGTGGTGGCAGAGGACATAGACAGCGCAGGAAACCTTTTGAACGACATAATAGCCATAGTAAGGAAGAGCAAGAGCGACTCCAAGCTGGCACTTAACGCACCGGCCAAGCTAATAAATATAAATGTTCCTGCGGAATATTATAATACCGTCAATTCCTCGAAGGATGAATTGAAGAGCATTTGCAAGGCGGAAAAGGTCGAGGTAAAGGAATCCAATGAGTTTTCCGTGAAGGTTGAATTCTGAGCTTTTCAGGAACCAATAAATATATTTACTCCTCAAAGGCTCTTACGTTTGTTTATAAATCACACTGAGTGTTGCAATGGCAAGGATGCATACTAAAAAGAAGGGAAAGTCCAAGTCCAGGAAGCCCATACTAGAGCAGGGCTCGAAGATAGAGGGAGCTGAAGAGAATAAGGAGCAGATAATAAAGCTCGCAGTAGGCTACGCCAAGCAGGGCATGCCTCCGGCGCTCATAGGGGAGAAGCTCAAAAAGGAGCACAACGTCCCATATGTGAGGCACATTCTGGGCAAGAAGCTGGAGCAGGTGCTCAAGGAGAACGGGATAGAGGAGAGCATGCCTTATGACATGCTTGAGCTCATGAAGAAGGCCGTAAACCTAAGGAAGCACATGGAGAAGAACAAGCAGGACGTAAACAACAGGATAAGGCTCAACAGGATAGAAGCCAAGATATGGAGGCTTACGAAGTATTACATAAGGGAAGGAGTCCTTCCAGAAAAGTGGAGGTACAACCCGCAGCAGGCTGAGCTGCTAGTAAAGGGCCACTGAGGTATTTTTATGGCACTTCAAAAAACCGTAGACACATGGAAGCTTAAGAAATGGTTCACAGTGTACGCGCCCAAGGAATTCAACGAGGCGCAGATAGCAGAGATGCCTGCGAACGACGAAAGCAGCATCATAGGCAGGAACATAAGGATAGGGTTGTCTGCAATAACCAACAACCCGTCGCACGCTTATACCGAAGTGGTACTGAAAGTGACTGATGTAAACGGCGAAGCCGCACACACCAAGGTGCTCAGGATAGAGCAGCTCTACAGCTACATAAGGTCCTTGGTTAGGAGGTACAAGAGCGTCAGCGACGGCGTCTTCAACGTATCTACGAGCGAAGGAACTAAAGAGGTGGCAAAAGTCCTCATAATAACGAGGGGAAGGACTGCGCACACGAAATTGGTTGGCATAAGAAAAGAGGCCAAGGTTTTCCTAGAGGCTTACTTCAAGGAGAAGACACTCAAGGAGGCCATAGACAGCGTCATAGATGGAAAGCTCCAGGGAGAGCTTGGAGCCAAGGTCGCCCACATAGCCCCGGTAAGCAAAGTAGAGATAAAGAAGTTTGAAGTGAAGGGCTGAAACCCTTCAGAGTCTTTTTTTTGATGTTCTCAGGCATTAGCTGCTGCCGACGAAAAGCACGCCTATGGTTATTATTATTACGCCGATCCATCTCAATGGAGGGACGTTTTCTGCAAGGAACGTGGCTGCTAGTACCACGGCGAATATGTAGCTCATGCCGCCTACGCTGTATGCCCAGCTCAGGTTCGCCCTCGTAAGCACGTAGAAGTATATCAGAGTAGATACAAAATAGGCTATTATTCCGAAACCTATTATATAGAGCATATTAGCAGATAGCGCATACTTAAAGAGAATCTGGCCTACTGCCCCGAGAAACGTAGACCCCACGAGCATAGTTATGTTCTCTGCTCTTTTCCTCTCCATTGGCATCACGCGTACGATACGGCTATGAGTGCTATTCCGGCAAACACGAGCACTATGCCTGCGACCCTTTTGGCGTTCAGGGGCTCCTTCAGGAGCTTCGCAGAAAAAAGCGCTACGAATATGAAGCTGCTGGCGAATATCGGATAAACTACCGAGAGGGGGGCCTTAGAGAGCGCATACAGGTATATTACAAGGCTGCCGAAATAGGCGGCTATGCCTAAAAGGATCCTTTTGTTTGTAAAAAGCGACTTTATTATCTTCGGGATTGTCATCTTGCCCTTCTCGAGCTCGGATTTGAACAGAGTTTGGGCGAACGAAACTATCACGGCAGCAATAAGGGTTATAAATATGATTAAGTATATTGTAATCATTCGGACCACAAGTTGTTATGATGGAGAATGCAGCTGCCTTTGTAGTTTCCCTGCTGACAGTTATAGGTATAGTAGTGACAATTGCCATATTTATACTTTATGGGGCAGACGGTTATTTTTACGCCGGAGCCCTGATATCAATAGCGCTTGGATTTGCAGATGCGTGGCTTGTTTCCAGGGAGAAGAATAGCGCCCCTGAAATTAGTCACGCGCCTGCCAAGAGAAAACGCAGGAAGAACACCAAAGCCAGAAAAAGGTAATCGATTATAGGCCGTTTTCATGAACACGCTCATAATAGCGGAAAAGCCAAGCGTAGCGCTTAGGATAGCCATGTCTCTCGGCAACGGGGAGCAGAAGCGCATAGCCAACGGCAAGACAAGCTATTACAAGATAGACAAGGGAGAGGAAACGATATATATAGCCCCTGCAGTAGGGCACCTTTTCACCATAAGGCAGGTTGGCTATAAAAGGGGCTATCCGGTTCTCGACGTAGAGTGGGCTCCTTCTTATTCCGCAAGCAAGAGCTCGGCCTTCACGAAGCAGTATCTTGACACCATATATGAAGTGGCGAAGAAATGCTCGTATTTCATAAACGCGTGCGACTACGACATAGAGGGCACGGTAATAGGCACGAACATAATAAAGGAGATAACAAAGCAGCCGGTAGACAAGCTCAGGTCTTACGCCAAGAGGATGAAGTATTCTACAACCACGACCAAGGATTTGCTGGACTCTTACAATAACATGTCCGAGCTTGACCTTGATAATTTTTATGCCGGAGAAACAAGGCACATGCTTGACTGGATATGGGGCATAAACTTAAGCAGGGCGCTCACGCAGGCGCTTGGCAGTGCGGGAGGAGGAAAGGCCCTTAGCATAGGAAGAGTTCAGGGGCCGACGCTTGCCATACTTGCGAAGAGGGAGAAAGAGATATCAGAATTCAGGGCTGAGCCGTTCTGGAGAGTATCGGCAGTCATAGAAGGCACTGAGTTTGCCAACACGCGCGGAGACATGAAGGACAAGGCCGTGGCGGAAAAGGCTTACTCGGAAAGCATGAGGGCAAAGAACGAGGCCAGAATAATCAAGGTTGCCTCGAAGGACGAGCCGCGCTGGCCATATCCGCCTTTCGACCTCACGTCGCTCCAGCTTGAAGCCAGCAGGGTATTCAGGCTTGATCCTTCGCTCACGCTCTCGATAGCACAGAAGCTTTACGAGCGCTCATACATTTCTTATCCTAGGACTTCTTCGCAGAAGCTGCCTGCTGCCCTGGGCCTGCCAGGAATAATAAAAGCGCTTGGGGAAAACCCAGAATATGCTGAGATATCAAGGGGCCTGACTGCAGAGAACAGGTTCAAGCCTCTTGAAGGCAAAAAGACAGACGAGGCGCATCCTGCCATATTTCCTACAGGAGTAAGACCCAGGGACCTATCGAAGCAGGAAGAAGAGGTTTATGACCTGATAGCTAGGAGATTCCTCTCGTGCTTCGCTGCGCCTGCAAGCGTTGCGAGAGTAAAGGTAGAAGCTGAGCTCGGCGGAGAAAAATACTCGGCCTCAGGAGCCACAATAAAGGAGAGGGCTTGGCTGGATTACTACAGATATGCGTCAATAGAAGAAAAAACTGTTGCAGATTTCGCAGAGGGCAGCACGCACAACGCTGAAAACATAAAGATGGAGAGCCTTGAAACGAAGCCGCCGAAGAGATATACCAAAGCGGGCATAATAGCGGAGCTCGAGCGCAAGGGGCTTGGGACCAAGGCCACCAGGGCAAGCATCGTCGACACCTTATTCAGGAGGGAGTACGTCGAAGGCTCAAGCATATCGGTGACTAGCTTCGGTATGAGCGTGTATAACGCGCTGCTGAAGAACTGCCCTATGATATTGGATGACAAGACAACAAAGGAGCTTGAAGATGACATGGAAGAGATATCCGAGCGAAAGAAGAGCGAGGCAGAAGTATTGGAGCACGGGAAGAAGATGCTCATTAGCGCACTTGAGACGTTCGACAAGAACATGCAGCAGGTATCAAACGATCTCAAGGTTGGATTCATGGAGGCCAGCATACTCGGAAAGTGCCCGAAGTGCGGCACTGGAGACCTCATAATAAGGCACTCGAAGATAGGGAAGCAGTTTGTTGCCTGCACAAACTATCCGAAGTGCACCAATACCTATCCCTTAGTCCAGAAGGCGAAGATAGTGCCCACTGGAAGGATATGCGAATACTGCCACACCCCGATAGTAAAAGTAATAAGGAGAGGGATGAGGCCTTTCGAAATGGACCTGGATCCGCAGTGCACGAACAGGCCGGTAACGTTTAGGAGCAAGAATACAGAAGAGAAGAAAACAGAGGAAAAGACCGAGAATAAAGAGGTACAGGCAAAGCCGGAAAGCGAGAACCAAAAGGCGGCAAAACCGAAAGCTGGCAGCCCTAAGAAAAGGGCTAAGAAATCGCCACAGAAAAAGAAAGTTCAGAAGAAATCCGATAAAAACAAAAAAGGAGAGACCAATGAGAATTGACCTGCCGGAACCATACAGGAGAATGAAAAGAGCGCCGCAGGTAATACTGCCAAAGGACATAGGGATAATAATAGCGTATTCAGGCGTGAACAGGGAAAGCGTATGCGTGGATGCAGGCACTGGAAGCGGATGGCTAGCTGTTGGGCTTGCCAGGATAGCCAAGAAAGTGATAAGCTACGAGCTTAGGGAGGACTTCATAAAGATAGCCGAGAAGAACAAGGCCATGGAGAACCTGCAGAACCTTGAGATAAGGCACGGGGACATAACCAAGGACTTAAAGGAAAAAGATGTTGATATAATTACGCTTGACATGCCCAGCTCAGAAAAGGCTATACCAAGGGCCAGAAAGGCGCTGAAGGAGAACGGCGTAATAGTGGGATACACCCCGCACATGGAACAGGTGGTGAAATTCGCTGCAAAGCTTGAGAAGAGCGGATTCACTGACATAAGGACTTACGAATGCATACTGAGGGACATGCTCGTCAGGCCCGAGGGAATGAGGCCTTCGACAAAGGGAGTATGGCACACCGCATATTTAGTATTTGCAAAAAAGGGTGCAGCACACGAAGCCAATGCGGCGCATGTGCAATAAATGATTAAGTTTTAAGTGGGGTTGAGGCGTATGTTTCCATACGCCCCGGGTGGATGAGAATAGGGTTGTTATAGAAAAAGCGTATTAGCGTAGTGAATTTGCAACCAAACATATATAAAGCTTTGCTATTTTTCTGGTTTTGTGGAATTTTTTGACCATTATGGCTGTTGCTGGGAAGGAGATGGCGCTGGGCTTTCCTGTCTTGACGGGCCGAATGCCCTGACTGCGCTGTGGCGAGGCACATGGATGTGCTTGCGCCAATCCTTCAATTCGCCGAGAGGAGCGTTTCTCAGGACATAATAGATTGTGCCTACGGCTGCAATCCCGAAAAGGAACTCCAAGCTCACTATGTCAAGATATGCAACTATCAGCAATATCCCGAATATACCTGCTATTGATACGATCGGTATATACTTTTTTGTTT
>JAMCSF010000020.1 GCA_023380795.1 Candidatus Martarchaeota archaeon | reverse complement strand
AACCTCTCGATGCTCCCGAGAACCGCCCTGTGTATTATAACCGGTGTGTGCTCCTTCCCGTCATCTCCGGTATAGGTGATTCCGAACCTCATTGGCAGCTGGTAATCTACCTGTATCGTGCCGCACTGCCAGAGCCTCCCTTGTGAATCCTCAATGTCGAAGTCTATTTTCGGACCGTAGAACGCGCCCTCCTTTTCCTTCACCTCATATTCGAGGTTGTTCTTTTCAAGCGCGTTTCTTATGGCGTTCTGTGCATCCTCCCAAAGTGCGACGTCACCAAGGTGCTCGTCAGGCATGGTTGAGAGCTTTGCGCGGTACTTCAGCCCAAACACGCCGTAAACCTTCTTGACGAATTCAAGCATGGTGGATATTTCGCTTCCGACTCCCTCTTTGCTGACGAATATGTGACCGTCGTCTTGGGTGAGTTCTTGGACTCTGAACAGGCCGCTAAGCGCCCCGCTGACCTCTCTCCTGTAAAGCTTGTCGAATATGGCGGTCCTGAACGGCAGCTCCTTGTAGCTCCATCTCCTTGATTTGTAAATCAGTATTGTCGAAGGGCAGTTCATTGGCTTGAGACCTAGCTCCTCATCGTTCTCGTCCACTATGAACATGTTTTCCCTGTAATAGTCTATATGGCCGCTCACGTGCCACAGGGCAACGTTAGCCAGCGCCGGGGTGCTTATCTCATTGTAATCGTAAAGCGCCTCTATCTCGCGTATGAAGTTCTTGAGCTCCCTGTATATTGTGAGCCCGTGGGGATGCCAGTAAACCATCGACGGCGAAACCTCCTGGTAGCTGTACAGGTCCATAGATTCCCCTATACTCCTGTGGTCAGCTTCCGGAAGCCCGATCCAATCGCTCTTCTTAACTATGGAAAGATCCAGCTTCCTGCGCTTATCTCCTTTGCGTTCCTCGCCTTTTATGCCGTAATGCTTTGACTGCTCGGCCAATGGGTGCCCCTTTATCTCTATGCGCCATTTCTTGTTCCAGCCGAAGGGAGCGTAGACACCTTCTACACCAGAGCCCTCTATGATTGCTCGCATGTCTTTGAATATCTCCATGGCCTTTTTAGGCTCCTCCAGGTTGTCGCCCAGATGGGCGAACGGATACAGCACCAGCTTATCGAGCTTCTGTTTCTTCGCGAACGCCAGCGCCTCCCCAATCGCCTTCTTTGCCACTTCTCCGTTGTCTCCCTTTTCTATTGTAGTAAGGAGCACTAGCGCATTGTCTATGTGCGCTGATTTCTCGTCGCTTTTCTCGTATTCTGAAGCCTCCGGGGCTATCAACTCGTAATCGATGCTTTTCACGTCTAGCTGCAGTATTCTCATAAAAACACCTTGAAATCGCGATAAATCATATGCCGCACAACCAAAGCTGCGCCTTTGTAAAGACTTAGAAAATCAGATGCATGCCAAATGCCTTCGGCTCGCCATGCGATTATGCTGTTTGGAAATAACCACCGGCTACCATAGCACCAACTTACATCCCATTATGAAAAAATAACCTATTTAAGGTTTATGTGTAACTTCATGAAGGCTGCATCTCTACGCATGGAACGAATCTATCGTTGGGGCATGAATTATACGCAGTCACATTTACCAAGTATGTGCCTTGGGAGGTCAAGCTTCCAAGATAGCCTGTCACGTTGACCGGGCTGTACGCAGTGACATAGCTTGCTCCCGCTGTAGTGCGCACCACAAACACGACTTCATGCCCTATTCCTCCGTTTTCGGTGCCGACGTATATGTCCGCCACGTCCGGAGGCACCTGCAGCAGCGTGAGCTGCTTCGCCGGGAATCCCTGCGCTCCCACAACCGCGGCAACGCTGGCCAGCTTGCTGGCAGCCTCCTGCGCCTCAGTCGTGGCAAGCGTGGAAGTGGAAGTTGCTATCTGTATGAACGCTAGCACGACTATAGGAAGCAGTATTATGAGCCCGAAAGACAGAGTTATGAGCAGCTCAAGGCTCGATTGGCCCTTCTTGTTTTTCCTGCGCTCCTTTCCCATTTATACACTTTCTACTCTTTCATACCTTTTCTTCTCCGACCTGCTCTTCTTCTTCTTTATCGTTTCCATAAGCGTTTCCAGGGCCTTTGTGAACGTCCTGTCAAGCAGGAAATCCGTAAGCCTCGCTTCCACAATGCCGTACTTCTCTATGTTGGCCCTTGCGTTTATCTCATACCTGTTGTTCTTGAGCTTCTTGACGTTTATGGCTATATACTTTACATTAACCTTCCTGAACTTTTCGACCTTTTCTATGAAGGCATTTGACTGCTCCTTTATCTCGTACTCGTATTCGTAGGTATCCCTGTCGATACCTGATATTATTATTCTGTTCTCGAATGTCTTGCGTTTGGCTATCAGTGCCGCAAGCACGTCGGATATTGTGAGTATCCCTGAAGGGACTCCGTTGTTTGTCACTACCAATGAGGATATGGAGTGGTTCACAAAATTCCTGACGGCATTTCTCACGTCCGTGTTTGATTCTATGCTTACGGGAGACTTTTCCATCACGCTTTCTATCGCTATGTTTGAAGGGCTGTAGCGCTTGGACTTCATGTCCGGGTACCTTTCATCGATAACTGTCATTTTTGATATTAGGTCGTGTCTTGTTATTAGCCCTGCAAGCTTCCCGTTGTCCAGAACCAATAGCCTGTTCACATTCCTGTCGGCCATCGCACTGCTCGCCTGCGCGATGCTGGCCTTCAAATCGATTCCGAGAGCAGGAGAAGCCATTATGTCGCTGCATTTCATATCCCTGATGGAGTCTGTGGAAAGCAGCATTTTCATTAGCGTGAACCTGTCCAAAACTCCCACTACCTTGTCATCTTCTACATACGGCAGGGCATTCCTCCTGCTCCTGTAAAAATAAAATACTGCGTCGTCCAAAGATGTGGTGCGCATTATCTTGGGCACTTTTACTGCATATTTGAGGACCGGCACGTTCTTGTTCATCTTCAGGCTTTTAGACTCCCTGTGCACGCTCCTGAAATCCACGATGCCATAGAACGCGCCCCTGTTGTTCACCAGCACCGCAGGATTCTTGTATACTGCCGGCAGAACCTTTGTCATGGCAGTATCTGCCTCGAAAATAGGCACCTGTGTAATCACGCTTCTGGGTATTCTGTCCAATGTCGCCATATAAGCACCATAAACATTATTAATTTGCTAAGGAAAGAATATTAAGCATAAGGTAGTAAGCCTTACCTGTGCTTTTGAAAGGAGGCGCGATGCTAATTGCCAGGATGGCAGATAGGCTATGCAGCCGCCTGCAGAGCGGCGAAGACGGGTTCGAAACCTACGCGAAAATCCCGTTCCTGGCTTACCTATCATTGGGCAAACCGTCGCGCTTCTTTCATTGCACTCTTTATTCATATGTCTACGACAACGCTTGCCCTGTAGCGGCCGCCTATTTTTTTGACCTCGAGAGTATATCCTGAAACTCCCTTTACGTATATTCTTGAATACTTCACTTCCTCCTCGACATACCGGATATTCGCCGAAACGCCGAAGCCCTTTTCTGACTTCTTCACTTTTATATCTTCAACGCCGTAGCCATACGCCCCAATGGCGTCCAGCTCAGACAAGACTCTCTGCAGGAGATACCAGAGCAGGTCCCTCTCGCTGCTTGCGCTTTCCCTTACTTCAATGGTTTTTGAAGATATCTTTCCCTTTTTTACGTCCCTTTCGACAGAGCGTATGTCTGCCTGCGTATCGAACATTGCCAACAGCGAGTTTTCTAGCATCTGCCCTATGCTGTCTCCATATGCCAGAAATCTGACGTCAGCCGTATGCGGAATGAACCTGTATCTTAACATAAAAGCGCCCTGATAGCTAAAAATTCTGATAATCCATCGGAACGAAATTATTTAGTATGTGTTTGCCAAAAGCTATACGTCCTATGAAGAAAAGAGTAACTGCTGAATAATGATGAAGCCCATTTCGGCTGAGGACTTTTACGGTGTTTTGATGGCAATAAAAAGCCATAAAATAAGCGCTAGTGTGGCAGCCACGGCAATGCTATTTGTCGTATTCCTGATAGCTGCTTACAATTCAATAGCGGTTACTGGGT
This sequence comes from Candidatus Martarchaeota archaeon, assembly GCA_023380795.1. Taxonomy (GTDB): domain Archaea; phylum Micrarchaeota; class Micrarchaeia; order Micrarchaeales; family Micrarchaeaceae; genus Micrarchaeum_A. Next base: position 21,563 of record JAMCSF010000020.1, on the reverse strand, counting down.
TATCAATATCCGATTCCAACCCCGCAGGCTACATAATAGTCCCAATGCTCATGACGCTTGTATTTATAATATTCTCGATAAAAGAGAATCTCGTAGTGATATACAGGAAGCGAAATATTGCATATGGGGCAATCCTTGCGTTGATATACTTCGCAATATACGCCTATTCAAAAGTGGCACTGTCGTTCCTTTTCCAGACCTACAGGGTAGATGCCCTGCTATTTCCAATACTCCTGTCATCATTTGCACTCATGCTCTTTGGCACATCCGGCTTAAACAAGCTCAAGCCTGCGGTTGTGTTCTCGATATTCGCTTCCCCTCTAATACTGATGCCATTGCTTGGCCTATCGGGGGCGTGGACAAGCTTCAATGCATATTCCGTTGTGTCTGTGCTGAAGCTTTTCGGCGTTCCTGTCCTGAGTCATGGCCTTGAAATAACTAGCGCCTCTGGCTCCTCAATATCAATAGCTTCCACATGCGCAGACATTGCAGCCTTCGTTGCGATGCTGCTTTTCCTGATACCTGTCGCTTATCTTTATGAAGGCAATATAAGGAACAGGGCCGGATGGGTCGCTTCGGGGATGGCCATTCTTTTCGTGCTTAATATAATCCGTATGTCGTTCATAGCTATGGTATGGGCCTATTACGGGCTAAGCTCCGCCCTAAACACTGTGCATCTTTTTATAGGCCAGCTGCTCTTCGACGTAACCCTGGTTGTCATGATACTTCTGGCTCCAAAATTCTCAATGCGTCTCAGTTTGCAGAGACACGGCCAAAAGCGCAAGCGCAGCAAAAATTCTGAATTAGCGCATGGTGCAATATTTGACAGGTCGTCCGCGATTCCCGGGCTTTCTGCTATAATGGTGGCATTAATTGTATTTGCATTACTGATGCCTCTTGCAAACTACCAGTATATTGGCCCGTTCTCTTTTGCCAATAATTCCTCATATGTCTCCAATTCGAGCGTTATATCATCTTACAACGTCTTCGCGCTGAGATCCGGATACAGCATGAAATCATTAACTTTTGCAGGCAGATCCGAGCTTTTCGGCATATTCGCAAATAATGACATTAACGCTACAACAAATAGCTTCCTTTACATCAACTCAAGCTCCAGGCCATCGCTGCCGCGCATAAGCCAGCGCAATCTCGGCACCATACTAATGCACAGTGAAGAGTCTACTATTTCCGGGATAACCATAAATGCTTATGAAGTGTCATCAAACGGCAAGCTTTTTCAGGTGAACTACTTATCCGTGCCAAATAAAGTCTATGGCATCTACACTGTGGCTAACATGGAATTCGTAACTCTCATGAATTCTTCATCAAGTCTGCAGTCATGCAATGCGAAATACGGTGCAGTCCAAAGCGCCTATTCCTACATATACAACGCGCTGCACTTCAATTTCCGTGGGAATGGCTACGGCATATTCTGCGCTGCTGTAAATGAGGCCAACGCCGCTGGTGTGGGATGATGCAATGCACATAGAATACAGCTCCGGATTCATAATATACCGCGAAAACAAATCTGGAAAGCTGGAGTTCCTGTTTCTCAGGAAGAAAAACGGGGACATAGACATACCCAAGGGCCACATAGAGAAGGGCGAGAACGCCCTGCGTGCGGCAATACGCGAGACAAAGGAGGAGACAAGCCTGGACGTCAAGCCCGACAGATTCTTCAACATAAGGAGGTATTACTGGTTCAGGTTCGGAAAGGAGACGATCAAAAAATATCTGACCGTTTTTCTCTCGGAATATATGGGCGGAGAGGTAAAGGTATCCAGCGAGCACGAAGGCTACGAGTGGATTGAGCCTGCAAAGGCGGTAGCCGAATATTCGAAGAAGCATTACAATTCCGACTATATAGACGCGGCTGTCGGGTATCTGGAGAAGCAGAGATTGCTTCAAGAGCTGAACGAAGCATATTCAAGGCTGCCGGAAACGTTCAGGAAATGGGAACTGAGCAGGAGATTCGTGCCTGGAGAAGGGCCTTACAATGCCGAAATAATGGTTATAGGCCAGGCGCCGGGAGCCAATGAAGACGATTCTGGAAGGCCTTTCGTCGGAAGGGCCGGAAAGCTCCTAGACTCGCTTTTGAGAAGCGCCGGCATACCGCGCAAAAAGGCATACATAACAAGCGTTGTCCAGTTCTTCCCGTACGGCAACCGAATGCCTACAGAAGAAGAAATAGAGGCGTGCAAGCCTTTCCTTTTCAAACAGATTTCGATAATAAAGCCAAAGCTTGTCATAACTCTTGGGTCGCTCGCATCCATGACCGTATGCGGCGTAGGGGCAATAAAATCAAACCATGGTACGGTAGTCAAGAGAGATGGCATAAACTACTTCTGCACGATGCATCCAGCAGCTGCTGTGCGCATAAAGAGCAACATGCCAATAATAAAGGGGGATTTCCTAAAACTCAAGCCTCTGGCCAAGGAGGCGCTTTCCGCCAAAAAAGAAAAAGGTAATCAAAACCTGGCAAGTTAAAAAATAGGGGTTGGAGCCTGCTGTAGGAAAGCAGGCTCCGCTTTACTGTGGGGGTGATATAATAAGTACATTGGTCGCCTTGCCAGCATCATATTTGTAATAAACCTTGTGACCAAGCTGGAACCTCTCTATGAGTCCCATCTTGTAGAGCCTGTTGAGCCTAGCGCACGCGGCGTTTTTGCCCCTGTATCCCATGCCCTTCCTTATGTCTTCCGCACATGCCATGCTGTGCTCTGAAAGCTGTATGAACTGCATTATCTTTGCATCTATTGAAGATATCGCGAGCTGTTTTTGCGGCTTCTCCGCAACCTCTCCTGCCTTTTCCTCTATGATCTCCTCTTCGACAGGCTCGTTGAGCTCCTGTTCGAGGTTGTTTATCTTGTCAAGCATCTGGCGCAGGACAAGGGTTGTCTTTTTGTTCTCGTCAATCATGTATTTGAGCAGCGAAAACAGCTGCGAGCTTGTCTCAGCATCGGCGTTCTTGCCCTGGCTCTCTATTGTTACCTTCTCCGAAGCCTTGGCCTCGGATATTTCATCGAGCTGTTTCTTTAGGGACACGAGCTCGTTTTCTATTTCCCTTTTTGTTCGCATCAGAACCAAAGCCCCTCACAACCAAAATCTTTCATGAACCTTGCATAACCGAATCACAAATGTTTCATGCAACAATCATGATTCAATCACAAATATTGTGGCTCAAAAATATATTTAAAGCTTTGCCAAAAAAGGAGCAGATCCATAATTACCGGAAGTGAGCTTCAGCGCCTCCTGTTGAAGCGCTTCTTGCCGTCGAATTTCCTCCCATGGCCGTGCCTGTTGCTGTCATATTTCCTTTCCGGCTTCTCCTTGACAGGGGAGCTCGTTATGCGCTTTATCCCGTTGTCTATGTCTACCTTGAGCTTCTCGGCTATGAAGTTCTTGGTGTAGTAGTCGGCCTTAAGAGCCATGGTTATCTTCGTAGCGTACAGCCTAGCTATCCTTCCCTTTATGTCCTTCCTGGCGTTCGTAACCTCGGGAAGCTTGAATATGACCCCGTATTTCGGGGGCTTGCTGCCGAATTTTATGTGCTTGAACAGCGCCTTTTCTGCGCCGAGCAGCTGCACAGTGCTGGCCGGGAATGTCGCCAGCCTTTCCATCGAGCCGGCTTTGCTGAGAAGCTCAGCAGCTATCTTGTCGTCAGTGAGATAAGCGGTATTCGGGAGCAGCCTCTGAGATGCTGCGCTTACATATGATTCAAGCTTGTCTATGGAATCGCTTATCTCGAGAAGCAGCTTCGCGTACTCTATGACGACGTTCCTTTCCTCGTCTCCCATGCGCCTTCCGATGCTTTCATTTAGCTTCTTTTCTATCGATTCCGCTTTGCTCGCGTCGCCTATGGCACTCTCTATTGCCTCCTTGCCTATGCTCCTGTCCGAATTCAATATGAGCACCAGCGACGCCAGGGCCTTGGGGCTCGACACACTTATCTCCGGAAAGTAAAGCCCGTACCACTCGGTAAGCCTCTCGTAGAATAGGTTCTGCGACTTTACCGCTTCGTTGTATGCGTTTATCGCCTGTATGAGCGCGTATTCCTCGCTCTCGTAGTTGAGCTTTATCTTCTCCTTTGCTGTGCTTATCATGCGCTTCCTAAGCTCTTCGAAATCGTTTTCCAATCAAACCACTTGGCACTCAAGTTTTAAATTATATCAGAGCAATAACTTATTGCTTATGCATAGATAATTGTCATGCAACGCTATAAACCTTGCTTTGCCTGGCCCAGTGCATAATGCCCACGCTTAATATCGGGTGTTTATAAAATGGAAAAAGCTGCTATGGCTGATTTGGAGAATCTTGCATACAGGCGCGGGGTGCTAATACCAGCGTTCAAGCTGTACGGAGAGCTTGCGGGCTTCTACGATTACGGGCCAATAGGCATAGCCATAAGGAACAGGCTTGAGGCCCACTGGCGTAGGACTTTCATAGAAGGCTTGGGAAACCTTGAGGTGAGCACTACAATAATAGCGCCGGAAAACGTCTTCGAGGCTAGCGGTCACCTGTCTAATTTTACCGATCCCGTTGTCAACTGCAAGAAGTGCCACGCCAGCTACAGGTCTGACAAGCTCGTCGAGGAGTTCTACGAGAAGAAGGGCGACGAGAAGATGGCCGAAGCCGCAAGGCACATGCCGTTCAAGGAAATAGACGAGGAGATAAAGAAGAATAAGATAAAATGCCAGAAGTGCGGCGGCGAGCTTTCCGAGTCGGAGCCGTTCAATCTCATGATGGCTACGAAAATAGGCCCTTACGGCGGGGTGCAAGGCTATCTCAGGCCCGAGACCGCGCAGGGCATATTCATGGACTTCAAACAGGTATTCCGTGACGGGGGCTACAAGCTGCCCATAGGTATTGGCCAGGTCGGGAAAGCCTTCAGGAACGAGATATCGCCGAGGCGCATGCTGATACGCATGAGGGAGTTTTCGCAGATGGAGCTTGAATACTTCTTCGATCCGGGTGTCGAATCTCTCGAAATAAACGGTGAGGCAGTAGACGAAAGCATATTCTCCGAAAAGATAAACATGCTTACTGCAGAAATGCAGGAAAACGGCTCCTCTGAAAAATACGTGCAGATGACGATAAAAGAGTGCCTATCAAAGGGATTCATCCCTAACAATCTCTTCGCATTCTGCGTTTACAAGGAGCTCAATTTCATGAGGGAGCTGGGCTTTGAAGACGATAGAATAAGGTTCAGGCAGGTTCTCAAGTCCGAGCTTCCGCATTATTCCAAGGGCAATTTCGACATGGAGGTCGAATTCTACGGCTCCTTCGAGGAGGTATCTGGCACGGCGTACAGGACGGATTTCGACCTTATGAACCACCAGAAGCATTCCGGCGAGGACATGAGCATAATCAACGCTGACAAAAAGCTCGTGCCTCACGTAGTAGAGGTGAGCTTCGGCCTGGACAGGCTTTTCTGGACCTTGATGGGCGCAAAGCTCTTCAAGGACGAAAAGAGGGGCTGGGACGTGCTAAAGCTAAACGACTACACGATGCCCTACGACTATGCGGTATTCCCCCTCCAGAAGGACGAGAAGCTTAGGGACAAAGCAATAGCATTGAGAAACGAGCTAGTGTCGAAAGGAATGAGGATATTTTTCATGCAGAGCGGCAGCATAGGGAAAAGGTATGCGAAGGCCGACGAGACCGGAATACGCTACGCAATAACTGTGGACTACCAGACTCTCGAAGACGGAACAGTGACCGTAAGGGACTCTTACGACGCGAGCCAGAAAAGGCTTCCTCTTGGCAGCATAGCCGAAAAGTGATCATTTTGGCCATCGGGCAATACGGCAATGTCTCCTGCAAATTCAAGCTTGAAGCGTTCAGCATGAAGCACACTTTCGAAAGCGCCCAGCCTCTCACCTTCTATGCTGACTATGATCCCGAATCAAACTCGCTATACTACGGCTCTGGAAAGCTGTTCATGCACCTGGAATCAAAGGAGCGAGGATCCGAAGCGGTACTCATTGCTTATGGAAAGAAGTCAAAGGCATATTCGTCGGAGGTGCAAAAAAGGTTCAGGCTGGACGACGACATGGAAAGAATATATAAGGGAATAGCAAAGGATTCGCACGTAACCGAGGCAATAGCCAGGTATTACGGCATGAGGCTGACCATCAACGACCCATGGGAGACGACGCTCTGCTTCATAATATCTCAGTTCAACAACGTCAAGAGGATAAGGCTGATAGTCAGAAACATAGTGGAGAGATTCGGAAACGTCGTCTATGATAACGGGAAGCTTGCCATAAAATCATTTCCTACAAGCGAAGAGCTCAAGGGCGCGACAGACAGCGAGCTCAGGGCTCTTGGCACGGGATTCCGCTCCAAATACATAACGAGCGCGGCAGCATTCTGCACCGACAACATAAATCTTTACAAGCTCAGCGCAAACAATTACGAAAAGCTGAAGTCAAGGCTGATGGAGATAGATGGGGTCGGGGAGAAGGTGGCTGACTGCATAGCTCTGATGGGCTACGGGAATCTCAGCGCATTTCCTACGGACGTATGGATAAAGCGCACGATGGAAAAGCTATATTTTGACGGAAAGGAGGTAAAGCCAAGGGACATACACGAGTTTGCCAAGGACTATTGGGGCAAATACGCAGGCTACGCCCAGCAGTACCTGTTCCACAACGCCAGGACTTACAGGGACGAAAAGCAAAAAGTGGAAAGGAGTAAAAAAGCGGTTAGGCAACAGGCTTAAATCTATAAATATATGAAAAACCGTAATAAATACCGGATAACGCTTTAAAAATGGTGCATTCGTGAGTGTAAAAAAATTGGTTTCTTTAAGCTCCACTGCCTTGAAGAGCAACCTGACGCAGCTCGACAGGCCCTACAAGCTCAATTTCGCCATTACCTATTGGTGCCAATCAAGGTGCCAGACCTGCAACATATGGCAGCTCAAGCCCAAGGGAGAACTCACGCTGGACGAGATAAAGGAGTTCGCCAAAAAGAACACCAGCTTCAAGTGGGTAGAGCTTACAGGAGGAGAGCCTTTCCTGCGCTCAGACATAGTTGAAATAGCTCGCGCGTTTGCGGAGAATTCAAAGGACCTTTATGTTCTTACAATGCCGACCAATTCCCTGTGTGGAAGGCAGATGGTGCTCGACAAGCTTTCTAAGATATTGGAATTGGGAATACCGAAAGTGTCAATAACTGTGAGCCTTGATGGATACCGCGAGCTGCACGACAAGATAAGGGGCATTCCAGGAAACTACGACAAGGCAATAAGCATGTTTCGCGACCTGATGGAGCTCAAGAAGAAATACAAGAACCTGTACTTCATTTTCGGCTATACGATGAGCACCTTCAACCAGGGCCAGCTAATGAAGACAATAGAAGAGGTAAAGAAGGACATACCAGAGGTCCGCTACAACGATTTCCACCTGAATCTTGGCCAGGTTTCATCTAACTATTATGGGAACACTGGCATAGAAGTAAAAGGCGCTCCAGAAATAATATCCAACGAGATAGCCGAGTTCATAAAGAAGAGGGATTTTGAATTGGGCATAATACCGCAGATAGAAAGCGTGTTCTTAAAGAAACTGCTTTATTACACAAAGACCGGAGAAATGCCCATGAAAAGCAGGAGCCTTGAGGCTTCCTTATTCATGGACAGCTACGGGTTCGTTTACCCTTCGATAATGTGGGACAAGAAGATAGGCAACATAAGGGAGAGTGGCTTTGACCTTTCCGGAATATGGTCCAGCGAGCTGGCAAAGCAGACAAGGCAGGAGATAAAGCAAGGCAAGGAGCCGAAGCAGTGGACCGCATGCGAAGCATACCAGTCAATAACCGGGAATCTGCTGAGCTTCATACACTGAAAGCTCTTGATTCTTATTCTTTTCAGTTCATTTTCAGCTTCTTGAATACTGCTACCTTTACGAAATCGTTTATGAACAGTGCAGCAACGCCCAATCCTATTATGGTCAGCAGCTCGTAGGGGCTGAGCTTAGGGACGAATATTCCGAAGTACGAAAGCACCAAGCCCACTGCAATGCCGAACGCTATTGCGAAGGCCAGCGTCTTGCTTGGCCTGGACTTCCAGAAGAAGCCCTTGGCCCTCATGTTGAGCACGCTGAATTCGTTGGTTATATTGAACATCACAAAAGTGGCGGTCTGGAAAGCTGGTATCGTCAGGTTAAAAAGGCCTCCCCTGAATATCGGAACAAGCATAAGCGTTTCGAGCACAAGGAATATGCCTATTATCGCAGAAGAATACATGAGCCCTCTCACGTTCCATACATCAGGGCTTTTTGAATATTCGGCATTGTCGGTGGATATGGTTATGTTTATTATGTCGTTTGTGAATATCAATATTATCAGCATGAAAGGCAGTATGGTTATGAACCTGAAGAACAGGTACATTATCGCTATGAAGCCTATTATCTGGAACGTCTTGAGTATCTTCACGTCGGAATAGGTAATCATGCGCTGGAATATTCTCCTGCTCTCCTTTACAGCGTCTATGAATACCTCTATGCCGTTTTTAGTGAGCACCAATGCGGCCGAGCTTTTAGCCACATCGGTGGCGCTTTCGACTGCTATGCCGACCTCTGCCTGCTTGAGCGCTGGCGCATCGTTGACTCCGTCACCAGTCATTCCGACTATATATCCGTCCTTCTGCAGCGTTTTTACTATAATATATTTGTCTTCAGGATAAACGTCTGCAAATCCCTCTGCGCTGACGATTTTTCTTTGCAGTTCTTTCTCGTTCTTGCGCTCCGCAGTTATGTCGTATATCTTGTTTCCCATGCCTACCTCGCTGGCTATCTGCGTCGCCACTTTTATGTTGTCGCCAGTAAGCATTTTCGTCTTTACTCCAAGCCCGTGGAGCTCATCGACAAGCTCCTTCGCGTCTTCTCTCGGCGCATCGTACAACGCCATAAGCCCGCATAGCGTCCAACGCTTTCCATCCTCGCTTTTGGCCACTGCTATTGTCCTGAACCCCTTTGCGGCGTACTCTTCTACTGTTTTTAATACCTCTTTTCTGTTTACCCTGCCGGCAATGCCGAGCGTCATTACGGTGTGCACTGCGCCCTTGGTTACATAGTAGCTGCCTTTTCCAGAACCTATTATTGCAGATGTCCTCTTAGTAGAGGGGTCAAACGGGTAGAATTTTTTTTGAGGGCTTGTTTTTACTTTTTTTATTTCGGCGTATTCTATGACTGCATTGTCTATAGGGTCGTTGTCCTCTTTTCTCGAAGCCTCTACGGCATATCTCGCAATTTCATCCTCTGAGCTTCCGAAGCTCTTTATTGCCCTAACTGTTATCTCGTTCTTGGTTATCGTGCCAGTCTTGTCCATGCACAATATCTCCATGTTCGAAGTGTCTTCTATTGCTTCCAGCTTTGTTACCAATACTCCTTTCTTTGCAAGTTTCTCGGTTCCCAAAGCCATGGAAACCGTAAATGCGGCAGAAAGCGCCACAGGTACGGAAGCGATTAAGAGCACGAGAAGGAACTTTATTATTATGAGTATGTTCTGATGCAGCACGAGAAGGCCGAATGCAAGCATTATGATAAGTATTATTCCGTCGCCGAGGAGCAGGTATTTCACAATCCCCATTATTGCCTTCTGCAGATGCGACTTTACCTTGGCGTTTTGCACAAGCTTTGCAGTCTTTCCGTATACTGTGTTGTAGCCTGTGCCTATTACTAAGCAAAGGGCCTCTCCCCTTTTGGCCGTCGAGCCCTGCCTAAGCAGGTCGCCTTCCTTCTTTCCCTGCGGCATTGACTCCCCGGTGATTATGGATTCGTCAACCTGGAGCTCTTCAGGCTCTATCACCTTGCAGTCCGCCGGTATTATGTCCCCGAGCTTGACCTTTATTATGTCGCCTGGAACCAGCATCTTGGCTTTTATTACCTGCCATTTGTTGTCCCTTAGCACCCGTGCCGAGCTCGAAAGCCTGTCCTTTAGCGCATCAACGGATTCGTCGGCCCTGTATTCTTCTATGAAGCCTATTACTGCATTGAAAACGAGAAGCGCAGTTATTATGTATACGTCTCTGATGCTGTTGAGTATGTAAGAAAGAATTATCACAACTATCAGGATTAGCTGGACTGGCCCGGTAAACTTTCTAAGGAATATGAGGGCGTAGTTGGGCTTCTTTCCTGTTATCTCGTTGTAGCCGTATGATTCTACTCGCTTATCTGCCTCTTTAGAAGATAGCCCTTTCTGGCTCGAGCCAAGCGTCTTGTAAGTCTGCTTAAGATCAAGCTTCTCTATCTTTTCAGACTCAATCTCCTCCATCCAAACGTCCATACACCTTTTCTACTAAATTTATTTATAGGTGAGGAGAGCTCGTGCAGAATCAGAGCAGTGCAAAAGACTTCATTACGAACGCCAAAACAACGAAAATTGCTTCTATTGCCCACATGTAAGCAGAGATCTGCCATTCCTTGGGCTTTCCTATCTTCATGATTACGTGCGTCCAGCTGTATACCTTCTTGCCATACTTAGATACGAAGCTTCCGTCTGGCTGCAGTGTTCCAAGGTCGCTGCTGTGGAACTTCTTCTTCGCATGTAGAAGGAACTCTATTATCCACGGCATGAAAACTATTATCCCGAACGATTCCATGTTTCCTATTATCATGTCAGCTATTATTGCGGCACCGAAGAAATAAGTGAAGCTGTCTCCAGGGACCATTCTTGCAGGATATATGTTGAAGGCCGTAAACACCAGCATTGAAGCGAACAGTATTGCAGAAATCAATGCTCCTGTATAAGTCCCGTAAATTAAGCTGTAAAGCAAAAGCGCAAAAATTGCAACGGTGCCAGTTCCAGTCGCTATTCCGTCAAACCCGCCCAGCAGGTTGAACGCGTTGGCCCCGAACATTATCGCAAGAGGTACTATTACGAGCGGGTAATATATAGAAAGGGCTATGTTTCCTACGAGCGGTATTCTCACAACTGAAATGCCGGCATTTATTGCCATTAGAGGTATTGCCCCCATGAACGTGAGCACTGGCTTCTGCCACTGCTTGAGCCCAGCCCACGATCCGACCTTGTCCTCGGTATTTGCCTTGCTCATCCTTATGTTTATGTCGTCTATGAAGCCGACTATCGTTATTAGCAGAACCGCGGTTATTATCCCGAATAGATCTTCGAGCGAGGCTACTGGCGTATAAAGCCCGAAGCTGCTTCCGAATATGTACACCATTAGCCCTACGGAAAATCCGAAGGCTATTGCGAAGCCTACTCCTGTGGGGAGCACGGGCTTTGACCTTTTGTTATGGTCTACCAGCGTTATTCCCGAATACCCCATATACCTCATGAGGAACATTGTGGCAACAAGCGTGACTATGGCCCCAACTATTGATGGTATCAGTATCGTAAGGTAAGTATGGAACATTCAAGGCCCCTAAGCGTTGGATAAGTAAGTTTATATCAAAACGGAGATTATAAAACTTTTGTTTGCTTTTCAAAACCGAAATGATTCCATCAATTCACGTCCTGATAAGGTTATTAAAGATAAAGCGGCAAACTCTTACTGTTCATCTATCTGCTGCCCCTGTAGTATAACTTGGATAGAACACGAGCTTGCGGAGCTTGTGATCCGGGTCCAAATCCCGGCAGGGGCGCATAAAAAATAATTACTTTGCTACCGGGCTTTCTTTCACGAATAATGAAATGACAATAAATATTATGCTGAGTGCAAATTCAAACAATATAAGCTTGGCATCGGTTTGGCTTCCTCCGGTTTTCCAATAAGCGAGTGCGCTTGTAACCCATGCTATTGTCAGGCAGGCACCGACCCCTCGGACGTAATATTTTCTTATCCTCATTGCTTTCAAACATGCTTTGACCTTACCCTCACGCTTATGTATGCCACTACGCTAGTGACCCACGCTATTGTCAATCCTACTCCCACTCCTCGTGCATAAGCGTTATCCTTGAAATGGCCTATCGCGTAAAGTATTATGCTCAAAACAAGTTCCAGCAATATGAGTGCCAATATGAGTTTCGGGTACGTGTCTATTGCGTTGATATTCGTCTTTATTCTATCCGGCGTATGATTCACCATGTCTACTTTTGCATTTACAAATGCTTATTGGGGTTATTTAAGGCAGCAAGGTGCAGCGTATTGCTTTATCCGGTGTGACAGAATTTTGCTTCGGCATCAAAGAAAACAAAATTCATTCCCTGTTATAAACAATTGCGATAAGCGTTAATATCCATTGCGAGATATGCTATTATGCCTAGGGGCCAGAATCCTATATACGCGTTGGGCTACTCGAACCTGGAAATATCGAAGTTCATAAAAATATTGAAATCGCATTCGGTCGATATGCTTGTGGACGTCAGGACAATCCCTAAATCCAGGCATCAGCCGGATTTCAACGAGTCAAGGCTATCATCGCGGCTTAAGAGGAACGGCATAGCTTACGTTCATTTCAAGGAGCTTGGGGGCCTTAGAAAACCTTCAAAAGAATCCATTAATATGGGGTGGAGAAACGAAAGCTTCAGGGGCTTCGCGGACTACATGCAGACGCGCCAGTTCACCAGTGCTGTATTGAAGCTAATAGGCATAAGCAGGAAGCACACACTGGCAATAATGTGTGCGGAAGGCAATCCATTCAGGTGCCACAGGTCCCTGATTGCGGATGCGCTCACTGTAAGGGGAAGGAAAGTTTTCCACATATCGGGCATTTCCGGATTCAGGCCGCACGAGCTTACCTCGTTTGCCAAGGTCAAAGGGACCAGGATAACCTACCCGAAGGATTGACTGTGCATGCCACGTCAACAAGTGATGCCTTGAAATATGGAAATATACGCTATAAGCTTTCAACTAACGCGCTAATAATGTTCGTAGGAATAAATCCGCATCCAGGCTCCTATGGGCGTGGCGTTCCGTTCTCCAACAACAAGATGTTCTGGTACCTTCTCAGCAGGTCAGGAATAATAAATGAACCGCTTGCACTGCTTAAAAATGATTCCGAACTCAAGGAAATGTATGAAAAAAGGTTCGTCCAAAAGTACAGGCTAAACTTCATAAACCTGATAGACAGGCCAACTGTTGATGTTTCAAAGCTCAGAAAAGAAGAAGCGGCTTACGGCGTAGAGCGCATGCTCAAAGCAGTCAAGGCCGGCAAGCCGAGGGTCGTATGCTTCATCGGAAAGGTTACATACCAGATGTTTGACAGCTCTGGAATCCCTGACTATGGCCCAAAGGGAATGCTTTTCGGATCGAAATTATATCTATGCCGTTTTCCCATACGTGGTCTGGCATCGATAAGGATAAATGAGCTTAAAAAAATCATGAAGCTCGCAAAGGGCATGGACACAAAAAAGCGCGATTTGCACTTGTGATTGCACTTAATTATATTTTCAAGCCTTTCCTGCGGCTTCCATCACAACAGCATTGAGAAGCCCGGAAACCTTGTTTATCACGTCAAGGTTGCGGTCGAGCTTGTGCTCCTTTGCCATGTGCAGCGGGTTGTAATAGCGCAGCACTGTCTTCCTATCCTCGCTGCTTATCAGCAGCCTAAGGGGAAGGTCTATTGCTATGCTAAGCTTGTCCTGCATCAGCTTTGTGCCTGCTTCGGGGCTGCCAAAAATTATTAATGTTGCATTATCCATATCCATGCCTGCCGCTTCTGCATTCTTCCTGTGGTCTATTATTGCAAATATGTGTATGTTTCTTTTTTCTATTGCAGCGGTGGCTCTTTTGAGTACTGTGTCGAATGCCTCTTCGCTGCTGACCCTTACAAGCCCGTCAACCATTTGAAAACCAGTAATCATTTGTCGTCAGCATGCTCTGGCAGCGATAAGATTATTTCATCCATCTTGTCCTGTGAGCCTTCTTTCAGCACTTCGCTCTTGCGTATTATGAAATTGTTGCCACCAGATTTTTGGGCCACTTCGTATATGTGCTTCATATAAAGGAGAAGCGCTTCCTTGTTCTTTTTCTTTATCTCCTTTTTGTAGGATTCGCAGGCAAGGCACGTATGCCTCTTCTTGCCAGGCTCGGTCATCAAGCTTATTACTATCTTGTCTTCCAACAACCCACCCTCTAATATAGATAAAATAATGCACAATACCCATATTTATAGTTTTGTTTTTTCGGTCTATCTGCAACAAAACATATAAATATTCTCTATTTTTTAGTTAGGTTCAAAGGTGTTAAAATGGTGGAAAAACTGCAAGATAAAATGGCAAACGACAAGCAAGCAGACGCTACTGTGCAGCAGAATGCTCATAGCTCATCTAAAAGCGCTAATGGCGTAACACACGAATATAAATGGCTGCTGAACGGGGAAGATGTAATAACCGTTCTCCCTGTGAAATACGGATTGACCCTGTCCGCTGTAAGGAGCGAGCATTCGAGCAAGCTTAAGTCAAAGAAAATAAAAATCAGGAATATCGTAGCTACAAACTACCGTGTAGCTTACTTGGATGGCCAAGGCGAGCTATTTTTCGACAAGAAGAAGGAGAAAGAGGGCCGCAACGGAAGGCAATTCTTTTTCTATGACAAGGACGCCCTTGAAAACTATCTCTCTTCTGCCATAAAGCACAACAATGAGGTTGTTGAAAATTACAAAAAGCAAAATCCAAAATTCGCAAAGTATTACGACAAAACGCATATCCCTGGAAAGTTCGGGAAGGAACTTTTCAAGCAAGGCTACCTTGCTTCAATATATGTTCTTAACGATGTTGCTGAGACTAAGGAATCCGCATTCAAGAAAGGCCATGTAAACAAAAGCTTGGCAGGCAGGTGGGTGGTAAACCATTCCATAAGCGGAAGCGCAAACCTGCTTGACATGTTCAAGCATGGTTTTGCGCTCAACGGCAGCGAGCTATATCTTCCAGGCTTCGAAATGACTATGGCTCTGGAAGATCCAAACACCAAAGGCAGGGCCTTAACCAAGCTCCAGCTTTTCAATAGCCGAAGCAAAGGCGTAAGAAAAAGCGACTTATACGTGAGGTACGGAAAGGGTTCCGCAGACGACCTAAAGAAATTCATAGAAAGCATAATGGACAAAGTGGTCGCTATGCGCGCTTACGAAGACAAGTCTTTTGCGCAAGAAACATACAAAAACCTGGCCAGGAAGGACAATCCGTAATCTTCTTCCTTCTTTTTCTTTTTGGTTTTGTTTCGTTCCTGATTATCCTTTAGCTACGCCTACGGGCAGCAGCTGCGCCACAATCTTTGTTATTCCGGCTCCTGCCACGCTCGCAACCACGTCGTCAACATTCTTGTATGCAAGCTCTGACTCTTCGCTGACAAGCTTCCTGTCCCTTACTCTGAGCTCGATGTGCTTGTCGCGCATGCTTCCAAGGGTCTTTGACGCAGGTATCTCCCTTATGGCCTGGTGCCTGGACATGAGCCTTCCCGAACCGTGGCAGGAAGAGCCGAAGCTCTGCTTCATTGCCCCCTCAAGGCCAGCAAGCACGTAGCTCGAGGTTCCCATGCTTCCTGGTATCAATACTGGCTGCCCGTATTCGCGATATATTTTTGGTATTTCTGGCCTTCCAGGCGCGAACGCCCTTGTGGCTCCCTTCCTGTGGACTATAAGCTTCATCCTTTTTCCGTCGACTTCGTGCTCTTCCTCTTTGGCTATGTTGTGGGCCACGTCATATACCAAGTGCATGCCCAGCTCGTCCCAGCTCTTCAAGAAAACCTTCTCGAAGCTCTTGCGTATAGAGTCCATCATCACCTGCCTGTTGGCGAACGCGAAATTGACCGCGCACTTCATTGCCTTTAAGTAATCTTCAGCCTCCTTCGATTCCGTATGGGCGTAGCTGAGCTCCGGGTCGACAAGCATTATGTTGTTCTTTGAGTTATAGTCGTTAAGCACCTTGAGGTAGTCGCTGCACACCTGGTGGCCGTAGCCCCTCGAGCCGCTGTGGACCATAACCACTACCTGGTCTTCATAAAGCCCGAAGGCCTTGGCAGTTTTCTCGTCGAGCACCTTCCCGACGCGCTGCACTTCAAGGAAATGGTTTCCAGCTCCAAGCGTGCCTAGCTGCGACACGCCCCTTTTCTTTGCCAGGTCGCTTACCTTGTCAGGGTCCGCACCATTCATGCATCCGTTCTCCTCAGTCCTTTCCAAGTCCTCTTCTGCTCCGAATCCCTGCTTTACTGCCTGGGCTGCCCCTTCGACTGCGACCTTCTCGAGATCGCTTTTCGTAAAGCCCTTGGCCGCCTTGCTGCCGACTCCGCTGGGCACCATGTTGAAGAGCGTATCCATGAGGCTGTCTAGCTTCGGCTTTACCTCTCCAAAGCTGAGATTGGTCCTTATCAACCTCACGCCGCAGTTTATGTCAAACCCTATTGCCCCAGGAGAGACTATGCCGTTGCTTGCAGGGAATGCTGCAACGCCTCCTACTGGAAAGCCGTAGCCTTCGTGCCCGTCCGGCATTACGAGCATGTTCTTTACCATTGTGGGAAGCCCGGCCGCGTTTATTGCCTGCTTAAGCGTCCTGTCGCGCTGTATGTTATCCACTATGTAATCGTTGGCAAATATCCTCACCGGGACGTTCATCGATTTTTCCTGCGATGCGTCAATCTGCCATTCAAAATCGTTTATCTTCTCTATCTTAATCTCTTTTCCTTCCATCATAACCACTTTCAAAAGCATATGCACGGGCACAGTATGTGCAGCGTGCCTGTTTTATGGAGCCTTTATAAATCTATTCGTTGCAAAATTAATCGTCTGTATTCGTTAGCACGAGATTAGTTATCTATGCTTGCTAATTTATTTATATTGCTACGTTAAAGCTTAATGATTTGGTGAAAAACATGGTAGTAGCGGTAAGTCCATTATATGCTGTTGCTGCATCTATAGCAATAGCCGGAGGACTGATAGGAACTGGAATGGCGCAGCAGGGAATAGGTGCTGCTGGAATGGGTATAATAGCAGAAAAGCCTGAAAAATTCGGCCAGGTGCTGTTCTTCTTTGTTATACCTGAAACGCTTTGGATAATAGGATTCGTGCTTGGCCTCATACTGCTGCTGCAGATACTCTGAAGCTATTCAGTGGTGCAAATGGGTCTCGAAGAGATCGTGGCGGGCATAGACAAGCGCAAGGAGCAGGAAACATCGAAGCTCCTCAGCGAAGCCAGGGCCGAAGCGGACAGGATAATGAACGAGGCCAAGGAGAAGGCTTCTTCTGAATCGAAGGGAATAATCTCAAAGGCAGAGTTTGAGGCATCGCAGATAAAAGCAAGAGAGCAGTCAAAGGCCAATCTGGAAGCCAAAAGGCTCCTTTATGGTTCGATGTCAGATAAGCTTTCCGCAGCCGAGGCAGAGCTAAGGGCTTCGATATCCGAATACAAAAATACCGAAGATTACAAAGCCCTGGTGCTGAAGCTGTACTCCAACGCCCTTGATGCACTGGGAAACGATTGCGAGGTGCATGCGGCAAAGGACGACATGCAGCTAATAAAAAAGAAGTTCCCAAAAGCGAAGCTTTACGAGGCTCAGGAAGGCTTCGCCTTCGGGCTGTATGCAAACTCCTCAGACGGCAAAATGGTAATAGACTATGGCCTTGACAGCATACTTTCAAAGGTGAAGGATGGCTTCTACTCAAGGCTTATCAAGGCTATAAATGGTAAAAATGACTGATTCGACGTATACGGGGAAGTACGGAAGCCTTAGGGCGATGTCTACATCGCTTCTCAACGAAGACTTTTACAGGCAGGCTTCCGGAAAATCACCCGAAGAGATACTAAAGATGCTGTCCGAGACAAGGTACAGGAAGCAGCTTGATGAGCTTTCGCAGCTGTACCAGATGCCAGACCTTTTTGAAGCTGTCATAAATGCCACGATGGCAAAATCCCTGCAGGAAGCATACGTTGCAATGCCTCCCCTGGCGCAGCCGTTCGTAAAAGCCTACATAAGCAAGTGGGACATAGAGAACATAAAAGTTGTGCTGTCGTCGAAGGCAATGGGCTACGAGCTCACCGACACGTCGCACTTCATGCTCGCGGTCAAGAATCCTGTGGGCATACTGGCCGGAAGCATAAGCAAGCCGGATTATACTAACATGCTGGCGCAGAAGGACGTAGTTTCGGTAGTCAACTATCTGGCAAAATTCGGCTACGGCGCCGTGCTGATGTCGCACATAGACGACTATGCAAAGAACGGCTCACTGGCCCCAATGCTCACAGAGCTTGGCTTCTACTATTATACGCACCTCGCCGAGTCGCTGCGCTTCTACAAGGGCGATGAGGGCCCGGTGTACGAATACATAATAGCGATGATAGACGCGGAAAACGTGCTCAATGCAGCGAAAGCGTCATACTCTGGCATGCAGGAAATCCAGCAATATGCAATAAAGGGGGGCAGCATAAGCTCACAGCAGATAGCAGAGGCCGTCAACGGAAAGGCCCCTGATGCCGTGTCTAAGCTGCTGGGCGACAGTGCCCAGGATTCGCTTTCTAAGTATATTTCCGCAGGAAAGTTATCCGAGCTGGAAGCGGTGCTGAAAAGGTCGCTTTATAAAAGGTTCATGCCGACTTTCTCTGCATCCTCGCAATCATTGTCATACATAATGAGCTACATACTCAGGCTGGAATCCGAAAGGGACGCGCTAAGGGCGCTGCTGCTCCAGGGCTATTACGGGATAAAGGCAGACTTTGCGTTCTATGCGCACAACGAAGCGGTGAAGCAGAATGGAAGCTAAATTCGGAAAGATTGCGGTCATAGGCGAGCGCGAGATAGCACTCGGGTTCAAGCTTTCCGGAATCAAGGACGTTTTCATAAGCGAGGGCAAGGAGGCTTCATCTACGCTTCTCAATCTCATGAACTCAAAGGAATACGATCTTGTGATAGCCTCATATTCAATAAAACTGTCGCTTAGCCCAAATGCGCGCAGGGCTACGGAAACGGCAACGAAGCCCTTGGTGATATTCATACCTTCGGAGAAGGAGCTTTCGGAACAGTCGGAATCCGTAGAGGCGCTCGCCAAAAGAGTCCTAGGCGTAGACATATACAAGAATTGATGGCACTTAATTAAAATTTGAAATGTAAGTTGGTTTGCATGAGCGGATTCATATATAGAATTTCCGGCCCCGTCGTAATAGCCGGCGGCCTGGAAAACCCCAACATGTACGACGTGGTGAGGGTGGGCAAGGAGGAGCTTATCGGCGAGATAATAAAGCTTGAAAAGGGAATGGCCACCGTGCAGGTGTACGAAGACACCAGCGGGCTAAGGCCCGGAGACATAATAAAGAGCACGGGAATGCAGCTCTCAGTTATGCTGGCTCCTGGCCTCGTCGGCTCAATATTCGACGGAATACAGAGGCCGCTCGACAAGATAAGGGCGGAAAGCGGAGACTTCATAGCGAGAGGCATAAACGTAGAGTCTCTTGACACAAAGAAGAAATGGGGGCTCAAGGCGGTGCAGAAAAAGGGCGCGCACGTGAGCACCGGAGACGTAATAGCAGAGGTTGAAGAGACAAGCCTCATAAAGCACAGGGTAATGGTGCCTCCTGGCGTGTCCGGAACGATAAGCTCCATAAATGACGGTGAGTTTACAATAGAAGAGCCGTTTGCGAAGATAAAGACCGATTCCGGAAAGGATGCAGAAGTGTCCATGCTGCAGATGTGGCCGGTCAGGATGCCAAGGCCTGTAAAGGACAAGCTGCCTATGGAAGTGCCGCTAATAACCGGGCAGCGCGTTGTAGACACAATGTTTCCTGTTGCAAAGGGCGGAACTGCGGCAGTTCCAGGACCGTTCGGCAGCGGCAAGACTGTAATACAGCACCAGCTTGCAAAATGGTCTGACGCGGACCTGATAGTTTACGTCGGCTGCGGCGAGCGAGGCAACGAGATGACCGAAATACTTACCACGTTCCCAGAGCTCAACGACCCGAAAACCGGAAAGCCGCTCATGGACAGGACGATACTTATAGCCAACACCTCAAACATGCCCGTAGCGGCAAGGGAAGCGAGCATATATACTGCAATAACGCTTGCGGAATACTACAGGGACATGGGATACGACGTCGCGCTCATGGCAGACTCGACGAGCAGGTGGGCCGAGGCGCTAAGGGAAATATCCGGAAGACTCGAAGAAATGCCTGGAGAAGAAGGCTATCCTGCGTATCTGGGGAGAAAAGTTGCCGAGTTCTACGAAAGGGCCGGCAGGGTGCACGTCCTCAACGGAAGCATAGGCTCCATAACCGCAATAGGCGCGGTATCGCCTCCTGGAGGAGACATATCGGAGCCGGTATCGCAGAATACGCTAAGGGTCACGAGGGTCTTCTGGGCGCTTGACGCCGCCCTTGCAAACGCAAGGCACTTCCCATCGATAAACTGGCTCAACAGCTATTCTCTTTACGCAGACGACCTTGCAAAATGGTATGAGGTCAACATAAGCCCCGAATGGTCCGGCCTTTACAAGAAGGCAATGGCGATACTCCAGAAGGAATCTGAAATAAACGAGATAGTGCAGCTCGTGGGATACGACGCGCTTCCGGAGCAGGACAAGGTCACGCTAGACACTGCAAAAAGCCTAAGGGAAGACTTCCTCCAGCAGAACGCCTTCGACGAGGTGGACACTTATTCGTCCATGCGCAAGCAGTACCTGATGCTGAAGGCGATACTTCAGGTTGGAGACGAGGAATCTCTGGCGGTTGACCACGGCGTCCCTGCGGAGAGGATGTCCAAGCTCGAGGTCAAGCAGAAGGTCGCAAAGATGAAGTTCATTCCAGAAGAGCAGATAGAAGAGTATTTCAAGGACGTCTCGAAGCTAGCGGCGGAGATGCGCAACATAAAAGCCGCGGAAGAATGATATAAAGGTGGAAAAATGGGAGATATTTACTACAAAACAATAAGCCAGATAACAAACGTGCTTCTTTTCGTTGACGGCATAAAGAATGCTGCTTACAACGAGCTCGTCGAGATAAAGCTCGAAGACGGGAGGACCGTCACCGGGCAGGTTCTGGATACAAGGGATGGAACTGCAATAGTGCAGTCGTTCGGCGAAACCAGGGGAATGAACACAGGCAACACTGCTGTCAGGCTGACCGGAACAACGGCAAAGCTCAAGGTAAGCACAGACATGCTCGGCAGGATATTCAACGGCATGGGCAAGCCGAGGGACGGCGGCCCTGAAATAGTCCAGGGAGAAGAAATAGACATAAACGGGAGCGCGATAAACCCCTATTCAAGGGAGGAGCCTTCGGAGTTCATAGAGACCGGAATATCTACCATAGACGGCATGAACACGCTGGTAAGGGGCCACTTGCTCCCGATATTCTCTGCTTCCGGGCTGCCGCACAACAAGCTAGCCGCGCAGATAGCAAGGCAGGCGAAGATACTCAACAAATCCGAAGGCTTCAGCGTGGTTTTCGGAGGCATAGGAATAAACAGCGAAGAAGCGAACTTCTTCAAGACCGAATTCGAGGAAACCGGAGCCATAGACAGGGCAGTCATGTTCATGAATCTGTCGTCTGATCCTTCGATGGAAAGGATAATACTGCCTAGGCTGGCGTTGACGACTGCGGAGTACCTAGCTTACAAGGAAGACATGCACGTCCTGGTGATACTTACAGACATGACAAACTACTGCTCAGCACTATCTGGCCCT